>CAJXNH010000008.1 GCA_913057245.1 uncultured Phaeodactylibacter sp.
CCCCCGACGATGAATGTCGGGATCAAAGACTTGTTCAGAATAAAATTTGACTACATTCGCTCCAAAAGCGAATTCCCAACACAGTCTTAAAATCAAAACGGATATCCGATCGCAAGGTTGTAAACAATATTTTCTGTCCGCCAGTTCGGAGACCCGAATGCAATCTCGTCAAAAACCCAGCGATTGCCAGCATCATTGTAGGGCTTACGAAAGGGGAAGGCTACATCCAGGCGGAGCACGAAGTAGGAAATATCCAGCCGAAGCCCCACTCCGCCACCAATAGCGATCTGACGATAGAACTCATCCCACCGGAAGACGCCGGATTCGGTGCCGGTATCCGCCGGGCCCTGCTCGACCAGCCAGATATTGCCGGCATCTACAAATGCGGCTCCCTTGAGGTAGCTGATGATGGGAAAACGGTATTCCACGTTAGCCTCCAGCTTCAAATCGCCCGTCTGATCCTGAAAGGTTTCGGCATCCAGTGCTTCCACCGGTGTGGCACCCGGTCCGAGGGTACGGATTTGCCAGGCTCTTATGCTGTTGCTGCCACCCACAAAAAACTGGCGGATGTACGGAATGGAACTTCCATTGCCATAGGGCTGAGCCACTCCAATGTTTAACCGGGCAAGCCAGTCGGCCTGCTTTTGGTACCAGTGGTATTGAATGCCAGCGTCTACCCGGATGAACTGCGCAAAGGGCATGCCCAAAAGCCGATAAGCATTTGTTTTGTCTGGGTCAATGAGGCTGGCTATGCCGTAGCTGATGTTGCCGGCAGGCTCCACAGAGGCAAACATGGTCAGGTAATCCTCCCGCTTGCCGGGGCGCTTTTCGCTGTAGTTGTACTCAAAAATGGTACTCAGTATGAGATTGTCATCGAAAGAGGCCCTGAGCCTCGGGTTGCCGGCCAGCCGATCCTCAAACTGATCCGTACTGCTCAGCAGTTGGGTACGGGTCAGCTGTACGGGCTTCCAGGTGTACCGGTGTAACCGGCCGGGCTGCCAGTCAAAACCATAGGAACCAGAGAGGGAAAACAGCGAAAAGTTGTTGGTCCGTCGCTGAAAATCCCCCCGAAGCTGTGCCGTGGTACCGGACTGCCAGGCCTGCTCTCCTTTCAGCCAGTTGCCGGGCGCCACCATGCCCGGTAGCCTGAGGCTGGCCTCCAGCCCGATGTTGTAACTGTTGATAAAATCAACCTCTGCGCCAAGCTGCGTGGCAATATTGGTGGAAAGTTCAACATTCAACCGTTCTGCACCCCCAAACAGATTGCGATGGGCGTAGTTGAGATTGACACCGCCATTCAGGGAGCTACTCGCCGTGCTTAATGAGCTCACCTCCAACTCTGCGGAGAAGTTCTGTGTCAGGTTAGGTGTCAGGTAAAAAGCACGGTCTAAGAACAAACTGTCGTCCTCTTCGCGAACCTCCACCTTTAGGTTGACGAATTTATAGGCGCCCAGACCCATCAGCCGGTTGGTGGACTTTTGCTGCAGGGACTGTACAAACAGGTCACCCTCATCCTGAAGAATGGTGCGGCCGAGGACTTTTGGCTTTACAAAGTCCCGGTTTTGGAGGTACAAAATGCCTTCTTCCTGCACCGTATCCTTATAATTCCATTCGGGCTCTTCCAGGTAGTAAACGGGATATACTTTTGTTTGACCAATGTAATGCCGCTGGTAGGGGTTGCCATTGGGCGAGTCGGCGAGGCGCAAAAAGGCTTTTACCTGATGCTCCTGAGCGGTGGTGTCAAGGAAGTAGTAAAAATGCCGGGGGCTTAGCCCGTAGAAGCCGTTCTCATTGCCGGAACTAGCCAGCCTCGACCGCTCTTCAGACAGGCGCTGCGTCTGATAAGGCTGATTTTGCCAGGCAGAGGAGTCCGAATGGGCTTTCTGAATAAAGCGGCCAATGTCATTGGTGTCTGATGGCCAGTCCATACCTGTCAGCTCATAGCGGGTACCCGGTGATAACCGATATACCGCGGAGACCGTTTGCTTTTTCCGGAGGGTATCCATTTGAACCCGTGCCTGCAGGTACCCCTGGTCCACCAGTTGCTTTTCAAGCCGCAGTCGACTGGTGGCTGCTTCCTGAAAATCAAAAACAGCCGGTGGTTCTCCGAGTTTGCGTTGGACCCACCGGTTGAATTTGCTGTTTTTTCCACTTGTGGCGTTATAAATCCCCAGCCGGACAGGTATGCCCAGGAAAGACTGATTGGGCTGTTGGCCAATGGCGCTCTCGAGTACAGTGGAGCTAACCTCGGGCTTTGTCCCGGTGTATTCCAGTTTTGCTCCGGTGTAGAGATACTGCCCTTCCTGCAAGGTACGGGTAGGCTGGCAACCGCTCACCAGTAGCAGCAGAAGGGACAAACCAGAGATGTGCAGCAGTATTTTAGTCATTGGTGTTGTTCTTTTGGGTCGTGTCCCGGCGCAGATCGCCGAAGGAGCGCTGATAGATAAGGCTGGCACCGGTGCGTATACCGTTGGAGAAAATGTCGTAGTCCGGGCGCCGGAATACGCGCACTTTATAGCGGCCATCCTCGGTGAGCTGATACTCCAGGCGGAAGTCCCCGGCAAGGACGGTATTTTGCCCGGGAGCTTCACTGTCGCTCATACCAAGGTTGCCGCCTACCTGCACCGAAAGCCGGTCATTAAAAAGCTGTTTGGACAAGCCTAGGTTGACTTCCGTAACGGTCTCTCCTGAGGCGGCAGCAGCATCTGTGGTGTAGGAGTCCACCTCAATACTGAGGTCCACACCTTCCACGTAGTTTTCTGCCAGCCGGTTGAGCTGATTGGTGAGCAGCGTGCTTACGCTGGACAGGGCAATATTCTCACCTGCGGTCGCCAGGTTACTGCCCCCTGAGCCCAAAAAGGCATTGAAGAGCAATAAGCCAAAGACCTGCTTATTCAGCTCAGACTGATTCCCGCGCAGCTGAGCCATTTTCTGACTGAGGATGGATTCCAGATTGGCAGAAACCTGCTCGCCGAGCTGAATGTCAAACAGCAATTCGGGCTGTTGCAGATCGCCTTCCAGGTCCAGCAGCACTTTAACTTGCTGCCGGCGGCGGGCGGCGCGCTCCTGTTCGGGCGTTAGCTCCGTTTCTTGTTGTATAAGCCCAAGCACCGGCGTCTCTGTCTGATAGGCTGCACGGATATCGAAGCGGGCTTGCAGCGGGTCGCCCGGTAGATAAATGCTGCTACCTTCTGTAATTGAGAAGTTGCGCTTGACCAGCCCCTCGTAGTTCATCTGGTAGCTCCCGGAAGTCACTTCGATATTGCCGGTGGTGGACATCTGCCCGTTGGCATTGAGCTCCACGAAAAGATTGGCGCGGCCGCGGGCCTGCAGCTGATCTCCGGTAGAAGGGTCAATAATGGCTGTAATTAGTGCATCAGGGGTTAGGTTAAGCTGTAGGTTAAGATTGTAGCCGGAAGAGCCGGTCTCATAGACTTTTTCAGACCGTACGGCAGTATCAGCGGCAAATGCCTCAGGCGACTGAAAAATGATGTAGTCTTCACTGACAATGGCTTTCTCTTCGCTCAGCGGCAGGGCGGTGAGGGCGGTGCCGGGCAGGGTAGTCGTTTCCACATTCACATTGAGGTCATCAATAGGGCCCCGGACCTGTGCATCGGCGCTCACGAAGACCTTACCGTAAAACAGATCATTGTCTCCGGCATTGGTGTTGAGCACCTGAAACCGGGAGGTGGTGAATCTCAGATTCGTTTCAATATTACCGAAATGCTCATGCCGGATTACTCCGCTCAGCTGAGCCGGTTGATTGTTGCCATCCACAAGCGCCATGTTGCCGAGTTGTATGCTGTTCTCGGTGAGTTCAATCTGATGGTTGGGCACGGTAAAACGGGTTTGCAGGTAATTGACAAAGGCAGATAGGCTGTCTGCATTAATTGTGCCGGTTCCCAGCGGGGCATCGGTGGTGCCGCGGATTTTCAATTGGGCACTGATAGCACCCCTCAGCTCTTTAATGGCACCTTGTGTGAAAAACCCGAATGGTGCAACAGGAAGCCGATCAGCGCTAAGGTTGGCCTGAATGGCACCTTGCTCAAGATCGTAGGCTCCCTTAAGGTTCAGACGTTCTTTGGGGTCTTTCAGCAAAAGGCTGAGGTTGAGCTGCTTAGGGTTGGTGCCTGGCTGAAGGCTCAGCTCCATTTCCCCGAGTGCTGCCCCGTTGAGTTGCAGGTCGTTCACCTGGGCATCCACCACATATTGCAGTAGACTGTCCAGCGGTTGTAACTTCGCCTGAGCATTAAGCCGGCCGCTCAGCAGGGTCGTGTCCTGCCCGACCAACTTACTGATTTCCTTTAATCGGAACTGCTCGAAGCGCACCTGAAGGGGTGGCACGGCGGCGCCAGCTTCCGGCGAAAGGGTCTGTAATGCGATGCCTTGCTGATTGCGGGATATACGGAGGTCAGCAGACTGCAAGGCCTCTGGAGAGAATACGACGGAGTTGCCGGAAGACACCTCCCAGGGCCGGCTGTTCAGCATAAAGTCTGGCAGCACTTGCACGCGGTAGGCGTTGGAGTCGGGCTCCAGGAGGGCGTTGAGGCGGAGGCGGGTTTTTTGATCCCCACCTTTGATGAGCAGGTTGAGGTCCATACTGTCGCGGTACAGCTGGGTGCTTAGTTGGGTAGGACCTACAAGGAGTTGAGTGTCCTGCCTAACCGTCTGAATGTTTACCGATTGCCAGAGCGCATCGGCAGATTGGCCATCTAGTGCCAGGCTGTCGATGATGATGCCGGCGTAGGACAGGCTGGGTATACCGCCTTTTAGGTCAAGGCGCTTTTCCGGGGTGCTGAATTCAAACCGGATCCAGGCGGTATCCAGCTGCTCCAGGTCAGGCACAAAAAACCAGGTCAGAGGCACGGGGTTGTCCAGCTCCAGGGTGAAGACAAAGTCCTGCTCCGGCAGTTCGGGAGCCACCTGCGTGCTGTCGGGGGGCTCCGCCGGGCTGACCCATTTCTTAACGGGGAAGTAGCCATCTACAAATTCAGCCAGCGCAGGAACGAGGGCTGATAAGCGGAAATCGCCCTCCATATCGGCATTCAGGAAGGGGCTACGAAAGCGAACTGCCCTTTGCCTTTGTGACGTACCCGTTGCTGTGAGGTTAAGCCGTTCAGCGGTGTAGCGCTGCTGCCCGTCGCTCAGGCGTAAATCTTTGATACTGGCGGTCCCTTCCAGGTCATGCAGCTGACTGCCTCTTAGTTGAGTGCTCATGCTGGCGGCGATGCGCAGCGTTGTAGGGTAGAGGTTGAGCTTTTGCAAATTCAGCGTATCCAGGCTGGCATCGAAGCGGAAGGTGGGCAGGCTGTCGGTCAGGTTCGCCAGGCCTTCAAAGTGGAACTTTAAATTGGGGTCATTGATATCCAGCTGCCCTTCAAATTCCCGGGCATTAATCCGGCCGTCAAAGCTTAGCCTCTCGTAGGCGTAGCCGAAGGCTTCGAGCTGGGTGATATCGCCGTCCAGATTGGCGTTGATACTGTCGGGAGAGAGCCCGCGGCCCCTCCCCCGCAGTTCGAGCGAAAGGTTGCCCAATTCGGGGTTGTTGAGTACCCGGCCCATAGCAAGGGCTTCCAGCTTTAGCTCCCCTTGGTAGCTGGCATTTGCATAGTCTTCTGTAAACCGGAGCTGGATATCGTGATTGGCTGTGCCGGCTTCAGTCTGCAGTGTGCCATCCAGCTTAAAGTCGGTCAGGGTGCCGGCTATGGTTCCCTTATAGTAGCTGTGGCCAAATGCCTGAAGCGGAGCGGGTATGGTGTCATTTAGGAAACCCCGCAAATCGGCTGGCTGTGTGCGTAGGGAGTCTACGGTAAAGGTGAACTTTAGCTTCTCCGGAGAGGTGACCTCACTGGCTTGAAGCTGGCCAAACATCGCCGTGAAGCTTTGGCTACGCAATGCCAACCGGTTGACCTTTAGCTGCCGGGTGTTGCCTTTGATGAAGCCGGTGAGCTTCAGCCGGCCAAGTGGCGCAAGGCCTTCGGCAGGCAGGGGCTGGCCTTTCAGGTATTGGTTGAACCGGGCAGGAGAAAGGTCGATGGACTGCAGAACGACCTGCAGCGCTAATTCGTCAGGCAAGGTAGCATTGGCAATGGCACCGCTGAGCCGGGCATTTAGCGCATGTCCCCATTTCAGCCGGAACTGTCCAATGCTAAGATCGGACACATAGCCATCCACCTGGCCGGATAATTCCAGGGGCGGTAAGGGGCGCGGAGCCAAAAAGGGTAGGGGCCCACTCCAGTAATACAGGTCTTCCTGGTTGATCTTTCCGGTGCCGAGGTTGACGGACAGGTGTACGGATTCCGTGAAATCGGCCAGGTCGCCGAATTGATCGTACTGTAACTTCAGGGTGGAAGGGGCGAGGCTGCTCTTTGGGGTCTGAAAAGACAGTTGAGTCAGAGCGGCACTGCTGTCTGAAAGCAGTAAACTGGTATTGAGCGATTGCAATTCAAACCCATTCCATTCCTTAAAGGCGAGGTTGTTCATTTGCCCGGACAGCGCCAGGCTATCCCAGCGCAGCTCAGTCGCCTCAAGCGCCAGGTTTTGAAAGTGCATATGGGCAGGGTCGAAGCGCCCGCCCGGTCCGGCAGGCTGCGTGAAGTCATCGTAAGCGATATCCACAGCATCGAGCCTCATTTCTTCCACATCAATCGTCCAGCCAGGGAAGGGGAAGGCGATGGCTGTGTCGGCGGTATCCTGGGGGGCACTGGATACGGCTTCTTCCGTATTGCCCCACATGGCTACTGATGCAAAGGACTGTTTTAGCTGGAATCGATTAATACCGACTTTCTGCTGATTGAGGTCGAATTGATGAAGGGCGCTTTCCAGTGTGCCGATCCGGGTGTAAACCGCCATTTGGCTCAGGCTGTCGGTCCACGAGAAACGCACATTATCCAAGTCCAGTGCTTTAAGGTCGAACTTCCAGGGAGAAGGCTTGGATGTAGTGGTGTCTGGGGTAGTGCTTCCAAAAGCGTCGAGCAGGTAGGTGAAATTGAAGGTGCTGTCGGGACGGCGCTCCAGGTGCGCAACAGCGTCCTGCAGCGTAAACTGGCTCAGCTGTATTTCGGATTGGAACGGGGCGAAAATACTAAGCTGCGCATCAATCCGCCCGGCGTATAATAAGGTGTCTTGCTGCTGGCCTTCTACATACACCCCTTCCAAAACCAGCTGATTGAAAAAATCAATGTAGATCCTGTCAATGTCAAAGCGCGTTTGTATCCGTTCTTCCAGATAGGCTGTTGCCTTGTCCGCTATCTTTTGCTGTACAGCAGGAAACTGAAGGGCTGTCCATAACAGGCCCAGCAACAGCAGCAGGGCGAGCAGGGCGTAACCCAACCATTTGAGCAGTTTGTTGAGCAAAGGATACGGTGTGTTCAAAGGCGGAGGCTTTTGTACTTGAAAAGGTCTGTAAATAGAACGGTAAGCAGAGGGCGAAGTTTGGAAAGCGTCAGAACTGCCGGCATTATTTTTCCGCAGCAACCCTCTGCATTTTAGAGCTATGGTTGCTGGGGTAGAGCCTCCCGCTCTGCTCCAGCTTATCCAGGCTTTTTGGGCGTAGGCAAACCGCAAATGCTGCCGGGCTATTCAAAAAGTGCCATTGGTTATGCACACGGGCGCTGGACTTTAACCGGAAAATTCCTTATGTTTGAATGGGCGGCTTGGCTGCGCTGTTAAAAGCGTAGCTATTGAGGCTATCCCGTAAACGAGTGAAATATATGAAAGAAGCAGTTGGAACTATACCAGCCTCATTGATTTATGAAATGGTCGAAGACCAACCGATTTACTATAAAGGATATCAACAATTTCTAAATCCGAAGGGGCAAAAAACAGGGCCAATGGGTAGTAGCTTCCTGCAATCACTGATTATATCGAACCTCGTCCTTTTTATAAATAAGCACCTCGGGGGCAGGTATATTGTGCTTACCAATGAGGTAGGGATTCAATTGTCAAAGGGAACCTGGAGAGCAGCAGATATTGCCTTGTTTGAACCTGGTCAGATTGATGTTTCACAGGCCAGTAATAAATACATTAGCGTTTCTCCAAAGGTGGTGATTGAAATCGATACCAAGGCTGAAGTTGCTGAGATCAGCGATACTTTTTCCTACTACAATGAAAAAACGGAGCAATTACTGGATTTCGGAGTAGAAAAGGTCATTTGGATTTTTACGGATTCAAAGAAGACCCTCATTGCCACTCAAAAGAAGGAGTGGGCATTAGTAGATTGGTCTAAAAACATTAAGATCACTGACGGCCTTGAGATTAACATAGAGGAAGTTATTCATGACATTCAGGGCGGAATGGTTGATGCCAACGACTGATTTTAAGCCTGATGGACAAGATCATATTTTTGGATTTAGACGGTGTCCTCATCAATCCTTTCCCTGCCTGGAAGCCGGATGAGGAAGATCAGGACGGCTATGCCCGGTTCAATCCGGACTGTACCGCCAACCTTCGTACGCTCCTGAAGGCTTATCCGGCATTAAGCATTGTTCTTAGCTCCTCCCGCCGGGTAGGGAAAAGCCTGGAGGAGCTGGAGGCTATTTTTGCTTTTCGGGGCATTAAAAATAAAATCATCGGCAAAATACCTGAGCCCGGGGAGCTATATCTTAGCCGGGCAGAGGAAATAATACACTATGTTGAGCAGCAGGGGCTGCGCCACTTTCTCATTCTTGATGATGACCGGTCATTGTTGCAGCTTCCAACAGCTTATGCTCCTTATCTGGTTTTGACCGAGTACCGGGCCGGATTTGACGAAGCGTGTCTGGAGAAAGCCATAGGAATTGTGGAGGGATGGTAGGATAAAACTTAGAAAGCCCACCTTTCTCAAAGAAAAGCGGGCTTTCCGGTCTGGCCAAAAAGCCAGGATGTGCGGTAAACGGTCCTTAGAACATCTCCGTCGCCGCAAAGTGGAAGCTGGCTTCCCGGGCTGCGTTCTCATCGGAGTCCGCACCGTGTACAGCGTTTTCGCCAATGCTTTTGGCAAATAGCGCACGGATGGTGCCAGGTGCGGCTTCAGCCGGGTTGGTAGCGCCGATCAGCGTGCGGAAGTCTTCTACGGCGTTGTCTTTTTCCAGTACCGCTGCCACGATTGGGCCGGAAGACATGAACTCAACAAGCTCGCCATAGAACGGGCGCTCCTTGTGCACTTCGTAAAATTCGCCGGCTTTCTCAGTGGAAAGCTTGGTCAGCTTCATCGCTACAATGCGGAATCCCGCTTCGTTGATTTTGGCGAGGATGGCGCCGATGTGCCCGGCTTTGACGGCGTCGGGCTTGATCATGGTGAAGGTCTTGTTACCAGCCATATTGTGTTTAGATTTTTTTGCAGTTTTGAAAATTCGCTGCAAAAGTAAGCAAACCTCCCCAAAGCTGGGTAGTTTGAAGAGGATAAAGCGCAGAACTTTCTCTGGTGGCATTTCGCTGTTATCCCGGAAAGAGCTGGAAGAGACCGGGCGCACCTTTTCCGCAGTGGCAGAACATTTGTTGAGCCCTGGCAGGATTAACCCTTTCATTTTCAATCCCTTTTACAACCGCCTTCCTTTATTCTTGGTTAAATTCATTAATTTTCCCAACTTCGCGGTCTGACGCTGTAAGATAATGGAGAACATCAACGCACTAAAGGCACTGCTCGATGTGCCTAAAAATATAGTCATCACCACCCACCGTAATCCGGATGGCGATGCCATAGGGTCCAGCTTGGGGCTTTATCACTTCCTCAACAAAGGGGGGCATACGGTTCGTATGATCACGCCTTCTGAGTATCCGGAAAACTTTTCCTGGATGCCGGAAGTGGAGAAGATGGTGGTTTATGATATTGACCCGGAGTATTCCCAGGAACTGGTGGAGAAAGCGGATATTATTTTTTGCCTCGACTTCAATGCACTGGACCGTATTGACAAGCTGGGCGATCTAATCGAGCCCACCAAATGCCATAAGGTGATGATTGATCACCACCTTTACCCGGAAGGATTCGCGGATTTTCTGCTGTCGGATACTACAGCGAGTTCCACCTGTGAGCTTATTGTAGATTTTATCCATCTTTTAGGGATGGAGGCCGACCTGGATGTGACAATCGGGGAGTGCCTCTTTACCGGCATCATCACCGATACGGGCTCTTTCCGCTACAGTACATCGGCTAAGCTTTACCGCATCGTTGGAGAGCTGGTGGAGCTGGGCGTGGACGATTACAAGCTGCAGGACCTCATTAATAACAGCATGAAGGAAAAGCACTTGCGCCTCCTCGGTCATTGTTTGAACAACCGGATGGAAATCCTGGAAGAATACAATACCGGGATTTTTTACCTCACCAAGCAGGACTACGAAGACTTTGACATTCAGCGGGGCGATACCGAGGGCATTGTCAACTACCTCCTGAAGATCAAAACGGTAAAGATGGCCGCTTTCATTATGGAGCAGCCCAAGATTGTCAAGATTTCCCTGCGGTCTAAAGGCGATTTTTCCGTACAGGAAATTGCCCGTAAACATTTCAAGGGGGGCGGCCATAAGAATGCCTCCGGAGGCTTTTCCTTCCAGCCGCTGGAAACCACCTTGAAGCGCTTCAAAGGGGTGCTGCCGCAGTATAGGGATAAACTGGCGGCTGCAGTGATTTAGAATAATTCACTCATTTATATCAACAGACCAAGATTTTATGCGAATCCAATTGCTTTTTATTTTGCTCGTTGGGCTTTCGGTGGCATCCTGCCAACAGGAACCCGCGGTGCAAACTACACCGAGCGGCTTTGAATACATGCTGCATACCGATAATGGTGGCGAAAAGCCGGTTGCCGGTGATTATGTGACTTTTCACGCTTACATGCGCAATGGCGACTCCATTGTCTACAGCAGCCGTGATCAGCCGAAGCCACCTTTCCTTCAAATTCCTGCAGAGGCTCCGGCCAACCGCCCGCCCAATCCTATTGAGGAAGTGCTGCAGCTAATGGGGGATGGTGACAGTGCAACAGTGCTTATCGCGCTGGATACCTTGCCACAAAAGCCCAAAGGTTTTGAGAATACAGATGTGATGTACTACGATCTGGTCATCGCAGAAATTAAGTCTGCTCAGGATTATGCGGCAGAACAGAATGCAAAGATGGAAGAAGCCCAACGCAAAGCAGAAGAGATGCAAAAGCGTTTACCCGAGATAGAGGCACTGGTGCAATCTACGCTTGATGGCTATAAGAATGGCACTTTGGGTGATCAGTTGCAGGAAACAGGGTCCGGGCTGAAGTATGTCATCCATGAAGAGGGGGATGGCGCACAGGCTGCCCCTGGAAAAATGGTAGGGGTTCACTACTACGGTGCCCTGGTTGAAAACGGACAAAAATTTGATGATTCCTTCAGCCGCGGGCGTCCACTTGATTTACCACTTGGCCAGGGCCGGGTTATCCCGGGCTGGGAAGAAGGTATTGCGCTTTTCAAAGGCGGAACAAAGGCTACGCTTTTCATCCCGGCAGAGCTGGGTTACGGTGAGGCCGGTTCTCCTCCTGCGATTCCAAGTGGAGCAGAGCTTATGTTCTACGTTGAGCTGGGCGAAGTACAGTAATGAATTAATGGAACTTAACGCGGCGGCACCGTGTCGGAAAGACAGGGTGCTGCCGTCTCTTTTTTATAACTGTGGGCAGTGCCAGACATTGCTCCAAACCACGACAGAAGGTATGACTGCAGATCAGTTGAAAAACTTGCAGGACCGCCTGGCTGCTTTAGGGAGGTATCTTTGACGTCGGTAACCGGCGCATGCAAATCAAAGATAAAGAACAGCAGTCCATGGACCCCAACTTTTGGGATGATCCAAAGCGGGCCGAAACGATTCTTAAAGAACTGAAAAGCCATAAAAACTGGCTGAGCCTCCACGATGAGCTGGAGGGCAAAATTGAAGACCTCGAAGTCCTCTACGAATTCTACAAGGAAGGAGAGGGCACCGAAGAAGAGGTTGATAAGCGCTACGATGAAGCATTGGCTGCATTGGAGGATGCCGAGTTCCGTTCCACCCTCAACAAGGAGGAAGACGAACTGAACGCCATCTTGGAAATCAATGCGGGTGCGGGTGGTACCGAAGCCAACGACTGGGCCGAAATGCTCATGCGTATGTATGTCATGTGGGCAGAGCGCAGCGGGTACAAGCTCTCGGAGCTTAATAAGCAGGAGGGCGATGTAGCCGGTATCAAGTCAGTATCTCTGGAGATACAGGGCGACTTCGCCTACGGCTGGCTGAAAGGGGAGAATGGCGTCCACCGCCTGGTGCGTATCAGCCCCTTCAATGCGCAAGGCAAGCGGATGACCTCCTTTGCTTCGGTTTTCGTGCACCCCATGATTGACGACCGCATTGAGGTGGAAATCAACCCGGCAGACCTGGAATGGGACACCTTCCGTGCTTCCGGTGCGGGTGGGCAGCACGTCAACAAGACGGAATCTGCCGTGCGGGTACGTCACCTGCCGTCAGGTGTAGTGGCGGAATGCCAGCAGGAGCGCTCCCAGCATATGAACCGCGAGAAGGCGATGCAAATGCTCAAAAGCCGCCTCTACGAGCTCGAGCTCCAAAAGCAGCTGGCTGAGAAAGATAAAGTGGAAGCCCAGAAGATGAAAAACGAGTGGGGCTCCCAAATCCGCTCCTATGTTTTGGATGACCGCCGGGTAAAAGACCACCGTACCGGCTACCAAACCAGCCAAACAGACGCTGTCTTGGACGGCGACCTCGATGGCTTCCTCAAAGCCTATCTGATGAATGACTCGGTGGAAGGGGAGGACGGTTAGGGTGTACTTTGAGCCTGAGCCTGTTCCCATGAGTACGCCCTGGCTTTTACTATTGTCAGGGCGTGCCGCATTAAGCCCAATAGCCTCAACGGGTGTGCTAAGCTAAGCTATTGCCGGGGTATTCAAGTTTTGCCAGGATCAGCAGGCCGGGCGAAGGGTCCGACTCCGTTATGAACTACGTCGGACGGGGAGAGCGCCGGGCGAAACAGCCTCACCCGGTGTGCTTTTGTGAGGCTCATCGCGGGTCTTAGCGGAGTGAAGGGCACAAAGGCAAAGCTGGGGCAGAGCTCTTGGCAATACCCAGGCTCAAGCTCTACACCAGCGGCGTTTTACTCCTGTCGGGGAGCTTTCTGCTCTCCGATAGGTTCTTTTCGGGGCAGAGCTCTTAGTAATACCCAGGCTCAAGCTCTACATCAGCGGCGTTTTGCTCCTGTCGGGGCGCTTTTTCTCGGAGGCTCCCGGGGCGCTTACTTCGCCCCCCAAGTGCTTGCCCTCCCATTTTTCACCCCCAAATGCAATACCTTTAACCCCATTTCACGTTAAAGAGCTAAAAAAGGATGCAAGGAAAATCTTCCACCTTCTGGTTCCGCATTTTACAATGGAGTGCCGCGAGTGTACTGTTCGCCCGCGGCTGGCAGCATTTGTACTGGGATGCGCCCTTTCGCACCCTGCTTTGGGATCAGGCCTGGATGGAAAGTACCGTACAAACCGTTCTGGGTATGGACTGGCAAGCCTATGTCACCCACCCTAATACCGATTGGTGGATTCAGCAGCTGGTCTTCGGCACCGGCGTATTTTATGTGCTGGCTGGGTTGGTAGCGATTACCGTCCAACGTTGGGGCAGGTCCGGCCGGGTGGTGTTGTGGATGAGCAGCTTTAGCCTGTTGATCCTGGCGGGGCTGTACTGCAAAGAGAAATTTTTCTTCCTGGGGCAGTTTTTGGAATACGCCCTTCAGTTTACGGCACCGGCAGTACTGGCCTGGGTAGCCGTTGCGCCGGAGCGGCGGTTCAACCGGTCTTTGTTGCTGTTCCTTAAAGTTTGTATTGCGCTGACCTTTACCTGTCACGGACTATACGCCGCAGGGTATTATCCACGGCCGGGCTACTTCGTCTTTATGGTGATGAGTATACTTGGCGTGGATGAAGTTGAAGCTGCTCAGTTTTTGATGGTCGCAGCAGCCCTGGATTTCATTTTAAGTGTCTTGATCTTCCTGCCGGGGCGCGTCGCCCGCATCGCACTGGCTTATGCCGTGTTTTGGGGACTGTCCACCACCATCGCCCGCCCGTGGGCTTATGCTTATGTGGCAACCTGGGATACTGTGCTGTTGCAATGGGTGCACGAAGCGGTCATGCGTTTCCCGCACTTTTTGGTGCCGACGCTTGCCCTTGGGCTATCGGGCGGATTCAAAAGGCTGCCTCAAATCAGGCAGCAGTTTGGGTTGGTACTAAAGCGCTAGGATTTCTGCCATCCGGACCAGGTCGTTGTCCAGGTTTTTGGATTTGGTGATGGCTTCTGAAAACGGCGTGTACTTGATCTTACCGTTGACCAGCCCGGTCATCACATTCTTATGCCCTTTCACCAGCCCTTCCACAGCATGAAAGCCCAGGCGGCTGGAGAGTACCCGGTCAAGTGCAGTAGGCGATCCGCCGCGCTGCAGGTGGCCGATGATGGTCACTTTGGTATCGTAAAAATCAAACTTTTCCTTGACCTGAGCCGCAATCTCGCTGGCATTGCCATTTTTGTTGCCCTCTGCTACGATGACTACGCTGAAGAGCTTCTTGCGCCGGGCGCCCATCTTAAGAAACTCTACGAGTTCCTCAATCGTAGTATCCGTTTCCGGGATCAGAGCACTGGCTGCACCGCTGCCGATAGCGGTATTCAGGGCAATGAAGCCGGCATGCCGCCCCATCACCTCCACAAAAAACAGCCGGTTGTGAGAATCGGCGGTGTCCCGGATTTTATCTACTGCTTCGATGGCGGTATTTACGGCCGTATCAAAGCCGATGGTCAAATCGGTTCCGTACAGGTCGTTGTCAATTGTACCCGGTACACCAATGAAGGGGATATCGTACTCTTCAGTAAAAACAGAAGCCCCCGTAAAGGTACCATTGCCCCCAATGGCTATGCAGGCTTCAATATCGTGCGCGAGCAGGGTCTCATAGGCAGAGCGCCGCCCCTCCGGAGTCATGAACCGTTGGCTTCGAGCGGTTTTGAGTACCGTGCCGCCCCGGTGAAGGATATTACCCACGTCCCGGCGCTCCAGCCGCTCGAGGTCGCCATCAATCATACCTTCGTACCCTCTGCGGATACCGTAGACGTGCATATCGTGAAAAGAAGCGTTACGCACAACGGCCCTGACGGCAGCATTCATGCCCGGGGCATCGCCACCGGAAGTAAAAACAGCAATGCGTTTGATCTCCTTGCTCATTCGTTTAGTTTTATCCTTGTGTCAAATGCGACTCCATTTTTATTCGTGCTCCATACCAATCGGCGCTCTGAAGGGCTGTGCCCTGCATATCAGGCCATCGGGGTTTGACCACAAACCAAGCCGCAAAAGTAGGCATTTATTCTTCGGTGTGGAAGCGCACCAGCTCATCAATCGGCTTCTGAATAAAGTTCCCCATCTCCATGTCCCGCGCATCAAGGATGACACTTAGTGTTTGTTTGAAATAGTAGGCCACCGAACCGATAAAGTGCACGGGCAGGCTCATGTGGTTTTTATATTTGCGCACGTGCCGGTCAATGAACTGCTCAAAGGAGTCAAACAGAATCCGCTGAATAAACGGGTGGTCCTGATGATCGCCCATGAACTTGGTAAAGGAAGCCAGGTATACATTTGGTGGTTCGCCACTGTACACGTTATCCAGAATAGATTGTTTGCCACCTTTCAGGCTTTCTTCCAGTTCATCGTGCAGCTTCTTAGGCATCTCCCGGTAGAAAAAGGCCCGTATGAGGCGCTTGCCCAGGTGGGTGCCGGAGCCTTCGTCGCCCAGCAGATAGCCCAGGTTGGTCACGTTGTCAATCACATCTGTCCCATCGTACAGGCAGCTGTTGGAACCCGTCCCGATAATACAGGAAATGCCCGGATTATGACCACAGGTGGCGCGGGCGGCCCCCAGCAGGTCGTGGTGCACTTCAATGTCTGCATTCGCGAAAATACGGTCCAGCGCTTTCTGTACGGTGCCCTTGAGCCGGGCATCCCAGCAGCCGGCACCGTAGTAAAAAACTTTACTCGCCTCTTCCGTGGTAACTTCCGGTACTAAAGACTTCTGGAGCTCATTAAAAATGACCTCCTCAGAATGAAAAACCGGGTTAAACCCCATTGTGGTAATACTCTGTATCCCCGAGCCGCTGATCATTTTCCAGTCGGCTTTGGTCGAGCCACTATCTACTACTACTATCATGACTGTCCTTTTAACTCGGCTAAAGGTAGTGTAAATTATACACTAAGTAAAAAATTCGGTTTCAATTTTTTCCCTGCTATTCTGTTTGGTTTGGGCATGGATTCCGTCCCATTTTTTCGGTATGCGGTTTCGGTTCGCTGGTTGCGCCCCTGATCTGACCTGTTCCTGACAGATATACCGACGATAAAGTGGTTTGCCAAAGCAAACCGACTTGATGTCGGCATAAACGCTGTAAATTGGTCTGCGCCGATGTTGCAAACCAATTTGTTAAGCGTATATAGTTGCCTATTCCCGCAAAATATAGTTATTTCAAGCCCTGAAGCGAAAATGAGATTATGAAAACCTACTGGTGGAAAATTCTGGGCGTCCTCATCTTATGCTATGTGTTCATAGCCGGGATGATTGTGCCGCTTAATCCGGGCATTTCCGGTGTGTCTCCGGGCAGTTTGCGCACGGGACAGGATGCCGTTCTGGAAATCACAGGCTACAATTCCATGTACACCCAAAGCCCGGAAGTCCGGGTCTGGCTGAAAATGGACGATGAACGTGCCCTTGGCGCACAAGCCGTTAAGGTACTGGACGACCGCAGGCTGGAAGCCACCTTTGCCATTCCACCCTACCTTCCGGTGGACCGGAAAGTCCAGGATTTTACCCTAGTGGTGGATAACGAAAAGGATGGTACCTCTGTCCTGCCCAGTGCGGTGTTTGTCACCCAGGATAGTGTAGCGCCGGAGCTCGGTGCTGCTGCCTTTCCCAATACACCCATCGAAGGGCTGAACGAACGCTGGACCTTTACCTTTCCCTTCCGGAATATCCTGTATGAAACGATCCGTAATACGTACTTCCACGTTGCGCTGTGGTTTGCGATGATCTTTATCTTCATCGGTGCCCTTACCTATAGTATCCGCTACCTTCGCCAAAGTGACCTGCGGCAGGACTGCAATGCGCAGGCATTTACCAAGGTGGGCATCCTCTTTGGCATACTGGGCCTGGCGACCGGTGCCATTTGGGCTAAACATACCTGGGGCGCCTACTGGAGCGGCGACGTCAAGCAGAATATGACGGTCATTGCGCTGTTGATCTACCTGGCTTACTTCATCCTTCGCGCCGTTTTTGATGACCCGGACAAGCGGGCGCGCATCTCAGCGGTGTACAACATTTTTGCCTTTGCCGCCCTCATCCCCCTCATCTACGTTATCCCCCGCCTGACCGACAGCCTTCACCCGGGCGCTGGAGGCAACCCGGCACTGGGTGGTGAGGATTTGGACAACACCATGCGGCTGGTCTTTTATCCGGCTATCATCGGATGGACCCTTATCGGGCTATGGATGGCTAGCCTGCTCGCCCGTCTGGAGAAGGTACGCCTGAAGTGGTTTGATGTGCTGTAGCGCACGCCTGCTAACTTTTACAGCCTGCTTCCCCACCTGTGAAGCCTGATTTGGAATTGGACAAATGACCTGAAAAACCATGAGAAACGAATTCTTAGTCTTTGCATTTTTATCGCTTGGAACACTCCTTTTTGGTGCCTATTTCTTTTGGCCGCCGCTCATCTGGGGGTTGGTGTTGCTGGTACCGGTCCTTGGGCTCGGCTTTTATGATATGGTACAGACCCGCCACACGGTGATGCGCAATTTTCCGGTTTTTGGCCGTGGGCGGTATGTGTTGGAAGAACTTCGCCCTAAGCTTTACCAGTATTTTATTGAATCCGACACCAACGGTCGCCCCATCAACCGGATTTACCGCTCGGTGGTCTATCAGCGGGCGAAAAAAGTACGCGATACTACGCCCTTCGGCACACAGCTCGACCTTTACCGGGAAGGGTACGAATGGCTCAACCACTCCATCGCCGCCAAAGATGCCCACGACCTCGTAAAGGACCCACGGGTGACGGTTGGGAATGCAGCCTGCCGCCAGCCCTATTCTGCCAGCCTTCTGAATGTATCTGCCATGAGCTTTGGCTCCCTGAGCAAAAATGCCATCATGGCACTCAATGGTGGTGCTGAAATGGGTGGTTTTGCCCACAACACCGGAGAGGGCGGAATCAGCCCTTACCACGAAAAGCATAATGGTGACCTGATCTATCAGTTTGGTACCGGTTACTTTGGCTGCCGCACGCCAGACGGGCAGTTTTCCCCCGAAGCCTTCGCCGAGCGTGTGGCTTCTCCACAGGTGAGAATGATAGAAGTGAAATTGTCTCAGGGCGCCAAGCCCGGCCACGGCGGCATTCTGCCGGCAGCGAAGAATACACCAGAAATTGCCAAAATCAGAGGGGTAAAAGTGGGGACTTCGGTACTCTCTCCTCCCGGGCACAAGGTTTTTTCCACCCCTCAGGGCCTGGTGGCGTTCATCGGGCAGCTTAGGGAGCTTTCGAAAGGCAAGCCGGTGGGCTTCAAGCTTTGCATGGGCAGTCGTTCTGAGTTCATGGCCATCTGCAAAGCCATGATTGAGGCCGATATCTACCCGGACTTTATCGCTGTGGATGGGGGAGAAGGAGGGACCGGGGCTGCCCCGCCCGAGTTTTCCAATTCAGTAGGCATGCCCTTCCGGGAAGGCCTGGCGACCGCGTATGATATTTTGCATGGCTTTGGCATTAAGCAGCATATTAAGCTATTTGCATCGGGAAAGATACTTACCGGCTTTCACATGTTCCGGGCCTTTGCACTTGGTGCCGACGCCTGCTACAGCGCCCGTGCTATGATGCTGGCGCTGGGCTGCATTCAGGCCCTGGAGTGCAATAAAAACAACTGCCCAACCGGCGTGGCTACCCAACGCCCGGAATTGGTGCAGGGGCTGGTGGTGAGCGACAAAAAAGTACGCGTGGCGAACTTCCAGCAGGAGACCATCAAAAACTTTGTGGAACTGCTGGGCGCTGCCGGGCTGGAACACCCGGATCAGATTACCCGCCACAAATTTATCGCCGGATCAGTATGCATGAGGTAAGGCGGTATAGTGATTTGTACCCGGAAATGCCCGAAGGTTGCCTGCGGGATGAGCATATGATCCCTGCGGACTGGCAAATGGATTGGCAAATGGCCCGGGCTGATCGGTTCTAAGCCCCCTCGGATGGCCGCTCGTCCTCACTTTCCGAAATTTTCCTGGGCGAAGGTTCCAGGCGTACATCCCGGTAGTGGCGCTTGAGCCAGGTGGCCAGCCCGTCAAGCCCGGGGAACAGCACCCGCTCGTTGATGTTGGACTGGTCGAGCTTGTCTCGGATCTCCCATTTGAGTTCAGCCGGGATAATGATCTTAAAGTAGCGCACCTTACGCCCGATCAGCCAATCGCTGAGCAAGGTATTGGGGTCTGACATCATGGAGAATACCGCATACTGATTGACGATCCGGTCATCGATGGAGGGCGGCTCGAAGAAAACGGCAAAATCATCATTTTTAAGGTACCCGAGCTTGGAGAGGCTGTCCACGGCACGCTCCAGCATTTCAGCGGTAAAGATATGAGATCCTTCCTCTTCAATAATGAGCGCCAGCTGATCAGGGAGGTGTAATTTCGAATCTACGTAGTTGACTGCCCAGATGACACCGTCCCGGTCGTAGCGGTTAAAGTCATTGGTAGTGAAATGCAAGGCAACATAGGGCGAGTAAGTCCAGTCGAGCAGGCGGGTGGGCAGGCCGTGGTGCTGAGCCAGCGCCAGCCAGTTCCAGATTGAAGTGTATTCTGAACGGATTTGCTTGTGCGAGTACTTCCGGAAATTGCGCAACAAGTGCTTCTCCAGGTGCGATTCACCCAGCCGGTTGAGGGTGGAAGTCAGCTCGTAGTTAATATCCTCCATGCCCCGGTACACATAGCCGGAGCGGAAGCGCTGCAGCTGGTCATTCCAGGAGTCGTGGTAAAGTATGTCTTGCAGTTCGCTCCAGGTTTTTACCCGGATGGTTTCCCCTTGTGTATGCATGCTGCAAAGGTAGGGAGATTTCAGGAGGGATGCAGGGGGATACTGACAAAGATGAAAAAAAGCGGCCCAGCCATAAAAGACTGGGCCGCCATTGCCACATCATCATAATTTTTAAAATCGGGTAACTTCTTTGATGTTTCAAAGATAGGAGGCTAATCTGCTGTCTGCAAGGGATTTGTGATCAGTGGTGGGAATTGTGGTGAATGGTTAAGCGTCTTCGCCCCGGGCTTCCAGGTATTGATGGATTTTGGTCTTATAACCCCGGCTTGATGCCAGCGCCTCACCGTTGCGCAGGTATAGGGTATACTGATTGTTCCCATCGTACTGCACCCGTTCAATGGCATTGGTGTTGACCAGTAACGATCGGTGGATACGGAGGAACTGCCCTGTCGGCAGCGCATCCGCTACGGACTGCAAAGTCTGCCGGATAAGGTGACGGTGCGACCCGGTGTGGGCAATCAGGTAGTTGCCATCGGCCTCAAAGTATTGAACGTCCAATACATTAATCTCAAGGGTGCGGCCTTTGTCTTTAACTTCGAGAAACTGCAGCCCAGGGGTCTGTTGTGCCTCGTGCTGCTTCAGCATATGGATCATCTTCTGGTGCAGTTCAGCATTTTCCCTGGTCTGTATTTGCTCCCGGGCGTGGGCCAGCGCCTGTTCGAAGCGGTCATCATCGTAGGGCTTGAGCAGATAATCTACCGCGTGCACATCAAAAGCCTTGAGTGCATACTGATCATAGGCCGTTACGAAAATGATGAAAGGCAGAGGCTGGAGTTCTTCCTGCTGAAGGACATCAAAGCCATTCAGGTCAGGCATTTCTATATCGAGAAAAACGAGGTCCGGCTGGTAATCCCGGATTCGCCTCAATGCCTCCCTGCCATTTTTGCATTCTCCAATGCAGAGTACGCCTTCGGCCTGCTCCAGCAGTTTGACAATCCGCGCCCGGGCCAGGGGCTCATCGTCTACGACAAGTGCACGGATGACCTTCATGGCGTTGGTTTTTGTGTGGGCATGACCAGGGTGACCACGAAGCCTTCGCCGGGAGCTGATTGATACCCAAAACCTGCCTGCTCTCCGTAGAGCAGGGACAGGCGCTCCCGCACATTCTGCAGCCCAATGCCTTTTTTGAGCAAGGCTGACTGTTCGGCGGTACTGCCTTTTCCATTGTCGCGAACCTCTAAAAGGAGCTGCTGTCCATCGGCGATCCGTCCGGCGATAGTGATTTTCCCATCTCCACTTTGACTGGCAAACCCATGTTTGATGGCGTTTTCAACGAGCGGCTGCAAGATCAGACTCGGTACCTGTACCTGTTGTGCCTGCTCTTCTATGTCAAATTCAACGTCCAGCCGGTCCTGAAAGCGGGTCTGCTCTATCTTGAGGTAGTTTTGAATAAACTCCAGCTCTTCCCGCAAAGGGATAAGGTTGCTTTTTTCCTGGTCCAGAACCACCCTCAGCAGGCTGCCCAGGCGGGAGACGATCCGCTGGGCTTCCTTTTTATCAAATTCCATGAGGGCAGAAATGGTGTTCAGGGTATTGAACAGGAAGTGGGGTTGCAGTTGGAGGCGCAGGGCGTTGAGTTGGGCGCCCGAGAGCTGTGATTGTATTTCCGCCATCGCAATCCGCTGATCGCGCAGCTTCCGCTGAAAGTTGATGGCCGAGTAAATGGTGTAGATAATGCCAAACTCCACCATACGTGAAATCAGGGCAGCAGGAAGGGCCCGGAAAATATGCCGGAACGTATCCGCCGAAATCAGCTCTTTGCCGGTAAAGTGCAGCATCCCAAAGAACAGAATATTGGAGACCAGTTCGTGCAGGACAGAAAGCCCGAACCCGATCAGCAGAATGCTGCCAATCAGGCGGTAGCGCTCCTGATGCTCCTGAGTGCGCCTGATCCAGTGGTGCACCAGCGGGAAAAGGATGCCCCAGGTAGAGTAGTTGGCGACATGTAGCCACAGCCGGTGCCACTCAAACTCGTAGTTTTCCCGGAGATAAAGGAGGAAGAGGTAGTCTCGAAGGCTCCAAAGCAGACCCAGCCCGATCGCGATCAGGATGGCAATGCCCCAGGAAATGGGTGGCTTACGAAGGTTCATAAGGCAAATTTAAGGCAAATCCGCGCACTTGCCTACCGCCATGTGGCCGGCGCTTTGTATTGGGACGATTAGTTGACCACATTTTGCGGAGCCCCTGCCTGAAAGGCCCTGATGTTGTTCAGGGTAATCTCCATGAGGCGCTGCCGGGCTTCCAGCGAGGCCCAGGCCAGGTGGGGCGTGAGGATGCAGTTCGGGGCGCTGATGAGCACATTGCCCTCCTTTGGAGGTTCCGTACTGAGCACATCCAGTGCAGCTCCTGCCAGTTGCCCCTCTTGTAGGGCAAGCTTCAGGTCGGCTTCCTGTATCAGTCCGCCCCGGCCGGTATTGATGAGGTAGGCCGTAGATTTCATGCGCTGCAGCAGTTGGGCATTCACAATCTCGCGGTTGGTCTCAGAAAGCGGGGCATGCAGAGAGATGACATCACTTCGTTCGAACAATTCCTCCAGGCTGACAAACTCCACGCCGGGGCGGGCATCCCGCTCGGGGTGTTTGTGGGTTGCCAGGATTTTCATGCCAAATGCCTGCGCCAGGTCCGCCACCCGCTGCCCGATGCGCCCAAATCCGTAAATGCCAAAGGCCTTCCCGGCTAGCTCGGGCAGGGTATGCAAAGTATAGGCAAAATCATCGCTGCGCTGCCATTCGCCGGCCTGCACGCTGATGTGGTGTTGGTACACCTTATTGGTTAGCGCCAGCAGGAGCGCAAAAACGTGCTGCGCAACGGAATCCGTACTGTACCCCACCGCATTGCATACCGGTATACCGCGTTCCCGGGCGGCTTGTAAATCGACGTTGTTGTACCCGGTAGCGGTGACGCAAATGCACTTCAAATTGGGGAGTTGCGACAGCTCGTTTTTCCCCAGCACCACTTTATTGACGAGGAGGATGTCCGCCGGCCGTCCCCGTTCCACCACCTGTTCTTCGGGCGTAAAGTCGTAGATTTCGTACTCGCCGAAGGCACTTAGGTCTTCCCAGCTCAGGTCGCCCGGGTTGAGGGTCCTTCCGTCAAGGGCTACTATTTTCATAAGAGTCGCTGTTTTGTTGTGTCAGGTTGGAAGGTACAAAAAAGCAAAACAGCAATTGTCCTGTGCTATCTTTTCAGTTGTACCTCCAGCCAGGGGGCTTCAAAGGTATAACCTTCTACCTGCAGGTAATTGGCAAAGCGGGGCAATGCGATGGTCCGCCTTTGGTTGCCAATGGATACGACGAGCTCGTCCCCGTATTTGTTGACGGTGAAATCTTTGTCCTGTACGAAGGGGAGTTTCAGACGGGCAGTGTACCCTCCGGTAATCTCCCGCAGTTCGAAGGGCTTGTCCTGATACAGCACTTCCGTAAAGTCTTTCCGGCCGCCGTAGAGCGACTGCCCGATTTCCTGTAGCAGGGACTGCCCAAACACTTCCCGTCCCTGATGAGGGAGTTTGAAAATGGGCAGGGGCTGAAAACTTTGCTCGATTTCCTCCAGATAGTCCGCTTGTTGGTCCAGGTACTGCTCAAAACCTCCCGCCCGGGCTGCTTCCGGCAAAATGCGGTTGACCAGAACGGCATCCACATTATAACCATAAAGCTGCAGGTAGGTCAAGGCTCGTTTGGCTTCCCGGATGACCATGCGCTCCGGATTAAGGACAACGCGTATACTTGAAATCTCCGGGTCCTGCATGACTTTCTGTATGCGTTCCAGCTTGTCAAAGAGCCGCTCCAGTTCGTCCAGCCCGTAGTCCAATGGGATACCGGTCATACCCCGGACCATTGCCCCAAACCCCTTCATAGCAAACCGTTGTCCCGGGAAGGCTTTCATGACCCAGGACTGCGTGACTTGTGGAAGCGAAAGCAGGCTCAGCGTTTCGCCCGTAGGCGCACTGTCAATGACGATAAGGTCATAAAGCCCTTCCCTGTGGTACTCCTCCAGCCACAAAAATGCGGAAGCCTCTTCCATGCCGGGCAGGGCGGAGAGCTCCTCCGCCACCACGTTTTCCACGCCCTGAAAGCGGAAGGTGGCCAGCATAAGTTGCCGGACGTTTTCCCAGTGCTTTTTCATGGAATAGTAGACATCCACCTCCTGAGCGAAGAGGTTAGGGGCAATCTCCTGAGGCTCGGGGGTGAGCTCCTGATCAAGGGCATCGGAAAGGCTGTGGGCGGGGTCAGTGGAAAGGATGAGGGTTTTGGTGCCGGACTGAGCGGACCGGAGCGCCGTGGCTGCTGCCAGGGTCGTCTTGCCAACGCCTCCTTTGCCGGTAAAGAGGATAATGCGCATAACTTTTTAGGTTTCGTTACGCATAAAAGGAAGGGCAGCGTAAAAAGTTAGCCGCTGAGGAGTATTGGCAGGGGTTGACCGAAAGGGGATTACGAGCTGAACCGGTACAGCGATTCCCGCCAGTCATAGGACTGAAACCGGATACGCCAGTTGTTTTGGTTCAAACCAAGGGTGCGGACCAATAGCTTGCGTATGCCCTGAAAGCCACCAAAATCGCCGAGGTACCAACGCATGAGGCGTGTGGTGTGCAGCACGCGACGGGTTTCATCGACTATAGTTTCCTGTTCCAAAAAGCCGCGCGTGGCCAGGTCCAGTTGGGTATTGACCTGTTCTTCGCTGTAAAAGCATATTGGTGGGCAACTGCGCGCACCACAATTGAGGGCGAAGTGGATGCGGTAGTCGGCCCGGTGCAACATCAGTTGGCGTATGCTGCGGCGGAACAGGGGGCTGGGCAGGTAGCCTAAAGCCCATTTGGCCCGGCATCGCCTTAGGATACCATGTTCGATCTCGTCGAGGCTAAAGCGGGTACCTGCAATTGGGACTAATGGTTCACGGAAGATATGCGGCCGTTGCCATTCTTGTTGGCGGAGCAGGAGAAAGTAGGCATTGTAAATATTGATCCAAAAAGCCTTGCGGGCGTCCTCTGTATTCAGGGCTTGCCGAAGCTCCGGAATGGTAAGGGACATGAGGCGGGCTTCGAGTGGACGGCTCGGCTTACGGTGCCTGAGCGTAAGGAGTAACTGCTCGGCGAGTTGCGGTAAAGTGAGTTCGGACGGTGCTATGGCAGGAGTGTTTATCAGGTGAAGACTAGTGTTTGACCACCGGATCAATATCTTTCATCTCATAAACAGGTCATTGGCACTGATAGTTTTAGCAAACGCAGACTGGCGTGCAGCCGTCTCCATAGCGTTGGGTAAGCAGTGGATAAGCATTGGTGCGCTCATCCGCTGCTCATTTATACCGGCATTAATTCGGTGCGGGAAAAGTGATGCTCCAGATACCGCGCAGGTCGCCGGCTTCATATCCGATGGCGTTGTCTTCAGGGTAAAGTTCCTGAATGACAGCATAGTCTTCGGCTTTCAGGGTCTCGCCCAGCTTGCCATGGCATTTGAGGCAGAGTTCCTGCATCATGATAGGGGCGTAAAAGGCAATTTCACCCGAAGCCAGTTGGCGGATTTGGGGTTTGGGCTGCTCACCAGCCTCTGCCTGTGCATGGTAGGCATCGAGGATTTCCTGTTCCCATGCGGTAGGGGCGTCTTTGGGATTGCGGACTTTGTTGCTGGCGCGGCGGATTTGGGCGTTGTACTGCCCGGAGAGGCTGTCGACCAGCGGGTAGGCAACGGTGTTGCAGTACTGGGCCGCATTCTTTACCCCACCTTCCTGCATGGCGGCTTTGAGCTGACCGCTGAGGACTTTAAAGGTGCCCATGGCGATTTCCATGCCCTGCTTTTTGTACTGTGCGGTGTCCAGGGTGGCAGTGGCTGAAGCCTCGTCCGCTGCCGCTTTTTCGGAATCGTTGGATGGGGAACAGGCGGTGCTCATAGCGAACAGGCCGAGGCCAACGGCCAGAATAGTGAATAAGGATTTCATGGTAATAGGATTGATTGGTGTTGTGAAAACAAAAAGAGCCCGGCGACCGAAGTCACCGGGCTTGTAAAAGGTCATTCTATTTATGCGACGGCGTTGATCGCCTCGTCAATCGTGTCTTGTGACAGTGTGCTTGGGCAAGCGTAGTCCGTTACTGGTGCTTCGCTCGCTTCGATAGCGCGCCATCCGCCGATGATGTCCACCAGATTGTGGAAGCCACGGGCTTTGAGGATGGAAGCGGTGATCAGGGAGCGATAGCCACCCAGACAGTGCAGGTAGTACGTTTCGCTGCGCTCCAGCCGGTTCATGTTCTTGTTGATATAATCCAGCGGGAAGTTGCGGGCTGTAGTGACATGCTGGGAGAGGAACTCTGTTGGCTTGCGCACATCAAGCGTAGTGGGCACCTCGCCGGCAGCCAGGCGCTTAGCGTATTCCACCGCAGTGACAGCTTCTACCGAATCGGTTTCTTTTCCAGCGGCTTTCCAGGCATCAATACCTCCGTTGAGGAAGCCCAGGGTGTTGTCGTAGCCTACGCGGGCCAAACGGGTCACCACTTCTTCTTCCCGGCCGGCTTCTGCGAGGAAAACGATAGGTTGTTGCAGATCGCCAACCAGAGCGCCGACCCAGGGCGCGAAGTTGCCGTCGATACCAATAAAGATGGAGTTCGGGATATGGCTTTCGCGGAAAGCGGCTTCGCTGCGGGTGTCGAGTACGAGTGCTTCGTGCTGTTCTACGACTTCTTCGAAAGAAGCGGCGTCGAGGGCAACGGCACCGGTTTCGAGCACCTGATCAAAGCTGGCGTAACCGGCTTTGTTCATTTTCGCGTTTGCGGCGAAATACTGCGGTGGTGGCATCAGGCCAGCGGTAAGTTCTTTGATGAACTCCTCTTTGGTCATATCGGCACGCAGGGCATAGTTGGTCTTCTTCTGATTGCCAAGCGTATCCCAGGTTTCATCACTCATGTTCTTACCACAGGCAGAGCCGGCACCGTGGCCCGGATAGACGATGACTTCATCAGGCAGCGTCATGATCTTTTCGCGTAAGCTGTCAAACAACCAGCCCGCAAGATCTTCGGTAGTGATTTCACCGGTCTTCTGTGCCAGATCAGGGCGGCCTACATCACCAATGAAGAGGGTATCACCGGTAAAGATGCTATGCTCTTTTCCTTTCTCGTCAATAAGCAGGAAGGTGGTACTTTCCGGCGTGTGCCCCGGCGTGTGGAGGACTTTGATGGTCAGCTTGCCCAGCTTGATCTCTTCTCCGTCTGTAGCCATGTGCTTTTCAAAAGTCGTTTCTGCTTTAGGGCCGTAAACGATGGTAGCACCCGTCTTTTTCGCCAGGTCAATATGGCCGGATACGAAATCAGCGTGGAAGTGGGTTTCAAAAATGTACTTCAACTCTGCACCTTCCTGACGCAGTTTGTCGAGGTAAGGCTGAGTTTCGCGCAATGGATCAATGATGGCTGCTTCGCCGTCGCTTTCAATGTAGTAAGCGGCTTCTGCAAGACAACCGGTATAAATCTGTTCGACTTTCATATTTATCGAGAATTTTTAGTGTTCGGTTTAAATAATTAACACTACAAAGGTAAGGGAGGATGAAGGTTAGATCAGTGACGGGCGTCACAAATTGGGCAGGCACAAAAAAAAGCCTGCTGCAAATGGTGCTGCAGCAGGCTTTGTTTGGTTTTGCTGGTTTTGATTGTTGTCAGGTTGGCTGGCTATAAATATTTGGCCAGGAAGCCGTAAAACTTACGCTTCAGGTCACTGTAAATGCGGCGATAGGATTCCATTTCTCCTTTCATGTACTCATGGAAGTCAGGATCTGCAGGTGCCTCTTCGCCCCGGCGCATCGCTTCGCCAATTTTTTGCTCGTGCACCTTGATATTGTGGTGCAATTCTTCCAGTACTTCACGTTGGCGGATGAACTGATTCTGAAACTGCTCCAAAAGGCTGAGCACCTGTGTGTCATTGTTTTTAATCACCAGGTCCTCCAGACGATGCTCATAGATTTTGAGCTCGTCGGAGAAAAAGCTCAGCTCGTTCATCCAGAGGCGGTGTTCGAAGTGGAGCTTCTCAATTGAATTCGTTGTCGTCACCATATCAGTATATTTTTTATTCGGTTAATTGTTTGCGTTGTTCCAGCAGGTAGCGGAGCAGGTCCTGAGTGGTAATGATGCCCACAAGGGTGTCGCCGTCTACGACCGGGAGGGCATGCATGATGTTGGACAGAAAAACGGTGGCTACCTCGTGCACGGGTGTGTCGGGTGTTGTAGTAGCCAGCTGCCGGGTCATAATATCCTGCACCAGTACGGATTTGAAATCCTGCCGGAAATGAGCCAGCAGGTGATTGGCCCTGGAAAAATCGGACCGGGTGACAAGCCCTTTGAGCTGCCCATCGTCATTCACAATTGGAATATGGTGAATATTGTAGGCCCGGAAACACTGCTCGATGGCCTGAAGGTTGTCTTCTGGCTTTAGCACCACGAGGTCCCGGCTCATCAGTTCGCTTACAGGAATGGGGATGGATTTGATCATGATGCTGTTGGTTAGTTGTGTATTGGCAAGATGCGCAAGCTTCCCGCGGGTTACGATGAGGTTTGTCAGGGGGGGTAGTGAGGTTTGTCAGGATTTGATTTTGTGGTCAGGCAGCTAATAGTACCTCAAGCCATCAATCCTTGATACCCCAAGTTTCGTTATTTTCCGCCTACTCCTCGTTTAAGAACCGCTCCTTTAGCTCGGGCTAAAGTCGCGAACCTTTACCTTGATTAGTCGAAAAATAACTTCAACTTAAGTATCAGAGATCTATGACTTGAGGCACTGTACCAAGTTTATGCGCTGTTGTTATCATTGAACTTGTGTTATCAAAAAGTTCTGAAGCCAATATTGAAAAAAGTCAGTTGATTTCGATCAAAAGATTACCTTTGAAAAACTTCAATACTAAACCTCTGTATATGCAAACGCAAATCTCAGAAAGTGCCATTCAGCTCCTGCTTGAGCGGCATAGTTTTATAGTCACACCTCAGCAAGATGGTGGATTGGTTATCACCCGAAGCAAATTCAGGAACAAGAATCTGCAGCTATATCTATACACTGCGGTTATCGGTACGATCATCAGTAGTATAGCCCTTTTCTATATCCGGTCCCGGATAGTGGGCATCCCCGTTTTGCTAAGTGTGACTGCGTTGATAGCGTACATGAATATGCGGGAGCGTGAAAAAGAAGCCCGGAAAAAGTCTGCGACACTGAACTCACAGGAAATTGCGATCAAAGAAGGTTTCAAAGTCAGGCGGGTCAATGTAGAGGACATAGCAGAGCTGAATACCAAGGTACTTCCCTACGATCAGCTTTTCGTAGGCACAATTGCCATTTTGACCCACGATGGACGCTGCTATGAATTTCTGGAATTTTTTGGTGATGAAGAAGATAGCCTCCGGGAAGATTTGGTCAATTTTTCCAATTACATCATTGACCGGTTTATGTCCTGAACCTGCTTGCCTGCTGTTTCGGGAATCAGGCTTGCCTGTATTTACGCTTCATATACCAGGAATATGCTATGCCCAAAAGCGTTGGCAAAATCCACGGAATGACCATCCACTGATGATGGAAGTGCAGCAAACCAACCAGGATACGGCTGCCGCCAAAGGCTGCAAAAGCCGTATAAGCCGCAATGCCTGAAATGATGGTGCCCTGAATGTGCATTTTCAGCCGCTGCTCTTTTTCCATGGCAATTGCTTTACGCCGGAACAAGTCCCTCCCTGAGGGTAGCGCCAGCAGCCCAAAAAAGCCCATCATAGTGCCCATGCCAAGGAAATGGTACTTCAGGCCTCCCATCAGGATCATGCCAATGCCGGAAGCGAACAGCACAGCCAGGAAAATTTTCCGAACGATGAAATACCGGTTGGACCATTCCCCGCCCTGTTTCAGGATTTCATGGCTATACCACAGCGGATATGCCGTAATGATGGACAAATACCCAAGGTAGAGGGCGGCCACGTAGTGGTTCAGGATAAGGTTACAGATGCTAAGCAATAGTGCGGTAACGACGACCACCCACATGCAGTAGAAATAGTACAGCCCATAGGTGCGGTGTTTCGGGCTGCCTTTAGGCAAACCAACGGGGAGCCAGAACAGGATGAGGCTTAGCGCCCCAAATGGAATATGGATCCAAAGTAAAAGGTCGTGTAATTGAGCTGCCATAACATTTCGTATTTAGTGAAGTATGCCAGCAAACTTAAAGGGTTGGCAGAGACCGGTCAAGCGGGTTGTGATGGATGGCCGGAACAGGGCTTAATGACAAAGGTAATGTGACCAATGACAAGGCGCAGGGATGGCTGACAAAGGGAAAATTCCCAATTGAAAGACCTACGCCTCTCTAAATACAGGAACATAGCTCCTCGATACCGGTACCGTTTTAGGGCAATCTGCGAGGGTGAGCATCAGCCCCTGCGCATTGCCCGCAGTGTCCGCTACGGCAGTCCTGTTGACCAGATAAGACCGGTGGCACCGCACGATGGCCTTGTCATCAATCTGGTCCAGAATGCTTTTCAGGGTAGCGCGCTCGGTCTGTTCTCTCGGTTGGTTCGCCTCATCCAAATATCCGATACGAACGTATTTTTGCAGGGCTTCAATGTAGCGGATGTTGTTAGTGGGGATGCCAAATAAGGTTTCCGTGGCTTGTGGCCCGGGTGGTACAGGATGAGGATGCTCCTGATTGATTTCCTTCGCTATAGCCAGGTATTTATGTTCCTGCCGGATCAGCGACAGCAGGCCCAGTGCCACCAAAGGAAAAATGCCGACCATAAGGGTCCCGTAAATCATACTCGGAAAAAATTCCCAGCGGATATCCCCAAAGAACAGCAGGCGGGCGTAAAGGAAATTGCACAGGCTGATGGTTAGCATAATGCCGGACATGTACACGATCCAGTGCCCGAAGGTGAACTGACGTTCAGGGCGCAGTGAGGATAAAAAACCGTAGATCAGCTGAAATACCAAGGCTCCTGCAAAAGTCATAAGCCCAAACCCAAGGCACTTTAAAGCCTTCCCGGATTCAATAGTGGAGATGCCAAAGGGCTGAAAGATATACAGGAACAGCGCTACAAACAGGCTGATGAGCGCAATATTCCGGAAATACTTCGGCCAGCTTTCCGTCTCCGGAAAAGGTTTTTGGAGGAACTGCCGAATGGTAGGTACAATAGCGGTCATATCTTTTTTAGTCTTAGGGATATTCAGGGCTGTTCAATGCCGATGACTTCTGTCTCACTAGGGTTGGCTTCTTGCTTTGCTTCCTGCATCACTTTTTCTACCTTCCATTTTTCTGAGAAGGGTGCGTTGATCCAGGAGGCGTTGTAGGCGATTAACGCAATGATACCAATTACCATAACCACTATGGATAAGGTGCAGCCTTGGTTGGCTTCTTCTTGTAAACCGGAGGCATTAGGATCTTGACCGCCGGAAAATATAATTGAGATTGTTATCGCAATTAGGGCAATGCTGACAGTAACAAGACCAACAATTAATCCTACACCTAGGGCTACTCCTCCAAAAATACCCAGACCATTCTTGATTTTGACTTTTAAAACCTTTTCTCTGGGAATGGAGATCGTGGAATTGTAGTGAGATTTCAGGACAAGATGGGTTTCCGTTATATCGTCCAGTACATCAACTACCTTCCGTTTCTTATCCTGTTCGAGATATACCACTTTCACTTTGATCCCTTTTTTGAATCGTTTTTGGACTGATGGCTTATCCTTCCTGGTCAAAATCCATTCAGGTATCTTGGTGTCTTTGCTTACTTCCCGGACCGTTTCCGCGGCTGCTTCAGTTGGGACTTGTGTGGTGGTGTCCTTTTGAGCGCTTCTCTTACTGGTATCGTGGTACTTGATCTCTGCTACCATTTTGAGCGGGATGACCTGTGCCTGACCGGGCTGTTTTCCGCATAATTTGCAGTATACCTTACCATTGGCTACGGAGTCAACGGTCACCTCGAGCGGGCGGCCCGGATGTAAAATCAGCGTATCACATTTTTCCTGAGCATTCACAAATGAAAAAGACAGCAAACAAACGAAGGCAGTGAGGAATCGGAGGTGGTACATGGTGTATTGGGGTTTGTATGTAGCTAGAATACAAAGTTATCCGCAGAGTTAGCAATGTTTAAGGTAGCAGCAGCTCCAGGACAAGACGGTGCCGGCAGTGGATGCCATTTTCGATAATAGGCGCTGAGTAGTTTTTGGTAAAGTAATGCCGCTCCAGGCGCAGCAGCTCGAATCCTGCTTTTTGGTAGAACGCCAGCTGCCCAATACTGGAATTGCCAGTAGCGACCTGCAAGCGCTGAAACCCCTGCCTTTTAGCCTCAGCAATCAGAAAATGAAGCAGTTGCTTTCCCATCCCTTTGCCCTGAAGGCCGGGCTTGATCGCAATATTCATAATTTCGGCGGTGGGTTCAGGCGCTTCTTCAATGGCTTGGAGCACCGCCACGCCACAGATGGCGTCCGCTTCCATCACCCAAACCTGACCGGTACGGCAGTAAGCCTGTACTTTTGCTTCGTCAGGGTCAGCCTCCAACAGGAGCGGCATAGGGAGGGGCTGACCAGTTTCAAGTCGCCGGAAGGTCATCGGGCCATATACTTTTCGAGGCTGCGGCGGGCAGAAGTCTGTACCTTTTTTTGGAAAAAGGGCGTCCAGCCGATGAGGTAACCCGTGGCGCCAAAGGCTTGCTGTGCCCACCGGTAAAAGTTGAACTGATCCTTGTGCCGGTAGATTTTCCCATCCCGAAGCTCAAAGTTGGCCCGTATGTTATTGATGATTTTTCGCCCTGTTGCGGAAAAGGTGTAGGTCGCCTGCCAGTTGGCAGAGGCACTGTTGCCCTGCAGGTGCACATCTGAGAAATTCAACTCCAGGTCTTTGCCGGCAGAGACGAGCATGGCCCACATGGCACAGGTCTCCTCGTAGTTGAGGCCGGGGAATACCGGGTCGGCAAACCGGGCATCAGGAGCGTAGCAGGCCTGCATGGCGTCGCTGTCTTTGTGTTGGAACGCGGTGTAGAAATCTTTTATAATCATTTGGTACGGGCTTCAATTATTTAGTTCCGGAATTCAACATTAGGCTTCAAGAGCTCTATATGGGATCAGCGCCCAGAAAATGAGCAAACCAGCCTTATTGCTTTTTTCATGATCGAGGGGATTTTGATTTTGATAATTGATATTTTTGGATCACGTCGTATAAATTATCAAGGTGGTCCATTTCGAAAATTGGTAACAGTTCCTCTAATTGATGATGACTATATCCCATACCCTTAGGAGCAGATTTCCAAGGCCCATAACTTTCAGAGAATTGAATACAATTACCCTCAATGCCTTGAATACGGAGAAGTACAACATAATTGCTACGGGCATCACGTTTTCCTCCCGATGTTTCAAATTCGTAGGTCCACCAGAGAGAGGCATTTAGAGGTCCTGTGCAGCAAAATTGCTCCCTGTCTTTCTGAATGGTAAGCTCCAATACGCCTTTGCTCATCAGGAGTTTTACTATATAAGCATGCTTTTTGATGCGATTCCACTCAAATACGATCGAACCGCCTGTAATAAAAAGAACTGCCCACCAGCCACTTACAGGCAAAAAACCCCCTACAACAAATACAACAATACTTAATAGGAGCAGAAACCCTGTCCACCAGAAAGGTTGAAAGCTTTCAGCTTTAGGAATGGCTTTGGAGTGGTAGAGCATGTTTTCCATATCAGACCACTAAAATAAAAAAAAGGCAGGGAATTCCTCCCTGCCCGAATGGTTTCGTCTGCATGAAACCAAAAATGATCGTCATGAAATAAGTCTTAATAGCTGGTTTCGTCCAGCTCTACCTTGCCCCGGAAAGTCCAAAAGACAAAAGCCGTATACGCCAGTACTAAAGGCGTCCCGATAGCCGCAATGGTAAGCATAATACCAAGGGATTTTTCGGAAGAGGCAGCATTGTAAATCGTTATGTTGTAAGCCTCATCTACCGTAGAAAGCAGCATTACCGGATAGAGCTCAATCGCTACAACGACCAGCAGCAGGCTCATCGTAATGGCCGAGAAAATAAACCCGTCCCGGAACCGCCGCTTGGAAATCAGACGTGGGATATTGGCAATGCTCAAAAAGGCAAGCACGGGCACAACGAACAGCCACGGCAAATCTTTGAAGCGGTCCGTCAGATGTGGGATGTAAATCAAGGTATACAGGGTGACCAGGCTAAACGTTACGATAAAAAAGATAATCGCCCGCCGGGCCAGAATAGACAATTTGGCGTACAGCCGCCCCTCTGTTTTCATCAAAAGGTACAGAGCACCGTGAGTAGAGAATAACGCCAGTGTCGTGACGCCCACGAGCAGGGCATAGGGGTTGAGAAATTCCAGCCAGTGCCCCTGGAAATTGCCATGTGGCCCAATTTCAATCCCAATCAGTACATTGCCCAGCACCACGCCCAGCAGGACGGAAAGGGCAATACTCGCCACGCTGTAGCTGATGTCCCACATTTTCCGCCACCACTTCATTTCCTCCTTGCTCCGGAATTCAATAGAGACCGCTCTGAAAATAAGGAACAACAGGAATAACATAAACGGGATGTACATACCCGAGAATAAACTCGCATAGACCACCGGAAATCCTGCAAAAAGAGCCCCTCCGGCAATCACCAGCCAAACCTCATTGCCATCCCAGACCGGCCCCACCGCATTAAGGGCGATGCGCCGGCTTTTTTCTTTCTTAAAAAACAAATGTAAGGCTCCGGCGCCCAGGTCAAACCCATCGAGTATAGCGTAGCCGCTGAACAGCCCGCCAATGACGAGGAACCAAAGCGTCGGATAATCTAGTCCAAATAGGGTTGCCATATCTTACTAGGTTAGCTTTTTCTAAAATTTTCCGGCTGCTTCCGCCATTTCTTCATGCCGGGAACGGTGGTCCAGCAGTTGGTCTTCGCTCGGGCCATGCTTGATCTTTTTGTTCAGCATGTAAATGAACAGGGCGAACAGTAGCGCATAAATCAGGAAGAACATGATCAGGGAGAACAGGACCTGATTGGCCTGCACGGAAGCCGAAAGCGCATCACTGGTCCGCAGCAAACCGTAGACGACCCAGGGCTGCCGGCCCATTTCAGCCGCAAACCAGCCAAACTGATTGGCAAGGTTGGGCAGCAGGACTGCAAAGACAAAGACCCAAAGCAGCCAGCGTTGCTCAAACAATTTACCCCGCCACCATTGGAAGGAGGCGTAAAGCGTGAGCGCAATCATAAGCATCCCGAAAGCCACCATAAAGTGGTAAAACTGGAAAATGGCATTCAGCGCCGGCGGCTGATCTTCGATGGGGAAGGCATTCAGCCCGGTGACCGGCTCATTGAAGTCGAAATGCAACAGGAAGGAAAGCCCGCCCGGAATCGGAATACCGGTGACCTGCTGCGACTCTTTATCCACCCAACCCATGAGGTACATATCTGCCGGGGCATTAGCCTCGAAGTGGCCTTCCAGCGCAGCCAGCTTGGCGGGCTGATTTTCGGCTACGCCATCTGCTGAGGCATGACCGGCGACCAGTTGCCCTAAGGAGACAATGGTAGCCACAATCAGGGCGATTTTAAAGGCTTTCTTAGACAATTCCACGTGGCGGTTGCGCAGGAGGTAGTAGGCATGCACGCTCAGTACCAGAAAAGCGCCCGCCAGGAAAGCACCCAGCCATACATGTATCAGCCGTTCCACACTCGATGGGTTGAACACCATCGCCCAGAAGTCGGTGATTTCCGCCCGGGCATCCAGGCCTTCACCCACCACATGAAAGCCAGCCGGTGTCTGCTGCCAGGAATTGGCGACCACTATCCATACCGCACTGAACATAGAGCCCAGCCAAACGCCCAGCGTAGCAATAAAGTGCACCCGGGGGCTCACCCGGTTCCAGCCAAAGAGCAGGACGCCGAGAAAGCCACTCTCAAGGGCAAAGGCAAAAATCCCCTCAGCCGCCAGCGCACTGCCAAAGACATCGCCCACGTACCTCGAATACGTGGCCCAGTTGGTGCCAAACTCAAACTCCATGACAATACCCGTGGCTACGCCAATGCCAAAGGTCAGGGCAAAGATTTTGGTCCAAAACTTCGCCAGTACATGGTATTCTTTATTGCCGGTGCGCAGGTACTGCCCCTCCAGGGCGACCATGATCAATCCCAGCCCAATGCTCAGTGGAGGATAGATGTAGTGGAACGCGACCGTAAAGGCAAATTGAATTCTGGAGAGAATTTCTACGTCCATTGTTATTAGTTTTATGTGAGGTTAGCGTGCTTGCTTAGGAAGGCTGCCAACATTACGGTTAAATTCGGTTATACTTTTTTCTAAACTTTTCCGGGCTCATACCCTCATACTTCTTGAAAAACCGGCTGAAGTACGAATTGTCCGGAAAGCTGAGGTAGTGGCCAATTTCGGCTACCGTCCGGGCATCGTGCAACAGCATGCGCCGGGTTTCCAGCATCACCCGCTCCCGAATGAGCTCCCCGGCTGACCTGCCAGCCACTTTGTTGCAAACGGCATTGAGATAATTGGGGGTAAGTAACAACAGCTCTGCATAATCACGCACTTTCCTTTTATCTCTAAAGTGTTCTTCGATAAGTTGTTCGAAGCGCCGGACAATAAGCACCATATTTTTATCCCTGGGCTCATGGCTATCCTCTTCCCTGCCATGGTACAGACGCTTACATTCGTGCAGCACGATGTTGAGATAGGAGCGCAGGGTCTTGAGGTAGTCCCCGGGCCGTTGCTCGTATTCCCTCAGCATGCAGCCAACAAGCCTAATAAGGTGGCTGAACGCCGTCGGGCGGGCATCAATATAGGGCAGAAAATAACTGGTGTTGAAAAAGGGGAACTCCCGAAGGTTGTTGTCGTTGTAACGCTCGGTAAAGAAGCCTTGCGTGAAAAACACAAGAAACCCTTCCAGGTCAGTGTACTCTTCCCAGGCGTGTACCTGCCCGGGATACATTACAAAGATGCGCCCGGGACTGACCCGGTAGCTTTCAAAGTCGATCAGTTGCCACCCTTCTCCTTTTGTCACCACCATTACCATGTAGTAGTTGTGCCGGTGGACCTGTTCGCCCATCGTTTGCTCCCGCACAAATTCCTGCAGAGTGCACATATCAAAGGGTTGTCCATTGCTGGCAAAAGCATTGCAGCGGAGCTCTTCGATATTTAGCGTTTGCAAATCATTCATGGTGGTACTTTTTGTATCCGCACCAAAAATAGAGGTAAAACAGCCCATTTTGTTAGGGCTTTTCCGGGAGTCTGTGGTACTTTTTACTTATTCCCCTGCCGGTGCTGCAGTTCATGGCTGATCATCTCCCCAACCCGGTCAAGATGGCCCTGCCCTTTGAAAAAGGTGTGCATAAAATAGAGCCCGAAGAAGAACAGCAAAAAAGAAAAAGGAAAGAAAGCCAGGAAAATAAGCCCCAGCCGGGCCATGCCGGTTTTGAGGCAAAGCCCCCACAGGACTAACCAAACCGGTGAGGTAGCTACCGCACCGATGAAAAAACGCTGGAACTTTTTAAAGAGGGTGTTTTTTACCTCCCACTGCCCGCGCAGCCTTAATAACTGCCCGGTAGGATAGAAGGAAGCGCCCAGGGACTCCAGCTCAGACAGCTCGTCAGCGGCACCTTGTTCGAGGTTCTTCAGTAAGTGGTCGAGGTCATCGGGGCGCATGGCTTGTGGATATCTGGTTTTCTTATGATCTTAAACGGAATGGCAGGCAAAGAGTTGTGAAGTGTAAAACCAGACTTTCTTATTTTAGGGACATGAAACTGAGAGATATAACTTCATCCTTAACCAGGCGTGCTGCTTCATCTGAGAACGACCTCGGCTTCGGCAGCGGCATTACGTCTGGCGAAGACCGGCTCATCAACCGTGATGGTTCCTATAACATCCTGCGCCGGGGTGGTAAAGCATGGCGGCCCTACCAGGCATTGGTGGAAATGTCCTGGCTGCGCTTTTTCGCGCTGATCACAGCTATTTACATAGTGGTCAATTCTATCTTTGCACTGATTTACCTGACCATCGGTCTGGAATATTTATCCGGCGCCGAACCTGCCAACTCGCTTGTGGGCGACTTTTTCGTTGCCTTTTTCTTTAGTGTCCAGACCTTCACCACTGTAGGGTATGGTGCCATCAGCCCCACCGGCATTGCTGCCAATATCATTGCTTCTATTGATGCATTAGTGGGCCTGATGGGGTTTGCGCTGGCCACGGGGCTCTTCTTTGCCCGCTTTGCTCAGCCGCAGTCGAGTATTTTGTTCAGTAAGAAAGCCGTCATTCGCCCTTACAAAGATACGCCCTACGAGAGTTTCCAGTTCCAAATCGTCAATCAGCGCAACAACAAACTGATCAACCTCAGTGCCAAAGTCAGTATGTCATGGGTGGGCGAAGATGAAAAAGGGCGGAAAGTCCGGCGCTTTAACCTACTTGAACTCGAGAGGGATAGGGTCTTTCTTTTTCCCCTCAATTGGGTCCTGGTCCACATTATTGATAAGGACAGCCCGCTTTGGCAGAAGACCCGGGAGGAACTGGAAGCTATGCAGCCCGAATTTCTGGTGTTGCTCCAAGGCTACGACGAGACCTTTGCACAGGATGTCCACGCTAATAGTTCCTACATATTCAGGGATTTGGTCTGGGGCAAAAAGTTCCGGCGCATGTATTTTCCGGAAGAAGGGCACACGGTGCTGGAACTGGACCGGATTGATGAATTGGAGCAGTTATAAAATGTAGCAAATGCTTAAGCAATAGAGGCCTTGAAGCTGGTTGGGAAAAAAATAGAAGGGCATTAGAATAATTCTGGAGCTTGGACCTATTGCAAACCTAGTGGTCTGTCAAGTGTTAATTTATGGGTTGAGTGGGAGCGAATTTTGAGGCTGATCAACCTGTCCGTGTCTCGTCGCCTGTTGGCTTTGGCCACCGGAGACCGTACTTAGGTACTAAGGCAGGCGGGGGCGGATGTTCCCGCGCATAGCAGCGCTACGTAAGGGGTTGTCCAACGAAGGGTAGCCTCACAGGTCGCCGCAGGCAACCCCTGGTTTTAGCCTTGACAGACCACCAGGACTTATGAACCCCAAAGAAGTGCGGGGCAGACCCCGCTAAACGGGCAAAAAAAGATGATACCAGAACCCTGCTGATCATTCTGGCACAGTGGGTAGGCACAACTCCTTGAATTTATGACGAATCCGCTCCTAACCTATTCCATACAAACAGTAAGCGCCCTGACCAAAAATGATCAGGGCGCTTTTTCAGAAGCATGGAGTTGGATTTCTTAATCCAGATTCGTCTGCAGCACATAATCTTTGTACCGCTGTGGGTTTTTCTCGTCAAAGTTGTCCACTGCCGTTTGAATATGCATGAAGAATTTGTCCTTGCCCAGCTTCTCATCGAAGTGCCCTTTTTGCAGGGTGTCGCGAAGGGGCCCTTTCACGCTCGTCATGTAGAACTCGATGTTCAGGGAGGCCAGGAACTCGCGAATTTCCTCCAGGGTATGCAGCCCGCTACTGTCGGCGCTGTTGATGCTGTTGGCGTCCAGGATAAAGAGCTTGAGTTTGCCCTTGCGGCGTTCCACTTCTGCCTCGATAGCTTCCTTGAAGAAGTTGACGTTCGCGAAGTAAAGGCGTGCATCGAAGCGCATAATTAGGATATCCTCCCGTTGCTCCAGGTTGTCAAAGCGGTTGATATTTTTGTAGTGGTCTTCGCCGGGGATGCGGCCCAGTACCGCGAAGTGAGGCATAGTGGTACGGAAAATCACTACCCCGAGCGACAAGACCACACCGATGAGGATACCTTGCTCAATACCCAGGGAAAGTGTACCGATGAAGGTTGCAATGAGCATCCAAAAGTCTACCCGGTCGGTAGTCCAGAGGTGCTTTGCCTCCTTGATGTCGATCAGCCCAAAAACGGCAACCATAATTACGGATGCCAGAATAGCCTTAGGCAGGTAATAAAACAGTGGCGTCAGGAAAAGCAGGGTCAGCGCAATCAGGACGGCACTGATGATAGCCGCCAGGCCGGTTTTTGCACCCGCCTGATCATTAACCGCAGTACGGCTGAATCCGCCGGTAACAGGATAGGACTGGAACAAGGAACCAAAAATATTGGCGGCGCCAAGCCCAATCAGTTCCTGATTAGCAGATATTTTGTAATTTTTGTGTTTAGCCTGAATGGCCTTAGCCACCGCGATACTTTCCATAAAGCTGACCAGGGCAATCGTCAGTGCGATAGGCAGCAGAGCGGAGAAATCTTCGCCTGAGAATTGAGGGACAACAAAAGAAGGCAGTCCTTCAGGAACAGTCCCTACAATTTTAACGCCCTGATCCACTAGGCCTAAACCGTAGACTGCGGCTATACCAAATACTACCGCCAGGAGTGGACCGGGAATGGCTTTGTTGATTTTCTTTACGCCTTTGATCAGCAATATACCCCCAATGCCTACGCCGAAGGTATACCAATTCACGTCACCAAACTGTTCTATAGCGTTGAGCAGAATTTCATGTACGTGGTGGCTTCTTGGGATATTTACACCCAACAAGTGCTTGAGCTGAGACAGGCCAATAATCAATGCCGCAGCTGACGTAAAGCCGCTTATGACCGGGTGAGAAAGAAAGTTAACCAGGAAACCAAGCCGGAAAACGCCAAGCAAAAACTGGATTACACCTACAAACAGGGCCAGCGCTACGGCTAGCATGATATAGGTCTCCGTGCCGCCCTCTGCCAGGGCGCCAATACCCGCTGCTGTCAGCAGAGAGACCATGGCGACCGGGCCAACTGCCAGCTGACGGGAAGTGCCGAGAATGGCATAAATGATCAAAGGGATCGTAGAGGCATACAAACCATAAATCGGCGGCAGTCCGGCAATCATTGCGTAAGCCATGCCCTGTGGGATGAGCATGACACCAACGGTCAGGCCTGCTGACAAGTCGCCCTGCAGGTTGCTTGTCTTATAATTTGGAAGCCAGTCCAAAATGGGTAGAAAGTCTTTAATTCGCATCGCGGAGAACTATTTTAAAATTTGTCAAGTGCGGCTTGACAAACACTCGTTAACAATTGGCTAATCAACGATACAAAAGTCCACCTTTCTACCGGGGTTTGCAGTGACGAATATCACAATAACTGCTTTCTTCCCTTTCCCGGACTGGTTTCGGAACAACTACAGCAGCTCAATACGGTTGCGCCCAAGCTGGACAACACCATCTTTTTCCAGCTGTTTTAGCAGGCGGGAAACCGCTTCCCGGGAGGCATTGAGGTCATAAGCTATTTCCTGATGAGTGGCATTCAGGGTCCGGCTGTCGTTGGCTTCTGCTTTTTGTTCCAGGTAGTCCATCAGGCGTTCATCCATTTTTTTGAATGCAATACTGTCAATGGTGCGAACGAGTTCCAGCATGCGGTTGTCATAGGAGGTCATCACGAAGTTCTTCCAGCTAAGGTACCGGCTCATCCACTCATCCATAAAGCGGGTGGGGATGCCGATGAGGGTGGTGTCCTCTTCTGCTACAGTCCGGATTTCGCTCTTTTTGTCCATCAGGCAGCAGGTGAAAGACATGGAGCAGGTCTCTCCGGGCTTCAGGTAATAGAGGAACAATTCATTGCCTTCCTCGTCCTCGCGGGAGACCTTAATGCTGCCCTTGATGATCAGGGGCATGATTTTGACGTAGGCTCCAAAATCCATGATTAGGGATCCGGCTTTGAAATGCATAATGGTACCTTCATTCGCAATCTCATCCTGAAGTTTGCGCTCCGCGAGTTGAGGGTAGTGCTGACGGATGAGTGACAGGATTTCCGGCCTTGCCTTTTCTGTTATCATAGGTTAGTGGTCTTTTGCTTCAAGTTTGGCTTCGATTTGCTTTAGCCGTTCTTCCAGCTGCAGCAGCTTTTCGAGTATAATAATGTGGGTTTTCTTTGCATCGATGCCTACCGGACTTTGGTCACTGTGGATTTCTTTGGCGATGGCATCGAAGGTGGATTGAGCTACTTTCAGGCTTTCCATATTTATTGATGTTTGGTTGCGCGGATTCTGATGGTCTCGGCTGGCCCATGATGGTAGGGGCCTTCCTCTAAAATAACACGTTGCCGGGAAATCTGGTCGAGTGAAAGCGACGCAAAGTCTGCTTCCAGCTCCTCCAGGCCAAACAGCATGGCTTCCTGCTTCGGGCCGCCGGACTGCAGGGGGAGTTGTTCTTTATGAAAGGCTTCCAGCAGTAACGTACCGCCGGGGCGCAGGGCAGAAGCACATGCGGCGTGCAGTTGTTGCCGCAGGGTAGGAGGTAAGTGTACAAAGAACAGGGCAATAAGATCGTATTGCTTGCGCTCAAAAAGGAAGCTTTCTATGGAAGCAACCTGATACTGCAGGTTAACCTGGCTGGCTTTTGCCAGGCGGAGTGCTTTATGCTTAGCGGCACTGCTGTAGTCGAAAGCCTCTACTGACCAGCCAAGTTGGGCAGCGTAAACCGCATTACGGCCTTCTCCCTCCGCAGGGAAAAGGGCATGCCCCGGCTCCAGGTCCTCCAATTCGGCCCGGAGAAAAGTATTTGGTGCCTTGCCGTAAGCATATTCTTCGGCTGCGTAGCGTTTCTCCCAGAAGTCTTTCATCTGTAATTTTATGGTTCAAAATTGTTAATAGCGACCAGGTTGGCTACAATCCGTCCCCTGGCATAAAACAAGCTTCGGTCTCATTCATCCTGGCAAAAACACTACCGCTCAAATTCCCGAATCTCCTTTCTTCCACCCTGCAGGTAAGCAATCTGCCTGAAGCCCCGCCGTGCCATAAGGGAGGCCGCCAAAGGCGCTCTTTTGCCACCATTATCGTACAGGAAATAGGGCCTGAGCCGGTCCAGTGTTTCGATTTCCTCATCGAAAGTATCGCTGAGGTAATCTAGGTTCACAGCCTGATCCATCAATTTATCCTTCCGAATCTCCTGAGGTGTTCGTAAGTCGATCAGGACCGCGTCCGATGTAAGGGCCAGTTCAACCATAAACAAATCCACAGGTAGTGATCGATAAGGTGCCATAATAATAAGTTGGAAAGTCGAATATAGTTTGTTTTGTTCATGTAAAAAACCAAAAGAAAAGGCATTATGCCGGTTGGCCAATGCTTCTTCCTGCTAGTGCTTACATGTTACAATTACAATTTTCGAGGCAGGAGATAATGGAGGAGACGTCACGTTCTTTAAGCGTGTAGAGCATGCTGCGGCCGTCCCGTTCAGCATGCAGGATGCCTTTGAGGCGCATATTTTGGAGGTGGTGGGAGGTAAGCGATTGCTCGGAACCCAGCATGGTACAGATATCGGAAACGGAAAGCTGAGGGTGTTGCTCCAGCAGGTGCACGATGCCCAGTCTTAGGGGATGGGCAACGGTTTTTAGTATGAAAGCGATGCGCTCCAGTTTTTCAGCTTCTTTTTTGCCGATTGTTTTTTTGTCTGGCATGGTTCCGTAGTGTGAGGTTAAAAGGCGGTCAGTAGGGGACTGTCCTTAAGTAATGACTAAGAAACGCAGGTCAAAGAGCTTAGTTGAAGCGGGGAAGAGAAAATCTATAAAAAAGGTAGGAATTTTATCGTTTGAGCCATTTTTTAAACCGGTCTTTGAAGGAGTCGCTCTTCGATATGGTAAAACTTCGGATGCCTGAAACTTGTCCAAGGGTTATCCATGCATTGTACCGTCCAGGTGGTAAATTACCAAGGCGTATAGTGGCTTTGTGGGGCCCAGGTTCCAAGTGGGCTTTGTGGGTGCGGTAGGTTTTCCCCTGCTCGTTCAGCACATCCACGTTGAGCGGGGTCCCCTCTGCACAAAAGCAGTGCAGATAAGCTACAACCGACTGTTTTTCAACTACCTGTAAATTACCGATTTTAGTATCCGGAACTTTCTTCATCTGTTGTCTGAGTAAGTCTGCACGATTACAAGCGGTAAGCTTGAAATCTTATTTGTTGAGTTAAGGTTAAGACGGTACCTTAGTTCTTTAGTCACTTCGTGGGCAAAAAAGGCAGGAGAGTAACATGAAATTCATCAAGTGATTTACTCTTATTCTGTTTTTTCGCAGGACAAAATCAGAACGGGCTTTGAATAGCCCGTTTCTTATAGTGCCCGGTTTGGGTGTTGTGCAGGAGTGTCAGAAACGTGGAGTGTGTATATCTGGAGTTTATAGAAAAAACTCTTCTTTCGGCTATTTTATACTTTATGCTGTAAAAGTAATTCTTTTTCGGGTAAAATCCAATAATGAGAGTTCTAAAGAAAAAAGCCTGACTGTCAGTGACAATCAGGCTTCGGTGCCCAGAACAGGAGTCGAACCTGCACATCCATAAGGACACTACCCCCTCAAGGTAGCGCGTCTACCAATTCCGCCATCTGGGCATGGAGTAGTAGCGCTTATTTTAAAAGCGATGCAAATATACATCTCTGGTCTTTACAAAAGCAAGGTTTTACAGCATTTTTTTTGGATCGCTTTTGCGATGCCTCCTCCATTGCATCATGATCCGTTAAATACGGGCGTAGCACTGTATCGTTCCACAAAGGCTTTCATTTCGTCAACCATACCAGGTGATCCGATCGCGATAGTGGCGCGTTGGTGCAGGTGTTTGACTTCCAGCTCAAGAATGCGTTCCAGCTGACAGGTGATGGCTTTGCCGCCGGCCTGTTCCACGATGTAAGCCAGCGGGTTGCACTCATAGACCAGCCGGAGTTTGCCCTGCGGGTATTTTCGGGTGTTGGGGTAGAGGAAAATGCCGCCCTGAAAGAGTATCCGGTGAATATCAGAAACCATAGACCCGATGTAGCGCAACCGTAGATTTAGGTCAGAACAGTGGTCGATGTACCGGCGCATTTCCACATCAAACTTCAGGTAGTAGCCCTGATTGACAGAGTAGTAGTTGCCGCGGTCCGGTATCTGAATATCAGTATGGCTGAGGCAGAACTCTCCGATTGTAGGGTCCAGCGTAAATCCATTTACACCACGTCCGGTGGTATACACTAACAGGGTGGAAGTGCCATAAAGCACGTAGCCCGCAGCGACAAGGTCTACACCCTTCTGCAGAAAATCTTTTACTTCAACGGTAGACTCCGCATCACTAAGGCGGCGGTAGATCCCAAAAATGGTTCCCACAGAAACGTTGACGTCAATGTTGGAAGACCCGTCCAACGGATCAAAGACCACGACATATTTAGAGGCTTTGGAAGCCACGGAGTTAATAGGGATAATATCTTCCAGCTCCTCGGAAGCGACCCCGCAACATTCGCCGCTGTTTTTGAGGCAGTCGATCAGTTTCTCGTTGGCGTAAAGATCGAGCTTTTGCACATCCTCGCCGGAGGCATTCTCTGAACCGGCCTTCCCCAGGATACTGACCAGTCCTGCTTTGTTGACTTCACGGTTGACAATTTTGGCAGCCACGCCAATATCGCGTAGCAGACCGGTCAGTTCTCCGGAAGCAAAGGGGAAATCTTTTTGCCGTCGGATGATAAATTCATCTAAGGTGACGATTCGGCTCATAATTTGGATATTTGTGGTTAGGAAGGGTAAATATAAAAACTGAGCCGGAGTAAAGGGGTGACAAATGGCATTAAATCAGCCCGGACTGTCAGGGGCAACTCAACCAATCCGCTAATCAGTGGTTTACAAAGGGTACCAGAAAGAAGCCAGACCGCACGTGAAGCAATTAGCCTATCTCAATAAGTTCTTTTTTCGCTACAGGAAGCATTTTCTTTTAGGGATCCTTTTTGTGTCGCTGTCTAACTATTTCCGGGTATTGCAGCCACAGATGATCCGGGAAGCCCTGGACCTGGTCGTGGAAAATATCGGCTTGTTTGGCCTGCTAAATGGCTTCGAGCTGCAGCCCAGGCTCTACAGTATTCTGGGCAAATCCCTGCTCTACTTTGGTGTGTTGGTGCTGCTCTTCGCCTTACTGATGGGCATTTTTATGTACTTCATGCGGCAGACCATCATCGTTATGTCCCGCCTGATCGAATATGACATGCGCAAAGAGATTTTTCAGAAGTACGAAGACCTCAGCATGGCTTTTTACAAGCGGAATAAGACCGGTGATATGATGTCGCGTATCACGGAGGACGTTTCGAAAGTACGAATGTACCTGGGGCCGGCAGTTTTGTATGGCATCAACTTGATTTCGCTTTTTGTGCTCGTGATTTATTCCATGTTGAGTGTAAATGTTGAGCTGACGCTTTATGCCCTTGCTCCTTTACCGGTGCTGTCTGTTTCGATCTACTATGTCAGTAACCTGATTAATAAGAAAAGCGAGGTCATTCAGCAGCAGCTGGCCCACCTGAATACGAATGCGCAGGAGATTTACTCCGGTATCCGGGTCGTCAAATCCTATGTGCAGGAAGTGCCTATGTTGTCCTTTTTCCGCAAGGAGAGCGATATTTACCGGGATAAAGCCCTCGACCTCGCTAAGGTAAACGCCTTCTTTTACCCACTCATGGTCTTGCTGATTGGTGCGAGTACGGTGATTACCGTTTACATTGGTGGCTTGCAGGTCGTGCGTGGCTCGATTAGCACGGGCAACATCGCTGAATTTGTTATTTATGTCAATATGCTGACCTGGCCGGTAACGGCTATCGGCTGGATTGCCTCTATCATTCAGCAGGCGGCAGCTTCCCAAAAGCGGATCAATGAATTTTTGAGCCTTGAACCTGAGATAACAAATCACACCGAAACAAAAACCGATGAGATCCGGGGAGACATTGCTTTTGACCGGGTATCTTTTGTGTATCCGGATACGGGGACACAGGCGCTGAAAGAGGTCAGCTTTGAGCTGAAAGCGGGGCAAAAAATGGCCATTATTGGCAAAACAGGGTCGGGTAAGTCTACCATTGCCGACCTGTTGGTCCGTATGTATGATGTAGAGGAGGGGCGGATCACTGTAGATGGTAAGGATGTGCGTGACCACAACCTTTCTCAACTGCGCCGTGCAGTAGGATATGTGCCTCAGGATGTCTTCCTCTTTTCTGATACCATTGCCCACAACATAGCGTTTGGTAAGCGGGATGCCAGCCGGGAAGAAGTGGAGGAATATGCCCGCTATGCCGCTGTGCATGATGATATCATGGAGCTGTCCAATGGCTTTGATACCTTTGTTGGTGAAAGAGGGGTGACCCTTTCCGGAGGGCAGAAACAACGTGTCTCTATTGCCAGGGCTTTTTTGAAGCAGCCCGATATTGTCTTACTCGATGATTGCCTTTCTGCAGTCGATACCAAAACCGAACAGCAAATTCTGGGCTATCTTTCCGGTGCCCTGTCCAACAAAACTGCAATTATCATTACCCACCGGATTTACTCGCTCCTGGAGTTCGATAAAATCCTGGTTCTTGAAGATGGCCGGATCGCTGAGTCCGGCACTCATGATGAACTGATCAAACTGGGGGGCTATTATGCGGAAATGGTCGAAAAACAGCGCCTGGAGGAAGTTGATGAAGGCGCGCCCGCCCGGTGATAAAAATCACATTTTTTATTGATTATTAGCAGTGCATTTTTGGTCTGAGACTACTAGGATTGTGGTACAGGAGGGTGCTGCTATTCCTGTATCCACAGTTTGTGAAGGATAGGCATTGCCCGGTGGACCTCACTGAATATTTGTCCGATACCAATTTTGGTTCACTAAATATATGAGCCATGAAAGCTTACCAGGTTATTATTACAGCGGGCGTTTCCATACTCCTTTTCCTAGTTATGGGATGCCAGAAAGAAGAAACGATATTGACGGATTCGATGGATCCCAACCCTATGCTGATCAGCCGTTATGTGCCTGGGCCGGGCACCTCAGACTGCCTGCTCATTGATTGTGAAACTGCTATTGAAAATGCCCGGGAGGCGCTGATGGAAAAAGCGGAAAATGAATGTGGGGTATTCATGTCTGCCATCCGGTGTTGTGAAGCCAATCAGGAGGTCTATCTGATGTACCGGTACAGTTCGGATTGTGAGCAGGGCGCACCAGCGGAGGCACCACTGAGCAGTGGCGATAGCGGATATGCGTTGCTGGCACCAAGCCCGGTTGGCATTGAGCTTTTAGAAAGCCATTGTATCAATGGGGGCACTTCCCTGCGCATCATGCTGAAGGGCGGGGCACTGCCGCTTCCATTAGGCCCGTTTGAAGTCCATTGGTGGGTGGATTACGAGTATCAGGGCAATGATACACAAATTGATTGCGTATCCGGAGCTGAGGCTCAGTTGCTGATCATTGATCATTGGAACGAGGGTGCAAAGCAGTGGTACAAGTTTGATCTGTACGAAACCGACCCTGTATTTAGGTATTAATGGTTTTTTTGAAATCTCCTGCAATTATTTACTTTTGTAAGGTACGCTTTCATTTACGGAACTAAACCTTCACAAGTAGTGGATAACGGGAGTAACCAAAGAAGATTTGATAGCGAGTACTCGCTTAAAATGCGTGCTGGCAAACGAAGAACCTACTTCTTTGATGTGCGGCGGACGAAAGGTGACGATTTCTACATTACCCTCACCGAGAGCACTAAAAAGTTTAACGGGGATGGGTATGAACGGCACAAAATTTTTCTTTATAAAGAGGATTTTAACCGTTTCCTGAGCCATCTGGAAGAAACGATTGATCACGTTAAGGAAAACCTGATGCCAGAGTATGACTACGACGAGTTCACCCGCCGGCATGAAGAGTATGAAGAAGAACAGGCTAACAACGACAGCTTTTCTGAGAACGGAAATGAGCCGTTGGAGGCTGATGAGGATATAAGCTGGTAAAAAGAAGAACTGGCCTGTTTTGTAGGGCCCGTTCTTCTTTTTTCCTCCTGTCTTTTCTATGGGCTAGCAGGCTTCGCTATTAATTAATGGCGAAGCCTGCTAGTCGTTTCCAATCAGATAGCATTTGAACACTATCTGATTGCTGTAGATCTATATATGTTGCAGGGTTTCATTCGGCACAACGGGTACACGCTTCGTGCGCATTGGTTTCATGTCTGTCCTTCCTGCCCTATGCAACGGTGCCGGGCTTACAGCCTGACACTTACTCCAACGGTCGCAATAGATACTCCGAACCCGACTTCTCCAAACAGCCCTAATCTTTCGCCCAGGCAATACCGGGAGCCAAGAAAAGCGGTGTAAAGAAAATTGCTGCCCGTACGGCCAATGCCTCTTTCTGTTTTTACCTTTTTTTCTTCCCCCCGCATCATCTCGATTGCAGAGTTGGTGTAGCCTACATTCAGCCCTCCGTAAATATTTAAGCAACCGTTGATCAGCCCGCTGTGGGCCGCTGCACGTAGTGTCACCGTTGAGAATTTGTTGCGCCATTGGGCAGTAGTACCATCCCGGAACTGATAAACGCCTGATTCGGTGATAGAATAGGAACCGGCAAGCCCAAGGCTGAAATTTTCTGTAAATTTATAATCAGCAGTGAGGGTCATGGGCAGCATTTTGGCTTTGCCGTGGTCCTTTACAAAGGTCGGCAGGACGCCAATACCAAGGTTAAGGTCAACATGTGGCTCGAAACGCTGAGCTTGTGCAAACTGAATCGAGAAGCAAAGTACTGTTAGGCTGAGGAATAGCTTTTTCATGGTTTCAAAGTTTAGGTGTTCTAAAAGATTATCACCGTTCAGCCTTAAAAGCTTAACGGTTTAAGTATTGTGATTACTGCCTTTAGAGCGGTGCTGTCTGTACGTTCTATGTAGTAGGCACTACACTGCTACTGCAACGTACTAAATGTGCTGCACCGATGCTTTGGAAACAGCATGGCATATGATGGCATCAGGTATACGATTACCATTCGGCTCAATGCCGTTTCAAAGTTCCAACCTTGTACCCCAATTATTAAGAATAGCAGTTTGCTATTGTATCCAGAAATCTGAGCGCCCGTTAATCCCTGTTTGCGTATGAATTACAACGCCTAAATTATTACCATTGACGTGAAAAATCCAGTCCGCGTTGGGTGCTTAATCAAAAATTAACATCTTTTTTCAAATTTTTTAACCAAGCTCCCCTTTTTGTTTGGATATTGTTAAAACGCCTGTTGGTTTATTTTGGTGTGTGAATTAGATGTTTTAAGAACCTGAAATATCCAAAATGCAACCGTTATTACATTTTTCAACGCTTTATTTGCTTTCAAGATAAGAGGTTACCTGTAAAAGGTCAATCCTTGAATTTCGTATAAGTCAGCTTTCAGACTGAAATTTCGGAAAGCGTCCAAACCTGCTCTTGCACTATACTTTATGCATCAAACAGCCATTGCGTTGCATGGCTACAACGTTTTTTTCTAAATCGTCAGAAGAGGAAAGCCAACAGAAAAAAATAATAGGGCTTACCCGGCCCTAATAAGACCCAAAGTAGCGCCGCAGCGCCCACTCGGTAGCCAGCAATAGCAAGAGGATACCAAACAGCCATTTGAAATTAATTACCGGCTGCGTTTGCGCCGTTTCGTAAATCACGGGTTTAACCGTGTCCCGGTTGCGGATGGCCGCTGCAATTTCCGAAATCGACTCCGGGTAGAATACAGAACCACCATATTGCTCGCTCAGCAAGCGCATGGTGTTGTGGTTGGCCGTTGTTTCGTATTGCTCGAGCTGAATCGGCTGAATGCTGAACTGACCATCATAAGTAAGCCGCTCCCCATCAAAAAAAACACTGCCGGTAAACTGATAGTTGCCCACAGGCAATATGCCTGCATTGAGCCGATAGGCGTTTCCAGCCTTATTGAAAGTGAAATTATATTCCTTACCCGCGGCATTTTTTACGGTCAGGCTGGCATCAGGGTCATTGACCAGCTCAAAGCTCTGATTGTACAGCTCGGCATCGAAGTATACGGGCTCATTTTCATCGAAAATGTTTTTGCTGAGGCTGATCCGGAACCGCCGTTTATCTTCTTTCAGACTGAGGTATTGTACCATTTTTCCGATGAGCTCATTGAACCGTTCGTGGTCCTGATTTTGTAGGTAGTCAAACAACCGCCACCGCCAGACACCTTCACCGCCCAGCACCCCGACCTTAGTGCCACTACCTTCACCCAGCACCAGTAGTGGATAATCCGTATCAACCTTGCCAATTCGCTGGTAGAGTAGGGCAGAGGCACTACTCTCAATATTGTAATCCCCAAATACCGCAGTGAGCGGGGAGTAGCCGGGGAGCTGCTCTTTCAGGTCTTCACTAAGTTGAAAAAGGTTGAAGCCTGGCTTAATATAGGCTTGCACCTGATTGGTCGAATTGCCACGCCGCTGAATGCTGAGCACCCGTTGTGCCTGATTGAATTGTTGCAAGTCTGTTTGATTGCCCACTACAAACAAATGGGGGATTTGCTCCCTGGCGATTGCATTCAGGACAGACGTTGCGGCTTTGTTCCGGCTGGGGAGGTTGTGCAGGATGATGAAATCAAAATCACCAGGGGATTCCTCCAGGTTGTCTACGGTAGCGGTGGTGACCTGGTAGTTCTGATTATTGGAAAGGGCCTGCCGGAAGGCGGTTAGGTCAGGATGAGGCGCATTGCCCAAAACAAGGATTTTCTGACGGGCATCCAGCACATCAATGAAGATGTCTTTACTGTTGTTGACAGTGGTGGCTTCCTCAGGGATTTTACCAAGGGTTACCCGGAAGCGCTGCACACCTGCCTGGTCAGCATCCAGAATGAACTCGCGGGTTTCAAACCAGTTATTCTCGTCAATATTGACAGCTTCCTGCTGCAGGAGCGATGCTTTGCCGTTTACGATTTTATAAACATTTACCCGGCTGTTGCTCCCAGCGGCATTATCGCCGGCCAGATCTACCTGTATGCTGAACTTGTCGCCGAGGTAAACAATGCGGTTGTGAAAAACCCGCTTGACCAATAAGTCACGCTGAGCAGTAGTGTCCCCCAGCGGAATGGAGAACAAGGGCGCATCCAATGCAGCGTTTGCATACAGCGGATTGCTGCCTTCGTTGTAAATACCATCAGAGGCGAGTACTACCGCGCCAAGGTTCTGCCCGCTGTAAAGATCGTAAAGGGAAGAAAGGGCCTCCGCAATATTACTTTGCTTGTCCGTAAAAGCGGAGTCAATGCCCTCCCGGACTCCACTACCGAACCCGTACGTTTTGACTTCGTATTCGCCTTCCAGTTCAGCCTGTAATGCATTCAGAGACGACAAATAGGCGGCTTTTTGTGCGCCCAGGGCGGCACCCACAGATTCAGACTGGTCCTGCGCAATCAGTATGATCGGGTTTTTGACATCCCGGACCACTCGGCGCAGCAGAGGGGTAAGCAGCAAAATGGCAATCAGGCTGACCGCCGCGAACCGAAGGAGCCCCAGCAGCGTGTTCAGGGTACTGCTCTGGGAGCGGAATGCCGTAGACCGATAGTACAGTATGCCTGCAAAGAGGCCACCCAATGCAAAGCAAAGGAATAAATACCATACCGGATACTGAAAGCTAATATTGTCCATCAATTCTTTTATTTTGCTGCGCTCATCGTCAGAGCACACAATAATAACGGATTTTTCAGGAGACCACCTGAACCTCCTGTTAGTATTTTGTTAAAACACTGACTGAGACATACATTTGGCAGCCTGTTCGTTTTATATCTTATATTACGAGTTTAGTATACAATTGTGTGTCGTAAAATGTTGGACCGGGCGGCTTGCCCGCGGCAAAAGAAACTTGAAGTATTCATGAAGAAATTATTGCAGATCGCGTTTTTCCTACTCCTGGCCGCTCAGGTACAGGCTTCCTACATCCTGTTGCCCATGGACCATGAGACCCAAAAGGACCACCTAAAGGCCTACGGCATTACCTACTGGGTCCTTTCCAGTAATGTGGAAGCCTGGTGGCTGCTTAATTACCGGGGCGGGAGCTTCGCCTTTCCCTACAACCGGACTTTTGAAAAAGAATGCCTGACCCGGGGCGTATCCTATGAAGTGGTAGCTGATGGGCAGTTTAACAGCATCCTGAACGAGATCGCTGACCCGGAAGTCAATATGGAGGCGATCAAGCTTGAAAAAGCACCCAAAATTGCCGTCTATACCCCCGATTTCAACGCCCGGGGCGAAAAAATACAACCCTGGGACGATGCCGTGACGCTGGTACTGACTTACGCGGAGATCCCCTACGAAACCATCTACGATCGTGAAGTGCTCAACGACGAGCTAACCGAATACGACTGGCTCCACCTCCATCACGAAGATTTCACGGGACAGTACGGCCGTTTTTACCGCACCTACCACAATCAGACCTGGTACCGGGAGAATCAGCGGAAGATGGAAGAACTGGCCTACGACCTTGGCTTTACCAAAGTTTCCCAGCTCAAGCTGGCAGTGGTGAAGCGCATCAAAGAGTATGTTGTGGGCGGGGGCTTTATGTTTGCCATGTGCTCCGCCACTGATACCTATGATATTGCCCTGGCAGCTGAAGGGGTGGATATTTGCGCTGAAATGTACGATGGGGACCCGGTTGACCCAAACGCTCAATCCAAGCTGGACTACTCCAAGACCTTCGCTTTCGAGGACTTTCAGCTGGAGCGTAACCCTTTGGAGTATGAGTACTCGGATATTGACCATTCCCGGGGCCGGCGCATCAATCCTGAACAGGACTACTTTACTTTATTTGATTTTTCTGCAAAATGGGACCCCGTTCCTACCATGCTTACCCAAAATCATACCCGCACGGTAAAAGGGTTTATGGGGCAGACGACTGCCTTCCGCAACGGCAGCATCAAGTCTAATATCCTGGTGCTGGGAGAGAATAAGCCCGCTAAGGAAGCGCGTTACCTGCATAGTGAATACGGTCAGGGCTTCTTCTCTTTTTACGGAGGCCACGATCCGGAGGACTATCGCCACTACGTACAAGATCCGGAGACAGACCTTAGCTTGCACCCCAAATCGCCGGGCTACCGCCTGATTTTGAACAACATCCTGTTCCCGGCAGCGAAGAAAAAGAAACGTAAAACTTAACGGATATGAACAATCGATTTAGCCTATTCATCTGGCTGGCTTTACTCGGCTGCGGTTTTTTGGCCGGTGCTGCGTGGACATCCCGGGCAGATGCTGACGTGCTAGGTGAAACACCATCGGGGGAAGTAACCGAAACTTCCGGCCCTAATGCTTCAGGAGCGGATGCAACAGCAACCCTGCCCGCTACCCGGGAGCCTGCTGCCTCTAATGGGCTCAATCCTCAGGAGCGCGCTAATATCCGGTTGTTTGAAGAGTCAGCGCCTTCAGTATGTTATATCACGACCACTAACGTACGGCGGGATTACTTCAGCCGGAATATTACTGAAATTCCAAGAGGTAGTGGTTCTGGTTTCGTTTGGGACTACAAGGGGCATATTATTACCAATTACCATGTGATACAAGGTGCAGACCGGGCTACGGTTACCCTTGCCGACCGCAGTACCTGGGAAGCAGTTCCGGTTGGCGTGGCCCCGGAGAAAGACCTGGCGGTATTGCGTATCGAAGCGCCCCGGAATGCCCTGCGGCCAATGCCGGTCGGCACTTCTGATAATTTGCAGGTCGGGCAATCGGTTTATGCCATTGGGAATCCCTTCGGGCTGGACCAAACCCTGACGACTGGGATTGTTAGTGCCCTGGGCCGGGAAATTGAATCTGTAGCAGGGATTCCGATCCGTGATGTCATACAAACGGACGCTGCGATTAACCCTGGTAATTCCGGAGGCCCGCTCCTGGACAGCTCCGGCCGCCTCATAGGTGTGAATACCGCGATTTACAGCCCTTCCGGTGCTTCGGCAGGGATTGGTTTCTCCATTCCGGTCGACGTGGTCAGCTGGGTGGTGCCAGAGCTTATTGAGTTTGGACGGCTCAAGCGGCCTACCTTGGGGGTAGAGCTGGCCCGCCCGCAGATTGTTGAGCGATTGGGGCTGGACGGTGCACTTGTTATTGACGTGATCAAGGGCAGTGGTGCTGAAAAAGCGGGCATCCGCCCAACGATGAGGGACCGTTACGGCAGTATTGTCCTGGGGGATATTATCACCGGCATCAACGGTGAAGCTGTGAAATCCACCAATGACCTGATTCTGATCCTTGAAAAGTATGAACCGGGAGATTTGGTGGAGGTGGAATTGATTCGGGATAACGAAAAGCTGAAAACCCAACTTCGGCTCGACCCTGCGCGTTAAGCAGCGAGTCCGTATGCAATACCCTCTGGTCTGTCGATAACAAGAAGGCGTTTAAGGGGCTACCCAGCTTCCTGCCCATGCGCCATCTTTAAAGTTAAACTGCGCCCTTTGGTGCCCTTCGTGGTGCAAGTGCAGCAGGTCGGTCCTGTAAACCTGACAGGTGATGACCATGAAGTGCTCAAAAGCATATGCGGTTTCTTCCAGGTCCATCTCATCATGCCAATGATCAGGCAGAGGAACGTTATCTGTTTCCTGAGTTGTGCCGGGTGCTGTATGCCCTGCATAGCTAGCCCGCCCCTGCACCGGAAGCCGTTCCCAGTAATGGCGACAACGCGCTGACCCTTGTTCCAGAATGGTCTGTCCGCTCATACGGATTTGGACTTTCTTACGCTCATCCCAAAAAAGACAGGACAGGTGTGGGTGGTTTGCTAGTTCTTTTACTTTTTCAGAGCGTGCATCTGTAAAAAAGGTAAGCTGCCGCTGCTGTAGGTCTACCTCGCGCAATACGATCACCCGCTGCCGGGCAAAACCGTCTGTATCAACGGTGGCCACGCTGGGTTTTTGGTAATCGCCTTTTCGCTTAATCGCTGCTTTAATCAGCAAATGCCAGGCATCACGTAGAAATTTATCTGGATTGTCGAATCTTTCCATTGAAAAAAACTGTTTTGGAGGGTGTGTTGAAAAAAATGTGACGAATATCACTTGAAAGCAATGAAGCTTATTTTATTTTTGTAGTCGCACAAAAAAAAGTAAAAAAATGTGTGACTTTGTCGTTCGCCTTAGTCTAAAGGAACGTACTTAAAACGGTAATAATGCTTTGAACGCAGAGCAAAAATAACCGTTTACTTCCAAGGGGAATGACGTTGAAGCCAATTAGCAGGAAAACTGCAATTGGCTCAACATTCCGCAACAAACAAAAATATGGCATGAAATTTTTCATGTAAAGAATATGGGTTTTAGGTGTTTTTCTGGGGAGCAGTCTTTACTGCTCCCCTTTTTTGTTGTTTATGAACATTGTTTGAGGTGAAAAAACTCAAAAATTTAACGCTGCCGGGGAAACTTTAAGAAGGCAGTAGGTGTATATGAAGACTTAAGTACGGCTTGACCGGCAATTATTTTGATTTTCGGACTTGGCTTGCTTGATTCGGAATTAAATTTTAAACAAGAGTGGCTATGCCACCCCAAAAGTGTACACTACCATGTTAGAGCTGTTTTTAGCAGTGCTGGCGTCTTTGTTTTCCATGGTCAACCCGCTCGGAGCGATTCCGGTATTTCTGGGGATGACTCCGCATTATACCAAACAGGAACGGACGCAGACGGCTTTGCATACCAGCCTTTATTTTACATTGATTCTGCTGACTTTTTTCCTGGCCGGGTCGCTCATTCTAAGCTTTTTTGGCATTAGCATCAATGCGATGCGTATTGCCGGAGGATTGGTCATTCTCCTGTCCGGGTACTCTCTCATGAGCGGAAAGTTTGCCGAAGGGCGGGCGGTCGACAAAAAAGTGAAACAGGAAGCGCTGACCAAAGACGATATCTCCTTCTCACCAATGGCGATGCCGTTGCTTTCGGGGCCGGGGTCTATTTCTTACCTGATCAGCATTCAAGCCGAGCATACGGCCTGGGAGCCAAGGCTGGTTATTTCGGCTGTGGTGGTTGCTATGGGTGCTATTGTGTATAGTGTGCTCCGGTATTCCCCTTATTTGCAGAAGGTACTGGGGGTCGCCGGATTAAACGCACTAAGCCGCATCATGGGCTTCCTGGTCATGGCCATCGGTATTCAGAACATCATCACCGGCATCGTTGAGCTGGTGAAAGTGCTGGCTTAAACCTACCGTAAAAGGAGGACATCACCTGAAATAATGGTGGTGCCTCCACCCGACAGGTTGATCTCCGCATAGAAGGTAAAGACATCACTGTCTATCTCGCTTCCTCTGAACATTCCATCCCACCCACAGGCTTCATCATTAAGCGGGCAGTCTCTGGCTTCATGCACAAGGTTGCCCCAACGGTCAAAAACCCGGAACACTTCGAGCGAGCCCAATCCATCCCGGCTGTAGAGCAGGAAAAGGTCATTGTTGTTGTCCCCGTTGGGCGAGAAGACCGTTGGTGCATAAACAGGTGTTTCTTTGAGCACCTTCACGTTAACAGCAGCCTGGTCCACGCACCCATTCACATCTACTGCCCAGACCTGATAGAGGGTGGTTAAAGTTGGGGCTACCGTGTAGGACAAGCCTTCCTGAATGCCCGGGGCAGGCCACCACCAGACAGAGTCGGGCGTCCCGGCTTCCACTATTGCGGAAAGGCTGATTTGCTGCCCAAGCTGTATGGTAGTGTCTGGCCCAAGTTCAATATCAATACCATTCGAGGCCGTAATCGTTACCGTTGAGTCCCACTGACAGCCATTTGCATCTTCAAGCAGGATAGAGTAGGTGCCTGCCGCCAGATTGACGAAGGCGTTATCGGATGACAGCGCTCCGCCGTTGATGCCGGACAGGAATGGGGGCGTGCCTCCGGCTACAGCGTCCAGCAGGATGCTGCCATCGCGGTCCCCGGGGCAGGATGGACTTTGAGCCAGCCAGTTGACATCTGTAATGAGAGGAGAGGAAGCGGAGACGGCTATCGTATCCACCACGGTGCATCCGTTGCTTTGGTCTGTCAGGCTTAGCACGTACAGGCCTTCAGCAGTAGCTGTTGCGGTGGGCTGTCCGTTAGGCCCTGTCAGTACCCCGCCAGCTGCTGCCGCCCAGTTGAAGAGCAAGGGGCCGATGCCGGTTGAGGCACTGCCATTTAGCGTGACGTTGTTCCGGCTACAGCTGAGCTGCTCCGGTACTGCGATATTGATTTCCGGGAAGTTGGCATCACTTTCCACTTCCACTGTTTCTAAAGCGGAACAGCCATTTTCCTCATTAGTGACTTGCAGGGTGTATGCGCCAGGCGTGGTGACCGCCAGCCTCAGCGTATCCTGAGCAAGCACAAGGGCGTTACTGTCCAGCCAGGTATACACCAGGTTAGGGCCACTTTCTGATCCGGTGCCGTCCAGCACAATGGAGGTGACGGTACAGTTGAGCCGGTTTGGGGTGGTCAGGTCAGCGACAGGCGGTTCGAAATCTCCGTCGACCTGAAAAAGCAGGGTGTCCAGGCAGCCGGAGCCTTCATCCTGGACTAGCAGGCGGTAGTTTCCGACTTCTGCTACCCACTGCTGGGCGTTGGTGCCAATGGTATTGAAAGCGCCACGCCGCCATTCATAAGAAAATCCAGTGCCTGTGCCACCGGTAGTGGCAGTAGCGTCCAGCAAAAGGCTGTCGGCAGTGCAGTTGAGCGTAAGCAGGCCCGGATTGGTGAGGGCTGCTTCGGGGGCGATGCGGCCATCGGCAACCCAGGTGGAGTCTGCTGCACTACAGCCGCTTTCCGGGTCCGTAACGGATATAAAATACCAACCGGGCTCACTGATTTGTGGGGTAGCGGTTTGAGGCCCTGATAAGATTTGCCCATTCGGAGTTGTCCATTGTAAGTCGCTCAGTCCACTATCCGTATTAATGTCCACACTAAGCCGTATAGGATCGTTGTTGCAGGTCATGACCGTATCTGGCCCGGCAGTAACCTCCGGGATCCGGTCGTCAGCGTTCACCCAGACCAGTTCTGTAGCGGAGCAGCCATTGTCCTGCCGTTCGATCTGTATTTGGTAAACGCCGGGCTGAAAAACAGTGGCGGTGGGCTGATCAGGTGGTTGTACCGGGAAGCCGCCCGGGCTGCTCCATTGATACGTTACTAATGCCGATGGCGTAGCGGTTGCGGTAATACTGAGGCTGTCATTATTGCAGGGGAACAATAAGGTGTCTGCTACCTCTAATGCCGGAGCTAGGGTGTCGAGGCCTACAATCACTGTTACCATACTGGTGCATCCTGAGGTGTCGTTTTGGACTTCAAACCCATATTGCCCCGGCAGGCTGACATCAATATCAAGCGTTGGCACGCAAGGGCCGGTAGGCACCCCGCTGGCATTCAGGCGGTACCAGCAGGAACTGTATCCTGTAGTATTAGGCAGGCTGCCCTGCAGCAACAAAGTGGGCGAGGTGCAGGTCAATACCGTATCCGGAATGGAGGGTATGGCTGGCAGGTCCGTATTTTGGCTCACGAAAACACTGTCCAAACTGGTACAGCCAGTCGTGGTATCCGTTACCATAAGCTCATACCAGCCCGGCGTATTGACGGAAGGGTTGAAGGTCGTTCCACCAGGGATATTTGCCGGAGGACCGCTCCAGGCATACTGTATGGTGTTGCCAAATGCAGAGCCGCTGCCATCGAGAGTGACCGTAGGCTGTTCACAGGTCAGGGCCTGTGCAGGACCGGCGTCAGCCAGTGGAGGAACCGTATCGGCTACCACCTCAACCTCTGCCGTGTTTTCGCAGCCTGTCGATAAATCGGTAACCAGAACAGCGTAAAGCCCCGGCTGGTCCACCACAATGGAAGGTAGGGTGTCTCCTTCAGGTAAGGGAGCGTTTTCACTCGACCAGTGGTAGGAGAGGGTGGTACCGGGCATTCCGGAGACGGCAAGGGTGGCCAGGGTGTCTTTGCAGTTTAGTTCCTGGTTCGGGCTCAGGGTCACTTCAGGCGGACTGGAAAACTCAGCTACATTAACGGTAACTTTTGCAGAAAAACCCAGGGTGTCGGTCGCATTCAGGGTGTATATCCCCGGCTGGTCCACCACAACAGAGAGACTGTCGGGGGCGCTGAGGATGTTGCCGTCCATGGTAGTCCATTCAACGGTACAACCAATACAAGGCTCGCAAAAGCTTCCGCTGAGGGTGACTTGCGGAGTGGCACAGGTCAGGGTGTCTGCCGGGATGCTGTCCAGGCAAGGCACGCATTTCTGCTGTATGACGGTTACGTCCCGGAAGCTGGAACAGTTATTGGCAGGGTTGGTGACTGTCAAACGCACTACGCCCGCCGTGTCCAGTAATACCGCAACACTATCCGCACTATCCAGAATGATCCCGCCTTCCCATTCATAAACGTACTGTGGCCCCTGTGGTACAACAAAAGCCTGCAACCAAAAAGAGTCCTGCATACAGGGAATGATCGTAGAGCTGAAATTGATATCCGGCAGGTTATTGCTGCGCTGTACGACAACGATGTCTTCTGCGAAACAGCCATTGGTGCTGTCGATCACGGTCAGGAAATAAGTACTGGCATCATTTACGAAGATGCTGAAGCTGTCTTTGACAAAAGTTTCATCGTCCAGCTTGGTCCAGGTATAGCCAATGCCTGGGCCAACGGTTGACCCGGTAGCGCTTAAAATCGTTGTAGGTTCCGGGCAGGTCAGGGTGTCTCCCGGGCCGGCTTCTGCTATGGGGGCAAGGATGTTGGAGGGCACCTCAACCGCCAGAGTGTCGCTGAGGCCGAAGGTGGTATTGGTGGCAATGAGCTGGTAAATGCCCGGGCAGCGTACAACTGGCTGAAGCGTAGTGCCTCCGGATTCTATACAATCGGGGCCGGGAGAAAGCCAGGTGTAAGTGATATTGGGCCCGGACTCCGTACCTGCTGCATTCAGGGTGATTGTGGTGATAGCGCAAGTTAGTGTATCGGGTGCCGCAACCTGGAGGGTAGGGCTGCAGTCCAGGGTAGCCACCACGGAAGCGGTATCCGGGCAGTCGCCGGCGGCGTTATTGGCGATTAAGGTATAAATACCTGCACTATCAATTATGAAGCTAATCCCTCCGGGCGATATCGGTACGCCATTGAAGAACCAGCTAAATGTGGCACCTTCCGAGGCTGTGGCATCAAGCAGGGCTGTCCCTTCCAGACAGGACAGTGCAATACTGTCCGGTAGAATAGCATTGGGGCTTAGCGGGTCCAGGATTACGAGAGCGGTATCCTTTGTGGTGCAACCGTTGAGGGTGTCCGTAACGGATAGGATGTAAAACCCATCGCAGGTAGCGGTAACGTCCTGAGCGGTAGCATCACCGGACAGGCAGGGGCCCGTCCATTCGAAAATAGTATTAAGGGTCGTACTGCCTGCGCCGGTCAGCGTTACCTCGGGAATGGCACAGCCCAACTCCTGGTCCGGGCCTGCACTGGCGATTGGGAAACTGAAGTCCGCTGCCACAAAAACGGTATCTGAAGCCTCACAGCCCGTGGTAGTGTTACGTACATGTAAGATATAGTTACCTTGCGCAGCAGCTTCAGCAAACTGTTCACTCACTGGGCCGGAAATACCTTCCGGTGGTCCCGACCAACTATAAATTATATCTGCACCCTGACTGCTGCTGTTGCTGCCAATTGATACCGTGGGTTGATAGCAGTTGATGAGCGTATCTGTTCCGGCATCAGCCACAGGGGGCAGGCTGTCCTGTAGGACTTCCACCTCGGCAATACGGGTGCAGCCGGTCGTGTCATTCTCAATCTCAAGCTGATAGAGGCCTGGGGCATTGACTGTAGGGGTTAGTGTATTCGTGCCGCTGATAAAGTTGCTATTATCGGCGGAGCTCCATTCAAAGCTAAATCCGGTGCCGGTATCAGAACTGGTACCGTCAAGCATCACTTCCGACAAGATACAGTTGAGCCGGAGGGGTGTTGCAATGGCAGCCGTTGGCGATAGGGTGTCTATATTGACAATAGCAAAGGAGGTGTCAAAGCAGCTATTCCGGGTATCGGTAACCACCAGCATGTACACGCCTGGACTGGCAACGGTAGCCTGAAGCGTGCTCGTATCCACCAAGCCCGTACCAAAGATTTCCACCCAGTCGTAGTCGTATTGAGGCCCTGTGCTCGATCCCGTACCATCGAGCGTGACCAGTGTGCTGTCGCAGGTAATCGTGCGGTCGGGGCCGGCAGTAGAAAAGGGTTGGAGCGTATCCAGGGCTACGGTGGCTACAGCCGTATCCGCGCAGGCGTTTGTGGTATTGGTTACAATAAGCTGATAGGTGCCGGGGGCGTCTATGGTTGCATTAAAGCCATCAGTGCTGACCGGAGGTAATGGATCGCCGGACCAGGTATAAAGAATATCTGGCCCGGTGGACGATCCCGTGCCATCAAGGGTGATACTGGGTTGGGAACAGTCCAGCGTATCAGGTGTGGCTAAAACAGCATTGGTAACGGTAATATCTTCCTGGACCGCGACAGTAGCGGTATCCCGGCAGCCATTTAGTGTGTTTTCTGCAGTCAGGGTATAAATGGCCCCTGCATCTACAGTAATATTGAGGGTGTCCGTATCAGTCAGGATGTTGCCGCCTGGGGATGTCCAGTTGTAAATGGGAGCTGCCCCGGCACCCGTTACAGTTGCTGCAATACCCACAGTAGGCTGGGTACAGGTAATGGTGTCCGGGAGTGGGATTGTGATCCGTGGCGCAATAGTGTCATAACCAACCTCTATTGTAGCTGAATCCCGGCAATTGGTCAGGGTGTTCTCCACCATCAACTGATAAGTGCCGCCCTGAATGACTGTTGGGAAAAGGGTCATACCATCCTGTAAAAGATTGCCGGCAGCGTCCCTCCACTCGTAGGCGAATTCATCTCCGGTGGAGGAGCCGCTCCCATCCAGGAGAATTTCAGGGTTTAGGCAGGATAATACCGTGTCTGAACCGGGGCTCACAACCGGGAGGGACTGGTCTTCCAGAACAATAGTCATAGACGTGTCACTGCAGCGATTGTCTATGTCTGTGACCACGAGAAAATAATCACCAGGTTCATTGGCAACTGCGGTAGGCTGGAAAACATCGCTGGTAATATTACCATCAGGTGTGAACCAGAAGTACGTGTGGTCCGGATTAGGCACTGCCAATGTTCCCAGAGTGACCTGGCCTTGTGTACAGTTCAGGGTGTCCGGGGGGCCGGCATCTGCATCGGGAGGGATGGTGTCAATTTGAACGGTCAGGGTGTCAAAGTCTGTGCAAACGGTCATATCGGTAGACATTTGACTCACTTCCAGTGCATAATCTCCTGCAAGGTTTGCGGTTTGGGTGGCGTTCGCACCCAACAGTGTACCATCCGGTGCATACCATTGGTAAGTGAGTTGCCCGGAAGGTTCGGAGGTGGTTCCGTCAAGGTTGACCTCGGTGGTGATGCAGGTCAGGTCAAAGGCAGGGGCGATGCTGGCGTTGGGTGCCAGGACTTCCACCGTTATGTTCAGTGTGCTGTCGCAGTTTTGAGCAGAGGTTAGAAAGAAGTTATAGCTTCCGGCTTCAGTGAGGAGGCTGTCTCCAACCGAAAAGCCTTCCCCCTCGCAAATGGTGATTGTAGTGTCTACAATATTGGGCTGCAGTACGGTCAGGTTCAGAATAACGATGCTGTCGCACCCGGAAACAGAAGGCAGGGTGTCGCGGTAAATCCCCGTGGCATTATAGGTGTTTGGGCCGACCTCAATGAACTGCCCGGGGCAGAGCGTATCGTTCAGGTGGGTTTCGATTGGAGGCAGTACCGTCAGGTCTATTTGTACCAGGCTGTCGCACCCGGCAAAACTGAGCAGCTCGATTTCGTAAAAGCCGGAATTGGTCAGTGTGGTGTCTCCCACAACCAAAGTGTCGCCAAGGCAAATGGTATCTTCAAGCAGCTCGGTGGTTGGAAGTGGCACGATCGTGACCTGAATACAACTGTCGCTCAATTCTCCGCAAAAGCGGGGCTCCAGGCCATCAAGGTTATTCCTGATGCTGTCTAGTGTAAGCATCCCATCGGGTTCAGGGAGGCTGTCGAGGTCCTCCAATTGGTAGCTTAGCCCACAGATTTGGTAACTGCCCGGTGCAAAGCCAGTCAGGTCAGGGTGATCAGTAGTGTCAATGAAGATGCCATCCTGCCCCAGGAGGTACGTATAGCCATAGATTGCGGTGTCAGGGTTTTGCCCATTATCGAATGCCAGTAGCGGGTCGATATCGAGGAGGGTATCCCCTTCGCAGGTGAGGAGGTCATCTGCAAATAAGTTGCCCCCTTCAGCAAAACAACAGTCCAGGCCACGGGCATCACAGAACTGGATTTGGAAATAGGTGATTTCTCCGATGTAATCCGAGGGGGTGTTTTCAATACTAATGGTCCAGGTGCCATTGGCAGGGCCCGTATTGAAATCTTCCAGGCAGCCCTGGAAGGGGTAATAAGACCCATTGTAAAAGTTCAGATTGGAAAAATTGCCGGTTTGGTTGTTGTCCCAGCCAAAAAGGGAGCCGGGGTCGGGGTCAGGGACTTCCAAACAGGGCACAAAGCTGATGTCCCAAATTGAGCCGAAAGTGAATTCAAATTGCTGGTCCGTATCCGGACCGATCAGGGTGACAGACTGCCCGCCGGGAGAGGTGAGCGTGAGCACAAGATTGTCTACATACTGATGGGCAAAGCGAATGTCTATACCGCAAATGCCCTGATCGATGGCATTTAAGTCATCGTTAAAAATATCGAAAACCTCATAAGTGTAAGTGGGGCTGGAGTTGACGGCAATACCCAGGGTGTCAGTAAGCCCGCAGGGCTGCGCGAAAAGAAGAGGTGTGCCACTTAACAGGGCCAGGCAAAACAGGAAACAGGTCCGCTGCATATTTCTAATGTCCTTGGGATTAATGGAACAGTCTTCAAAGTTACTATTATTTAGGAGAAAGCGGAAGCTCCTTAACGTTTGAAGGGATCAAGCCGGCGACAGCATAGTGATTTGCTCCAGCTCTTCGATGAGCCAGTCGTCCAGCCCGCGGTACCAGTCGAGGTGAGGGCTGATGGCACCGCAACCACCGCCATCATTGGGGCATTGGGTTTCTTCCCATTGCTTCTTGCAGGAAGGGCAGCGTCCTCCCGTTTCAAAAGTATTCCATTGGTGCCCGCAGGTGCACATCCACCAGGCACGGCCATCAGGCTTCCAGTCACATTTTGGGCAGAGGATTTCCACAGATTTAGGCATGGGTCTGAGTTTTGGGTTTAAAAATGCGGACAGGATCTCCCTGTTGAATTGTTCCGCCGCAGATTACACGTGCCGTCACTCCACCGTGACCACGCATGGCGGCATAGCCTCCGTCGCCCAGGTTTTCTTCCATTCGGGAGCAGGGGTGGCAATTGCCGGTGATTTCGAGGATGACTTCAGCACCAATCTGTACTTGCTGTTTCATGAGGGAGAGCAGGTTGATGCCGGATACGACGAGGTTGCGGCGGGTAAGGCCGGGATCAATGGGAGGCTGATTCAAAATAGCCCCGATAGTTTGCAAGTGTTCTGCCTGAATGAGGGTGACTTGCCGTTTTCCACCTTTGCGGCTGTAATGGTCGCCTACAATGCCTTCATCCAAAGTAATGGTGGCGGAAGAGCAAGGGACCAAAGGGCTTTTCTTTTCCGGGCGTTTGCCAATCCAGTCCAAACGGCCGGTCTGTGGAACGTACTGCTGAAGGTCTTTAAGCGTCGGAAACTTCACGGATACTGGCTTTTGCTTCTGTTTCAACCAGCGCGGCATCCATAAAGTTTCGGAGCCGGTGCATTTCGTCTTTGCCAAGGCGTTCACCAGCTTTAGCAAAGAGGTATAATACCAGGGCGATTGCGGCAGCGACTGGTAAAGCCCAGAGTGCCGGCGCCGGCATACCCAGGCTCAGTTGAGAAAATCCGGTGATCCCAATAAAGAGGCTGATCGCGCCAAGAGAAGAGTAAAGAAAGACAAACATAAGCCAGACAGAAGGGCGTGGGCCGTACAGCCCGCGGATTAGTGCCCCTCCCTCCATGTTGTCCTCGATCGTGAGGCTTAACTGAGGGGACCAGTAATGTTGTTGTTCCACAGGTATGCGCAGCACAATATGATGGTCCATAACGGAGCCCTGAATGCTGCCGTCGCTGTTGTCCAAAGCCTTGCTAAGGCGATGAATCACCTGTTCGGCGGTAGCAGGGTGCTGCCGCTGGAACCTTGGCCTGATTTCAACTGTCGTCATAAAATTTGCTGTTGTAGTTGGCTTGGCGCTGCGACGATCTGGCTTCGCTTGATTTGTTATTGCTAGACCAGACAATCAAAAATAGGTAAAAAAATGTAAAGGCTGGATAAAAATTTGGATGTCTTGCGCTTGCTGCCGAAGAAATTTTAAAAAAAAGGACCAGTGCCTCAAGCCATAAATCCTTGACACCCCAGGTTTCGTTCTTGTCCGCTTACTCTTCGTTGAAGAGCCGTTCCTTTAGCTCGGGCTAAAGTCCCGAACCTTCGTCTTGATTAGTCGAAAAAGAGCCCTTCAAAATGTTTAAAAATTCATTACATAGTGTGCTAGCGACCTTGATTAGACATAGAACGAAGCAAGAAGAAAGCAGTAACCCAAAAACAAAAAACTCCCGGGTTACCTACCCGGGAGACCAATCAAAAAACAGCAGGATATTATTCTTAAAAAACACAGATTGGTTGTTCCGTTACCCTCAAAGCAGGGATACAGTTGCAAACCAACTCAAGTTGGTACTCACCAGTATTGTGTAATTTTAATTGGATTGTACATACGGATTCGCTTTTCGTGCGGCGTTCCGTTATATATTTCACCTTTGAAAATCAAGGTGCAGAATATTGTTGTTGCGACAGATGAGGACGCCGGACAGGCTATAGGTCACTAATCCGGCGGACTACTTCATACAAGCGGGTGTACGGCCCGACGTCTTCCACGAAAGGATCGTGCTCCAGGTGATTAGCGGATATCAGTTTCAGGTGCGTGACCCGGCCCCGGCTGTCGGTCACACGCTGTACGTACTTCACCCAAAGCTGGCCATTATTCTTGACCGCATAGATTTTGTTGTCGCGTATCTCGTGCAGGCCGCTGATCTCTCTGCAGATCACCATGTCCCCGTCGAGAATGACCGGTTCCATACTGTTACCGTTAATCGGAAAAGCAACAAGGCTGGCACCGGAAAGCCCCGGTATGCTGAAGAAGGTATTTTCTTCTTTGGTAAAGCTTTCTGCGCTTACCGTGGAACCCGCGAAGGCTTCTGTGGTGGTGAACATAATATTACCAGCCATCCTCGGCGTATCCTCCATTACCTGATCGTACTTGGGGGCTTCAAGCCCGAAAGGCTCGCCCTCTCCATCGATCATATACGACTCATTTACGCCATACTCCCGGCAAAGGGCGCGGGCATGGCGGTAATCAATGCAGCGCTTATCATCCGGGTTAAGGAAAGCACGAATGATATGGCCGTAGGCACGGTTGCCGAGAATGCGTTCTGCAAAATCGCCCATCCCTTTGCCATTCCGGTCATTTTTGACGATCTCGCCACGTTCTTCCAACATATTGAAAACCGTAATAAATCTTTCATTCAATTGCCGCCTGTCTTCTCGGATCATAATTTTGAGGATTTAATTCGCGCTAATCGGTACCCGGAGCAGTGTATGCGACCTGGGGAAAAGCGGGTTGTAATAAACAAAAACAATCAACTTGGCTGCAAGTTAAAACAAATTTTTGTTGCAAACAAATCAATTCAGGAAGAAAATCAGAATTTTTTTGTTTGCCACTCCCGACGCAGGAGGCTAAAGAGCTGTAGGTGCTGATAAGTATCTTCTTTGAGAAGGGCTTCCCGCAGTTGCCCCTCCGCTGTAAACCCCAGTCGGTTGGCTAAAGCGATAGAGCGTTGGTTATCTTGGGTAGACCTTAGGGCAATCCGGTTGAGGCAGAGTTCTTCGAAAGCATAGCTGAGCAGGCGGCGGCAGGATTGTGTAGCCAGTCCCCGGCCCTGAAAACTACTGCCGAGCCAGTAACCCAACTCGGCCCGGTGATGGGCCCATTCAATGCGGACAAGGCTGACGAGACCGGCAATCTGCTGATCGGCACGTACCAAAAAAGTGCAACGCTGCTGCCCCTCGTTGAAACGTATGGCGTCAAACAGGAAACGGTGTACGTCTTTTTCCGTATGAATTTGTTTGACCCACTCCATCCAGGGCTCCAGTTCTGTACGGCTCCGGTCAATTAGCCGGTATAAAGGGGCAGCGTAGGGTAGCTCCGGGCGCAGCAGGTCAAGTTGTGGTCTTACAGGCAGGGTTTTGGGTAGCATAGATGGTAAATTATTGAGGGCGCAACTGCTGCAGGGCTTCCACCGCCCGGTCCAGTTCTGCAATTGTGTTGTAATAGTGGGGGGAGAACCGCAGCGCCCAGTCCACACCTTTCTTTTCGAAGTCGATAACCGCGCCTGCTTTCATGGAAACAGAAGCATTGACGCCTTTTTGGTTTAGGGCAGGGATAATCTCCCTGGCACTAAGCCCTGCTATGGATAGGGTGACGATGCCGCACAGTTGCTGCCCCTGATCGAGCACCCGGATATGCTTAAGCTGACCGAGCTTCTGCCTGAGGTGGGCTGCCAGCATACTGACCCTTTCCGCAATAGCCGTCAGCCCCAGTTCGATTGCGTAATTGGTGGCAGCCCGGGCGGCAAGCACCAGGGCATAGGAGCGCTCCCAGGTTTCAAAACGCACGGCACTTTTCCTTGGGCGGTAGGTATCCGGAGCTGTCCAGGCAGCGCTGTGGAGGTCCATAAATTTAGGTTCCAGCCCCGCTTCCAGCACCCGTTCTGAGATATACAAAAATCCGCCACCGCGTGGCCCCCGGAGGAATTTCCGGAAGGTGGCCGTCAGAAAATCGCACGCAATGGCTTGCACATCCAGAGGCAGTTGTCCGGCAGACTGACAGGCATCGACGAGGTAGTACGCACCATTAGCCCGGCAGACTTCGCCTATGCCCATGATGTTTTGCACCAGGCCGGAATTGGTGGGCACGTGAGTGACCGCTACGAGCCTGGGACGATGTTGTCGGATCAGCGCTTTCAGGTGGCCGGTATCCACACCGCCTTCGGGCAGGGTCCGGGCGCGGATGAGTTGGAGGTGATGCCGTTTGGCCAGTTGCAGAAAGGCGATCTGATTGGACACATAGTCGGCTTCGGTAGTCAGAATGGTGTCTCCTGCCTGAAAAGGGATAGCGGATAAGGCTGTATTGTACGCCTGTGTAGCGCTGCCGGACCAGGCGATTTGGTCCGGTTGGGCATTCAACACTTGGGCAACGGACTCGTAGAAACCGATACTTTGCTCCCGTACAAGGGCGGCAGCTTCATATCCACCGATTTCAGACTCCAGCTGAAGGTGCTGCTGCGCCGCTTCCAGTACCGGTCTTGGCATGAGGCTGGCGCCAGCGTTATTGAGGTGGATCCGGTGCTGCGCGCCGGGGGTATCGGCCCGAAGTTGGTCAATATTGAGCATAGTTTTTAGATGATTTTGGTTAAGAAAAGGGCCAGAAAGAGCAACAGGCTCAGGATCAGCCCGGCATTAGCCAGCCAGCCGTTGCGGGCATTGCCCAGCCAGGAGGAGCGGTTGTTCATGTAGATGAGAATGGCCGCCAGGAAGGGCATGAAAAAGGCACCCGTCACGGCGTATAGTATGCCAATCCAGGCAGGTTTGCTCCACCAAACGATGATCAGGGGCGGTATCGCCAGATAGCCCAGGAACAGCCGGTAGGGCAGGGTAGGGCGGAGGAGCTCCTGGGTAATAGGGCGCTTTCGGACATTCCGGACGAAGTCTGCAAAAAGATAAGGCACGCCATCCCAAACACCCAGCATGGAAGAAAAAACCGCACCCCAAAAGCCAATGAGGAATCCCCATCGGCCTACCGGGCCGGTCACGGTACCCAGTTGCTCGGCCAGGCTCAGGATCATCCCGTAGCCATTGACCTGTTCCGGGCTGACTCCTGCGGCAATAATCACCAGCGCAACCCCAAACAGGCTGCTTAGTGTGTAGGCGATTCCCAGGTCGATACGGGCGTGCTTCATGAAACCCGCCTGGCGCCATCCTTTTTCGGAAAGCCAGTAGGCATAGCTTAGAAGCGTCACACTGCCGCCTACGCCGCCGATCAGCCCGAGGGTGAGCATCACGGCTTTGGGATCATTAGGCAGGCGCGGGTAAATCAGGGCCATTCCGACATCTCCCCAATCCGGTGCCAGTCCCCAGGCACTACTGATGACTACTGCAAACATAAGCCCAATGAATAATTTCATCAACTGCTCCAGCAGCCGGTAGCTGCCGCTAAGGACGAGGAGCACAGCCAGGCCCGATTGCAGGGCACCCCAGATCAATGTGCCGGTGCTTTCATTTTTATGTATAGGCAGAAGGGTCTGCGCGGCAAGCCCGCAGAAGGAAATCAGAGCGCCAGCCACCACGAAAGACCACAGCAGCAGATAAGCCAGAAAATAATAGGAGACCCACTTAGGCAGATGTTTGATCCAGCCCTCCAGTAGGGTCTCCCCGGTGGCCAGTTGCCAGCGGGCAATGCCTTCGTTGAGCACAAACTTCAGCAGCCCGCCCAGCACCACCGCCCAAAGGATGACCGTGCCATACCGGGCGCCAGCCACCGAAGCAGCGATCAGGTCGCCCGCGCCCACGCCGGTCGCTGCCACGATAAAGCCGGGGCCCAAATAGCTTAGCCGTCTTTTTAGATTGCTCATTGGGACAAGATACAAAAACAAGGTCTGTTGGCCCTGGGGTAGAGCTTCCCGCTCTGCTCCAGGTTCACTGTGGCAACCTGCCAAGAGCAGAAAGCTAGCCTTCGGGCACATGCAACACCTTCATCACCATCACGGTCACCTGCTCTTCCGAAAAAGCTTCCTTGATGGCCGACTGCAATTTGGGCATGACCGTATCGAATGCCCCAAAGATTTGGGTGCTCATGTCGTTGACTTGTACACGCAGCCCGTCCTCTGCTTTTAGTAGCCCGATAAAATTCAGGATAGGTTGCTCGTAATCGGGCCGGAAGGGGTACATGGAGATTTCTACGGCGATTTGCATGGTGGTTTTGTTTAATTTAGCGATGAAGCCGTATCATAATATAAAATGAACGAATATGAAAGGAATAGGAGGAGATTGCTTCGTTTTGAGGGATATGGGGGTAAAAACGGGCTGTTTATTCCTGCAATAAGCTTGCGGAGCTATACCGGGCGAAGGAAGATACAGTCAAAGCCAAAGTTTTCTACGATAAAGCCATAACGGTCTGGGAAAAGCTGTACAAGCGCACGCAGTGGGGGCAGATCGGGGGGGATGGAAACACATAGGGACATAGGACACATAGTTTTCATGCCTCTATGCGCTACGTGCCTATGTGTTTAACAACAACACGGTGGCACTTGGCGGCTTTGGATGGAGGTGGAAACACATAGAGACATAGGGCACATAGTATTCATGCCTCTATGCGCTATGTGCCTATGTATTTAACAACAATACGGTGGCATTTGGCGGCATTGGATGGATGTGGAAACACATAGAGACATAGGGCACCTAAGTTTTCATGCCTCTATGCGCTATGTGCCTATGTGTTTAAAAAAAACTATGGCGTAGACACCGACACCGGCAACACCTTCCCATTAAAAAAGTGATGCCCCTGCAACGCAAAGTAGCTCAAAAAGCCCCCCATCTGCGCACTGCTCACCGGCGCCTGCATCCCCGGGAAGGCCGCAGCCAGCATTTCGGTTTGCACCGCACCCAGCGCCAGGCAGTTGACGCACACGCCAGAGTCTTTCCACTCTTCCGCCAGGCACTCCGTGAGGGTAGCGATGGCCGCTTTGCTGACGCTGTAGGCGAGTAGGCCCGGGAACTTGGAGCTGCCCTGATACCCGCCCATGCTACCGATATTGAGCACGTGGGCTTTTTCGGCGGCCTGCAGGAAGGGGCGCAGCATTTGCAGCAGGTGGACGGGCCCGTGGAAGTTGACGCCCATGACGGTTTCCCAGTCGGTGCCGGTGGTCTCGTGGAAGGGCTTGTTGAGGAGGTAGCCGGCGTTGTTGATCAGGACGTCTACGGTGCCCCAGGGTTCGACGATTTCGAGCAGGGGGCGGGCATCGGGGGAGGTGATGTCGTAGGCGAGGTAGTGGAGGTTGTCTCCGGCTTCCTGTTGCAATGCCTTTAGGGCGGCTTCGTTGCGGGACAGGGCGAGGACGCGGTGGCCGTCTTGAGCCAGTTGCAGGGCGGTATCGCGCCCGATGCCCCGGCTGGCCCCGGTGATGATGATGTTTTTCATATTGTCAGTATTTTATAAATCGCCCAGTTGGGGGCGGATGGTGATCTCTTCAATAACGGCATTGGGCGGCAGCTGCCAGGCGCTCCAAATGGCTTCGGCCACTTCGGAGGCTTGCAGCAGGCGGTCTGCCGGCAGGTCAGCTCCTGCCCAGGAATCGGACCAGGTGGGACCGGGGAGTATGGCCGTGGCCCGTATGCCTTTGTCTTTAAGCTTGTGGCGCAAGCTGTGGTGGAAGGACAGCAGAGCAGCCTTGGTGATGCCATAGGAACCTTTCCCAATATACCCTTCCCGACTGGCCACGGAGGCGATGTTGAAAATATGGCTGCCCCGGGGCATCTGGGGCCATACAGCCCGGCTCAGGTGGTAGGGCGCATAGAGGTTTACCGCCATCATGTGTTCCAGCGCATCGTTGGGTTCCTCCAAAAGGGTGCCGGGCAGGTAAGTGCCGGCGTTGTTGATAAGGATATCAATGGTTTCGTAGCCGGACTTCAGGGTCTGGCAGAGATGCTGCACGGCTTCTGTATCGGCAAGGTCACAGGGGAATATATCAATGCGGCATTCCGGGGCTATGGCTTGCAGTTCCTGCTGGGCCGATTGCAGGTCAGCAGCAGTACGGGCAATGAGTGCCATACGGGCACAATGCGGTGCAAAGCGATCCGCAATAGCCCGGCCAATACCTTTGGTGGCGCCGGTCAGGAGGAGTGTGGGGCGTTGGTCCATAATGGGAGCAACGAATGGGGGCAACGTATTGTTTGTGCGGATATGCAAAAAGCGCGGTTTGCCTAATTAAAGGCAGGAAGCTGCCCATTTTTGGGATAAAGCTTCTACATTTGCGCGGTGAAGTTGCGCAAGACTTAGTAGTTTGACGGCAATAAGCCAGACCGTTTTCTCTTTAGGTTTTGCGAAATTTTAACGCAACTTCCAAGTTGTCAGTCGCTTATAAAATTTCGCAAAACCGCAAACGGTCTAACTTATTTTGTTTCCGTCTTTTATAATAAGGCTCATGTTTTTAAAAAATATACTCTACCATTTTGGCCGCTATGTGATGATGCTTGGTACGGCGATATCCCGGCCCGAGAAAGTCTCCATGTACTATAAGGAGACGATGCGGCAGATGAATGACATCGGTATTGGTTCTTTGTTTATCGTTGGCCTGATTGCCATCTTTATTGGCGCAGTAACGGCGGTGCAGTTTTCCTATCAGCTGGATGGCACCCTCGTGCCGGTCTACTACATCGGCTATGTGGTACGGGATATGACGATTATTGAGCTGGCACCGACTTTTACCTGCCTGGTGCTGGCGGGTAAGGTGGGCTCCAATATCGCTTCTGAAATTGGCGGTATGCGCCAAAAGGAGCACATCGATGCGATGGAAATCATGGGCGTCAATACCGCAGCTTATCTCATTATGCCTAAAGTGATTGCGGCGCTGGTGGTGATTCCCATGCTGGTGGCGGTGGGTGCATTTATCAGCATTATTGGGGGGTATCTGGCTTCCGTGCCTACGGGCGTTATGGCAGATGCCGACTACATCAAGGGGCTACGCTCCTTTTTCGACCCCTTCAATGTGACGATGATGTTCATCAAGGCGGTCGTGTTCGCCTTTATTCTCACCACAGTGTCCTGCTATCAGGGGTATCACGTGCGGGGTGGCAGTATTGAGCTGGGGCAGGCCAGTACCAACGCTGTGGTCTTTAGCGACATTTTGATTTTGGTGGCCGACTACCTGCTGGCCGTAATTCTGACGAGTTAAGCAAGGCTTATGATCCGGACGAAAGATATTTTCAAGTCCTTTGACGAAAAGGAAGTACTGAAAGGGATTACCACGGAGTTCTACAAGGGTAAGACCAATCTGATTATCGGGCGCAGTGGTGCGGGTAAGACTGTACTGCTCAAATTGCTGGTTGGTCTGCTGCAGCCGACCTCCGGCGAGGTCTGGTACGACGATACCAACTTCTTCAGCCTCAATAAAAAGGAGGTGCGTGCCATTCGTATGCAGGTAGGCATGCTTTTTCAGGCGTCAGCGCTCTTTGACTCTATGACGGTGGAGGAGAACATCCGTTTTCCGCTCGACATGTTCACCAATATGACCTACAAGGAGAAACGCAAGCAGGTGGACTCCTGCCTGGAGCGGGTCAGCCTCTCCGGTGTCAATGATAGCTTCCCGTCCGAAATCAGCGGTGGTATGCAAAAGCGGGTGGGCATTGCCCGTGCCATCGTACTCAATCCGCGCTACCTCTTTTGCGATGAGCCCAACTCGGGGCTTGACCCCAAGACCTCTATCGTGATTGACGAACTGATCCTGGACATCACCAAAGAGAAGAACATCACCACAGTGATTAACACCCACGACATGAACTCGGTGATGGAGATCGGCGAGAATATCATTTTGCTCTATCAGGGTGAAATTGCCTGGCGCGGGCACCGGGGTGAGGTCCTGGAAAGTGATAATGAAATCCTGCAAGACTTTATTTTTGCCTCTCCTTTCCTGCAGCGGTTGCGGGAGTCGGCTCTGGGGAAGTAAGCAGGTTTCACGCAACGAGAGCGCAACGTTCGGTAAGCGAGGGTGTCTGCTCTGGCTTTGCGTACTTTGCGAAAACCTTTGCGCCCACCCAAACCCCTGTAGCACATTTTTCTCCGGAAATCCTTATCTTTCAGGGTACAACGCTAAAACCCAAAAACCATGGGCAACCGAGGGCTAGACCTGGAATCCGCCATACCTGCATTTGATCCCGCCAAAGGGAAAAACCACCTTTTAGTAGTTGGCATCGATAACTACGCGCACTGGCCGGCGCTGCATAATGCCGTGCGTGATGCCCGAACCTTCGCCAACGTCCTCTGCCAGCAGTATCAGTTTGAGGAGGGCGATGTCCGCAAGCTCTTCAATGAGGATGCCTCTGAAGGCGGTATCTACAACGTGCTCCGGGAGCTGAAGCGCGTGATGGGCCCTCACGACAGTCTGATTATTTACTACTCCGGGCACGGCTACTTCGATCAGGATTTCGATGAAGGTTACTGGGTGCCTCAAGATGCCCGCAAGGGTGCTGAAGAAACCTATATTTCCAATGCCAACATCCTGAAGCGGGTCAATGCACTGGAGGGGCAGCACATTCTGCTGATTGTGGACTCCTGCTTTTCAGGTTCGCTGCTAACCAGTACACGCAACGCCTCTGTGGATGAGCACTTCCCATCGCGCCGGGTCATTTGCTCCGGCCGTTTGGAGGTGGTGTCGGATGGCGCGCCGGGGCAGCATAGCCCGTTTGCCGACCTGCTGATTAGCCGGCTACGTGATAATACAACCCCTGCTCTGAATACGACCGCTTTGGTGCAGTACGTCAAGGAACATATTCCAAAGTTATCCCAACAAGCACCAATTGACGGGCGGTTGCAGAATTCCAGCGACCGGGGCGGAGAGTTTATCTTCCACCTCAAAGTGAGTGAGGATGAGCTGTGGGGCAAAGTGGAGCAGGAAGGGACCGTTTCCGCTTACGAGGCCTATCTCAATGATTATCCGGGCGGGAAGTTTGCCCGGCGTGCCAGTCAGCAACTCTTGATTTTAAGGGAGGACGCCATCTGGGGAAATGCCCGGCAAAAAGACAATGAGCTGGCTTACCGCAACTACCTCAAGCAGTATGCCGGCAAGGGCAAATACCTGGAAGCTGCCCAAAAACGCCTGGATGCCCTGGAGGCGCAGCAGGAAGACCGCCGTAAGGTGCTGGAGCAGCTTGCGCAAAAAGATGCAGAGCGCGAAGGTATTCAGGAACAATATCAGGCCCTCGTTGATGAAGCGGAAAGCCTTTTCCAAAAGGAAGAAATGGAAGGCGCCCGGGAAAAATACCGGGAAAGCCTGCAATACTTCATGGCGGGCTTTGCGCCAGATTATACCTACGTGGAGGAACAAATCAACCTTTGTACTAACGGGATTGCCTTTGTACGGAGCCTCAACAACGGCAAAGCTGCTATGGGGCGTGAGAACTACCGCCTGGCCCTGCAGTATTTCAATGAAGCGGCCCAACATGGCGATGACCCCAAGCTGGAAGACCTGATTCGGGTTTGCCGGCAACGGCTCAAAAGCCCGGCTCCGGCTGCTTCACGAGAGACAGCTTCCGCCAAAACCGCCACCCGGGGTGCCACAACAGCAGTACCACCCAAAAAACAAAAACGCAACTGGGGCGGAACCCTGTTGAAATGGATCGGTGGTTTTGCCTTGTTTTTTATCCTTTTGGGCGTCATTGGCAACCTGCTGCCGGAAGACGAAGTCTACTCCGACGAACCGGCTTATACGCCACCGCAGAGCGGGCAGCAGATGCCCCCTGCGGAAACAGCATCTTCCGGTCAGGGCCAGCCTGCAACGACTAAGCCTGCCCCCACTTTTCAGGAGCTCATCCCCGGTGACTGGGCGGTGGAGGATATTGTGATGAACGGGCAGTCTCTGTCGGATTTGGCCGGGCAGTATGGGACCGACCTCTCGGAGTATGTGTATTCCTTCTACAGTAATGGACAGGTCTCTGTCTACAGCCCGGCTGGTACAGAGCAGCAAACGTATTCTATTGAAGGTCAAAATATTTACCTGTATTCCAGTGTATGGGGCGGAAGCCCGGGGGTGATCAATTACATCCGGTCCTCTGAGATGCAGCTCACCTTCTACGTAGCGGATGGCTTCGGAGGCTCAACGCCCATGATTGTTACCTTTTCCCGGGAGTAAAAAAGAAAACCTGTGCCGTCCAGGTTCAGCACAGGTTTCCAGAGGGCATCTAACCTGCCGTAAATCAGTAATCCCGGAATACCCGGCTGGCATTACGGTTGAAGTTGTCCATCACATCGGTGCCGCCGAAGGGGTCATTGCCGTTGAGCTCGTTGGCGGGCGCATCGCGGTAAAGCTCTCTGAGCCAGCCCGGATTATTGCGCTCGCCAATGGCAGTGGAGTGGAGCAAGACGTAGTCGCCCGGAGAAAGGGACGGGTTGTAGAAAACGAACTTCACGTTATTCTGATTGGTGTACGGGAATTCGTAATAGGTCCAAATCTCGTAGGGTGGGGCAGAGGGCTCCTGATCGCGCATCTCCATATCATCAGGCTGGCCGTATTTGAGGTAGTAATAGCCTCGGTCGGTCTCAAAGCCGTGGCGGAAGCCGGAGTCGTACAATTGGTCGACGGCACGGGCGACTTCCATATACTTATCATAAGCCGCTTTGGGATTGTTGGGAGATTGCCCCGCCCAGTAACTGAACAGGTAAAGGCGCTGTCTTTCCAGGTCTTCTTTTTTGATCATAGTATTGACCGTTTCCACATCGTTTTGTGGCATTTTGGGGGTCAGGGCGCGCAGGCTGTACTCGAGTTCCTCGGCATCCAGCATCTGAACGAATTCCTCTTGGACATCGAAGTCCACCATTTCGATGGGGGCCTCCTCCAGGAATGGGTTGCTGCGCTGGAAAAAGACGGTCTTACTGCTCAGGAGCCCTTTGGTGCGGTCACGGACTTCCACAATCAGGTTGTAATTGCCGGAGGGTAGCTCTGTGATGTCCATGCCAATAAGTACAGGGACAATGGGGGCGGGTTTCTGCCGTTTATGTCCGATCATGATGGGTTTGGCGTTTTCTTTGTTGGCAGGCTCCACGGAGTAGCTGACGAGGTAGTCCTCACCCAGGGCTTGCTCAGAATTGTAAACTTCATTGTAAAAAATCAGGCGGGAAGCATGCCGGCTATAGAAGTTAAAAGGCAGGGGCTCCATTTTGATACCGTTCTTGACAAACATGTTATTTTGTCCGGGCTCGGCTTTTGTGTAGCTGGAAAGCAGGGTCAGCCCCGACTGGCAAATTTCAGTTTCAGGAAAGCCAATGCTGAAGTCGGTATTGTATTCTTTGGCATTGCCTTCCTCATTGAGGTCAGAAACGGCGACCACGAGGTTATAATCGCCCGGCTCAAGGGCAAAACGCTTGAGGTCTATAAAGTCAATACGGTTTTTAGTCAGCGGGCTGTTGAGGGCGTATTTGTCAAACTTGACGATTTCCTCCCCCTGCTTAAAGAGGATCACCACTTCCACGTTGGCCTGGTACAAGCTATCGGGCATTTCTTTGAAGGCGACCGTTTGCCCTGCGATGTGCAGGTAAACTTCGATGTAAGGGTTATCCGGCGTCTTGAAAGTCGCAAAAGAGACACTTGCGTCTATTGCAAAGAGCCCGAGCGCGAAGCACAGGCTGGTGATCATAGTTAGGACAAACTTTTTCATGGTATCGCATTTGAGTCTTACAACTTACAATAAAGATAGCAGTTCCGCCAGCCTACGGGCGGGAAAAACGGGTGAATGTCAGCCCGGCGTTCGTAATTGCGGCTCTTAAACTCCCGAATGAAGGATTGCCCCTGAATAAAAAGCAGTAAAACAGGAAAAGTTGTATTTTGGTAATCATCAATTACGTTGCTTCAAAAAATAGCCCTTCATGCCATTCAGGTCCACCAGAAATCGGGGATTAGAGCAGGTCTTGTTCGTTTTGGCCTCTGTATTTTTAGTCTTTCAGTCTTTCGGGCTGTTGTCCGGGATGGACTATTACGCAGAAATCAGCTTTTGGCCGGCGGTTTTTCTGGCGTGGGTGATCAATATGTTTGTAACCGGCATATTTGCATTTGCCGGTTTTGCGCTGCCTACGCACCGGCTGCTTCCCGCTCGTTACTATGAGATTGCCAATCCTGCTCAGCTGAAATGGTTTTATCGGGTCTTCGGGGTGGAGCGGTTTAGAAAGTTACTTTTGGCTACGCTTTGGCGAAGTAAGGCGCAGCAACAAAAGTATTTTAATGGCCGGCCCGATGGGCTCGACCACTTGGCTGAGCAGTCCCAAAAGTCAGAATTCGGGCATCTTCTCCCTTTTCTGATCCTGACGGTGATTGGTATCTATATTGTTTTTTTTGTTCAGCCTGTGTTAGGCGGGCTGTGCCTGTTCATCAATATTTTGGGCAATTTCTATCCGGTTTTGCTACAGCGGCACCACCGGATGCGGCTGCAGCGGATAGCCGCTATCAGAACAAGGGCTCGTGCATGAAGGGGATAAGGGCAAAAATCAGCGGTTGGATATACAGTGCTTCCCGGCTGACCAGTTCGTTAGTGAGCAGACCTACGGCACCGCCTTTGTGTTTGGTATTGTGCTCCTCAAAAAGGGCATCCATGACCGGACCCAGCTCTTCACCGCCTTCAATAGCTGCCACTGCTGCACGTGGAAGTGGAAAGCTGGCGCTTCGGGTACTGTATTCCCGGCTATCCGTGCGTACACACATCCAGCCAAAGGCTTGAAGCCCTAACCCCTGTGCATCAGCCACACCACCTTCCAGCCCTACCCAAAAGTCGGCATGTGGTTTTTCCTGCTGTGCCCGCTGCGCCCTTTGCCGGGCACCGAGGAGGGTCTCCGCGTCTGTCATAGGCTGATCCCGTACACCCGAGGGGACATCCACTCCGGTGATGGAAATGGCCCAATCCGGGAAGGCTTGCTCAAAGGCTTGCCGGGCTGCTGCCTGCTTTACCGGATTGAGCGAGGCAACAATCACCTTTAATGAGGCCATAATGGTCTTCTATTCTTGATTAGGGATAGCCCGCAGCAGGTTGAATTGGAAGGGCGTGTTTCGAAGTTCAGTTTGCAGGACGAGTGTGCTGTCGGTGATGGAAGCAACGGTATATGCGATAATATTGCCATCCTGGTTTTGCTCAATGCTTTGTCCGGAGATCTGATAAGCGCTTTCGCCCTTAGCAACCGGCAGATTGGTCCGCATAGTACCATCGGCGTCAAATTCGTAGTAAAGATCTGCCAGAGACCGGGTAGGCTCGCCATTGCGGCTCGCCTGCTGTAATTCCCACCTGCCAGGTAAAAGTTCCTGAATGTTCTGCGGCTCCTCGGCACAGGAGGCTAGCAACAGCATCAGGCCGATACAGAGCATAAAGGAGTTGGACATTCGCATAGAGTTCATAGTCATCCAATGGTTTATTCGCAAAAGTACCAATTATTTTGAGCTGATCTTGAGAATCATGAGGCAAAATCAGTGCCCGCCATCTTAATGCCCGGCACACAATGGTTAGACGCTAAAAAACGGGCAGATGTTTTGTGGCTGACGAATTAGTTCGTGAACGAACAGTTATTTGGAGAATGTTAATTTAATTCAGGAATATTCGTTTATTTTGAGCACCGTACAAATAATTCAACCCGTCGCTGAAGAAATGATAATACATGGCTAAAGGAACTGAAATTGACGACCTGGACAGAAAGATCTTGTCTATCCTGATGCGGAACGCAAAGAAGCCCTATACCGACATCGCCAAGCAACTCTTTGTATCCGGTGGTACCATTCATGTGCGCATGAAAAAACTGGAAGATGCCGGCATCGTGAAAGGGTATCATCTGGCAGTCGACCCCAGCAAGCTTGGGTACGATATTTCTGCATTTCTCGGAATTTATCTTGATAAAAGCTCGCTCTACGAGGATGTGGCCCGAGAACTTGCCAAAATTCCGGAAGTGGTAGCGGCTCACTATACTACCGGGTTGTATTCCATTTTTGCGACCATCGTTTGCCGGGATACCAAACACCTGCGGGATGTGCTGCATGATAAGGTGCAAAAGATCAACGGCATACAGCGGACCGAAACGTTTATCTCTCTTCAGGAAAGCATCAACCGGCCCATCCACATTACGGATGAGCCATTCCTTGATGAAGAGGAGGAGCTGTAGGGTGCCGCTTACTGCATTAGCAGGACGTGCCCGCCAATCTTTTGCCGCGCTCCGGAGGTAAGCTCCAAAATAGCCATGTAAGTGTATACTCCGGTGCCCATCAATTGTCCGCGGAAGGTACCGTCCCATCCCAGCTGTTCCCGGTTAGGCGGGAAATTTTCATTTTCGAACATCAGGCCTCCCCAGCGGTCGAAAACCCGGAAGACTAGTACTTTTTCTACCTGGGAAGTGTTAGCGTAGATATTTAGCCGGTCGTTGACCTGATCACCGTTGGGGGAGAAAGCGGTGGGGACATAGATATCCACCGACTCATCAATCGTGAGTGCAATCGTCAGCTCTGTGGAACAGCCATAGAGGTCAACCACACGTAACGTATAAGTTGCGGGTTGAGTAATTTGGACGGCAGGGAAGGGGCAGTCTGTACAGCTCAAACCGTTAGCCGGCGACCAACGAATACTTGAAATCAGATTGAAAGGTATATTGTATTGAGGCTGTAGCGTATCTGCCAGGCCTAATTTTAATTCCATCATCGCCGGAAGGTCTGCAATGCGTTCATAAACGGCCGGCCAAAGGATGGTCTGTTCCACTTCACAGCCCATGACGTCCTGAATCGTGATTAGATATTGCTCGCCCGGCGAAAGTTGGTCCAGAAGCTCAGCGCCGCCAAACGTGCCGCCATTAATGGCATACTGATAGGGCGGTGTGCCACCGGTCGCAGTGGCTCGGATCGAACCGGAGCTAATGGATGCACAATCGAATTGCAAGGGCTCAAGGGGCGGCGGGGCGCTGATTTCGAAGGTTGCTTCCTTTTCACAACCACTACCATCTGTAACGATAATGGTGTAAGCGCCCGGGCTTAGCTGTTCTCTTTCCAAATCAGGCTCGGGCGTATCCAGCCAGAACCAGTCATAGGGGGGCGTACCTCCACCAAGGCTTACTTCGAGCCGGCCATCGGTTTCAGCAGAGCAGGAAGCGTTGGTGGCCTCGGCAGTGATCGTAATGGCACCTACTTCCACCCACGCACTGCCGCTGACTTCGCCATCGCAGCTTGAATCTGCCACCCGGATCAATTGATGAGCGCCCTGCAAAGTAGTGGGCAGCAGGTAGGGAGACTGTTGGATGTTATTCACCTGAAAAGGTTCACCTGCCACTTCATACGTTATGGACCAGGGCGGGCTGCCCTCAAGGCTAACGGTCAGCCATGCGGTATCACCAGCACAAATGCGCTCCTCCCCACTGATAAAAGCGGTAGGGGGGAGTGTGGGGTAAGTACTGGCAGAGTCTGTTGCCATATTGCCACAGGCATCGGTTACGGTCAGATAATAAAGAGAGGGGCCATCTCCTGATACCGTGATCGTGCTACTGTTTTCACCGGTGCTCCAGGCATAGGTGAAGGCGTCTGTGCCGCCGCTTATTTCTGCCGACATTGTATTGGTGCCCCCCTCGCATACAGTAACATCCGCAACAGACAGCTCAAAGGCAGGGCTGTCTGTGATGTACATCGTGGTGGAGTCCGCATAGCAGGCGCAGGGAATATCGAGCTTGAGGTCAATCTGCTCAAGGGGTTCTTCCAGTCCGTCATTGATCAGGTCAACGGGCAGGGTGGCATAATTTTGAAAAGCCGGAATGGTGATGTTGCCCGGCAAAACAGGGAAGTCGATGCCTTCCTCGGCCGTGCTGCTGCTGCTAATCAGGTAATTGACAGAAAGCGGAGCTGTATTGTCCGAACCCGGGGCTCTTTCAAAAATAAAGTAATTGCCGGGGCACCCTTCCAGAGCCGGGGCCTGTGCAGTAATCCCTGTGCCTGCGCTCACCTGCACTTCGCCCCCCAGGTTAAAGCTTTCTGCCTCCAGAAAAACTGCCGAATCAAAATAATAATCCCCTACATCCGAAACGACCAGCCGGATATGGTAGGTCTCGCAGGGGATCAGGTTCAGAATGGCGGTGAGTTTTGTGGTAAATCCATCGTACTCAATAAACGGATGGTAAGTGCCTGATGGAGGCGGAAGGTCGCAGATGATAGCATCTGTGGAAATCTCATTATGCACGTAAAGGTGGGCATTATCCTGGTAGTTAACTGAGTTAATGGTTACGTAGTCTGATGTGCCGGGCAGAATTGCGACATTCTCGGCGCCATTCGTGAAGCTGCCGTTTATGCCCGGGCCGGAAATAAAAAAACCAAAAACGTCATTATAGATACTCCCCACAAATTCACAGTATTCTTCAGAAGCGAAAACATAGCGAAAGGCTACAACAGAGTCGAGCGGCATAAAATCAAACTCGATGCCCACCGCGTCCTTAACCTGCCCGGTCGCCATGATATTAAGGTCCGGGTCACCGGAAGCATCTTCAAAGGTGCCGGATAAATCAGTATAGTCGTTGGGGCCATGTGCATTTTCAATGGGGCCGGTGGAGAGGATGACGCCCCGTTCCATGCCTATACTGCTGCTGCCTTGTTCAAAGTACCCAATACCTTCTGCGTGGCCTATCGCCTGTATGTTGGTAATGGTATTGCAGGCGCCATCCACGAAGATGTCCTGCACCAATGCTTCAACGGTGTAAGTGTTGTCGGTGACAATACTACCGGTAGGCAGGGCATAGCGGTAGCGCTCAGACCGGGGGCTTCCAGCGAGTGTAAGCAGTACCAAAATCGTCCAAAGGCTAATGTTCGCCAACCTGCACATGTTATTGTAGGTCTTGGATATATTTATTTGCATGATCGGTCTCCGATATGAAGCCTGCTGCAAATTTAATAACGGAAAAATACATAAAATAAACGGATCAATTTCGACAGGTAGAAAGGGGGTGGGTTTCAGGGATAAGCAGATCCTAAAGGTAGGCTTAATTTAGGGATATTGATATGTAATTCCTGGTTAATTTGTGACGCGATAAACTTCATAATGGTTTTGATGCCGGTATAAGCTTGAACAATCCAACTAAATGCCTTACCTTTGCACCCGTTAAAAACCCGTTGCTTGATTTTCAAGTTACGCGGGTATGTTTTCACCACAATAATTTTAACAAGCCAATGGCAGTTAAGATGCGTTTACAAAGGAAGGGCCGCCGCAAGCGTCCTTTCTACCACATCGTTGTCGCAGACGGACGCGCACCGCGCGATGGTCGCTTCATCGAACGACTGGGTTCTTACAACCCGATGACTAAGCCTGCGACGATTGAGATCGACCGGGACAAAGCTTTTGATTGGTTGCAAAAGGGTGCACAGCCTACGGACACCGTACGTGCCATCCTGCGCTTCAAAGGCGTGTATTACAAGCGCCACCTGATGCGCGGAGTTGCTAAAGGTGCCCTCACAGAGGAGCAAGCTGAAGCGAAGTATCAGGAGTGGATTGATGCGAAGGAGTCCAAAATTGCGGCCCGCTTTGAGCAAACCGCTGCTGAGCGAGCAGATTTGCTGGCTAAGCTTTCTGGTACGCCTCCACCTCCTCCCGCTCCGGAACCAGAAGAAGAGGAAGCGCCGGCTGAGGAAGCAGGAGCTGCTGAAGGGGAAACCGAAGCTGCTGCTGAGGAGACACCTGCTGAGGAGCCTGCTGCTGAAGAAGCAGCCGCTGAAGAGCAGCCTGCTGAAGAAGAGAAAAAAGAAGATTAATCTTGATTTTTCCTCAAGGATAAAACAAGAGGGTTTGCCGGATACCGGTAAACCCTCTTGCCATTTTAAGACTGATGTGGATAATATTCCCAGGAAAGCTTTGCGCTTTATCGTACATTAGGCTATATTTGCAATTCAAAACCAAGGCAATACTTTAATTCTATAATATCTGACCTGGTAGTGCATTAATTTGCACTATCAGGTTTGTTTTTAAAATATACATTCATGCAAGCGTTAGCCGAAGCGTATAAAACCAAACTGGAAGCACTGGGCACTGAGATTCAGGAGTCTGAAGAACTGCAAGCCTACCTTGAAGAGGAAGAAGAAGAGCAGTATATGCAGCTCAAGGAAATGTTCGAGCCTCGCATCGGAATAGTCTATGATGAAGTGGCGGGAGCGCATCCACTGCAGCTGATCGCTCTCGAAACCCACCTTTTGCAACCCGAATTTGAGGGGCTTTACCTGCCTAAGATTCTTGGCTTTACCGTTCTGCGCGGAGAAGTGGACCTTGCCCGTATGAAGTACACCCGCACACAGGAGCACTTCAAGGAGGTGCTGATGGCGATCTGTAATTCCGCTAATTTTGACCTGCTGCGTAAGCGGATCGGGCAGTCTATCCAAATGGGCTTCGCGCTGAGCAGCGATATTTGGGTAACGAATCTGATTAACGAAGTGGACAATAAGCGGGTCCGTTATTTCCTGCAGGGACAAAAGCTCGACCGTTACCGGGTACTGGAAGAGCGCGTCAGGGGGTATCAGCGCTATCAGCGACAGTTCCGAAGTGAGAACTTCATGTCTGCAGAATTCCCGCAGGCGTTGTCCGATCTGAAAACGCTTTACTCTCCGCTCAAGCGATTCCTGCTTTACCGCGTGGATGGCAATTACGATAACAGCAGCATCATACCCCACCTGCGCAGTTTTGTGGAGCATAAAGACTTTAAGGGTCACCGCGAACATCTGGAGGTCCTGGTGCTTTATGCTTCTTTCTTTGAGCTGGAAGGAGATGATCTTGACCATCTGCGGAAGCATTTCAACGAGGTACGTAAAAGCATGGACGACTTTCAGGAACAATACCTCGAATACCTGCTGGAGCTGCACCTGAAAGAGGAGGTGGTTATTGACCCAGATGCGGATAAGCGTATTTCCTCAGTGATAGACCACAAGGTGAAAGACGATTTGTCTAAATATTACGATTTGCTGGACGAGGTGCATAGCAAAGGCTATACCACAGACGAAGCCCAGGAGGCCGTAAAGGCGTTCTATACCCAATATCAGGGGCTTAGCAATATCAATGAGTGCCTTCGGCAGACTATTTACGGTTATTTCCACCGCCTGATCAGTAACCTCGAGGAAACCGACTACCCGGAACTGTTTGAGATTTCCAAGCTCTACCCGGTCTACATGAATATTTTCGCCAATCAGCAGTTCAATCAACAGCTCAAGGAGCTGAGCCTGGAATACGTGGGCAAGCTGCTGAAAAAGTATACCGACAAGCGCGGAAAGGACTATCAGGATATCAAGAAGTTTGTTACAACGACCTTCCAGGATCTTGGCTTCCTAAAGGAAAAAGAAGTCGTGGAGATGTTTAAGACCCGCCGCAAGCGGAAGAAAACGTCGTAGCACGGAAAATACAAATAGAACTCTATAGCCCTTTGCCTTCCCGCGAAGGGCTTTTTTTGTTAATTTTGGCAAAGACTTACTTTATATACTATGGAACCCCTCCGTCGTCTTTTCAACTGGCTGTTTCAGCTGCTTTTTGGACCATCTAACGGGCCGGGAACCTTAAAGATCATCAAGCAAAACGTCTACACCATGATCAACAACATTACCTTCTCTACCGAGATGGACACCCTTTATCTGATCGATAATGACCGGGCTATTCCTTTCTCTCTAGACAATAAAAAGGGCATCCTCATTGGCGTGCTTAAGGGGCAGCTCATGGTAGCTACCGATTTTGAGACCCCGTCCTCCCCGGAGCGCATCGAACTGGAAGATGGCCGGCAGGTTGGCTTCAGCCGTTCCAGAACAGAGGTGAAGCTTTCAACGGAAAAAACAGTATGGTCGGCGGCTTACCACCGGCAGCGGCGGGTGCTGTCTTTTATTGGGGCCACGGAGGTCGAGGTGCGCAGCAATAATGCGGAGTATGACTATAAGCCGGAACTGGTGTTTTTTGAATTGGACGGCCGGGTGCTTAACATTCAGCGCAAAGGCAATTCGATCGTGGTCAAAAGTATGGTTCTGGCGGAGACGGATGCTCCGGACCGTTAGTTTTCAGGCTTTGTTTTTGCTCTAAGTACCATTTTTAGGGGGCGATTTTGCATTCTGCTTTCGAGCCAGTTCAGCATCAGGTCATCGAGTCCAAGGGGGATCCGCTCCGGCGGGTCGATTTTGTACTGCCCGAGCAGGCTGGAAAATTCCTCCAAAGTGCTCCTCCGGCTACCGAAAGGCTGATCGTACAGTTTCCTTAAGTACTTAGCGCAGGCTCTGAAAAAGCGGGTAGGCGTTTCAGTCTTCTGCTGCCGTATGCTGCGCTGAAGGGCTCGCAGTCCGGAATCAAACTCGTCAATTTCATCCAGAGCATAAGTGGCCATGAGGCGGATGAGCAGGGTGGCCAGGCGAAACTGCTCGCTTTCCACCTTCCGGTTGTAGTGTTGCAATACTTTGTCCGCCCATGTCCGGCATTCCTGATGCTGCTCCAGGATGAGCAAAAGTACCGTAACGTTGAAGGCGATAATCAGCTGGCTTACCGGATTCAATTTGTAAGTGGTGATGCCTTCTTCTACCCGTTGCAGTAAGCGCTCGTATCCTTCCTCAATGCCCAGGTTGATGTGGTAAAGCAGCTGGTAGTTGGTCAGTTGTTTGAAAACCAGCACCTGATCGTGGTAGCTGCCCGCTTCCTCCTGCTGTATTTTGGTCAGCAACTGTTCAAACTGATCATACTTTTTCTGGCTGTAGGAGGCATGCAGCAGGTTGAAGGCATCGGCCAGATAGCGGTTGTATTCCTCGTCTTTGATATGTGGGTACTCATCCCACCATTCCACCATCTTAGCGTAGTAGGTATTGGCTTGTTCCACATCGCCAATCAGGTCATTAAGCAGAGCATGGCTTTGCAAAAACCGGCGTTGCGCATGCGCTGTAGAAGGCAGGGGCGCAGATTGTGCCTTCAGCTGTTCCGCATAAGCAGCGCTGCTGGCCTTACGGTCGGTCGCCTGACGCTGCTCTTTAGCCACCTGTATTTTGTAGGCCAGCGATAGGTAGCGCAGCTCCTCATTAATATGGCGTATGTACTCATCCTTATCTGCCAGCAGGTCTTCAATTTGCGAACCGTAGTCGCCCTGCTTCATTGTCCAGACATAATTCAGCTGCTCCCGGCTGATCTCCAGAAGCGCCAGCTGATCGTCCAGGTCCCTGGCCAAAGCTTTGGCTTGCCCCAGCCGCTCCTCGCTTTGGTGGTACAGCCCTCTTTGGTAAAGGTATTTGGCATCAAGCAGCATTTCCTTGATCCGGGCGGCTTTGGATTTAGAGCTGTTGTAGTCCCGCATGCTTTTCAGGATCGCGTTATACAGGTAGTGCTTATCGGTGGGCAGGCTGCTGCCAAACTTTTGCTGTAGCTTTTCTTCTTCATAGGCTTCCATCCGGTTGATGGCCTTAAAAAGGTCCAGGTAGCGGCTACTGCTGCGCCCGCTTTTCTTTGCGTCCAGTGAAAAATAGCGCTTTTCGGATTTCGACATGGATTGTATGAGGTCGAACAGGTCATTTTGATGCTTCATGGTGCCGGTTAATAGTTATTTTATACCGTTTATTGGGTTTAAACTACCGTTTAGCGGCTTTTTGTGTATTTTTTTAAAATAATTCAAGTTTTTTTGAGGAGCTTAGGAATTTAATCTGATTTAGGGTGTTGTTGAGATGTAAGAAATTGAAAAACAGTATCTTGAAGAGGAATAAAACCTCTTTGAGTACAAATATAAACGTTTTTTGAGTGATTAGAAGTTTAAAGTGGGTGGGGTTGGTGGTTTGAGCGGCGGGATCAATCCCCCTACATTTGTAACTGTAATTAGTCAACAACGTTATTTGAAACACCGGGCACTACTAAGGTTAGAAACTTACTATGAGAAAATTTTCGTAGAGCAAATGTGCAGCCGTATTGTCCTCCGGGGCAGTCGGCTCCGCTCTCCGGAGTTCGGGTGAGAACCTGAAAAAAGCTATGAACAAGATATAACTGCCGAATCAGGCAGCTGAAGAATTTAGGGTGTTTTATTTTCAGAAGGGCGCGTCCACAACGGTGGGCACAACCTAATTGGAGATAAGTAGATAGTTGCTATTATTCCGGGCTGGGTAGGGGTTAAACCACTGCCCAGTTCTTTTTTTTGACAGCAACTAAAAAACCAAATGAAAAACCATCGGGACAAAGGCCGTCGTTATATCGGAGGGACAAACGGTGTGCCTGCCCGATGGTCCTGAAAAAGTTGTATTTTAGAGGCAGGAGGCTTTGGTGTAAGCCCAAAAGCTTTACCAAAAATACTCCTTGCAGAACATGTAGACTCCGGCAATTGCCGGCACCTAAAAACCACGAGCAACTATGAACCTGAAATCTTTCCTCCTTACCCTGGGCTGGGTAGGTGCCTTCCTGTGCTTATTTGAGGGAACGGCGAATGCCCAAATTACCGGTAATCTTAAGGATGCCGATGATCCGGCTGTTCTTACCCTCAACCTTGCCCCTCTGTCCCCACTTGAAGGGACCGATGTGCCTCAGCCATACCGGCAGCTTTTCCTGATTTTTAACGATGGCCAGTTTTACACTGCTGATGTACCTAATGCGGTATTCCAGCAGTCTCATGGCTTTGATGGCGCCATCCTTGGCGGCGCTACGGCGGAAGCGGTGGTCTTCTCCAAAGCTATTTACAGTGATGAAGATGGTGACCCGCCCCCCAAAATTGTGTCTGGGACCGGGCCAACGGTTGCAGCGGCCACTCCGGACAAAACCAAAGCTGTTCCCGATACGGCGCTTATCGCGATCACCCCTGATCATCCGGCGCTGATACCCAATGGCCGAACCGTGCTGACCGTCTCTGTGAAAAACGACAGCAACGGCGTTGTGTCTGCAGCAGCGCCATACAATGGATATCTATTGCTTTTCCACGAAAGCAAACTCACCGTTGAAACCGCCCGGCGCCTGAAAAAGAAAGGAGTAGGTGTCATTGAGAAGCTGGAGTTCTCCATATCCGAAACTGATTCCTTCATTGAGCAAAGTTCTGAAATTCTTGGTTTGCCCAATGCACTCAGATTAGATACTTATGATGTCGTAGGCCTGTCAGGCAGCAGTTCCGGAAATGGCTATCAGTCCCTTCAGGTCTTCCGGGTATCAGGTCTTCAGCCCGGTCAGGAGCAACACTTCTTCCTGCCTGTCTTCAACCGGAATGTACATTATGACTCTATTCCGGAAGGTGGCTCCGGTGCGGCCAGCTACGCTGCAGTGCTGTTGCTGGAACCCGGCAACTTCAGCTTTCCTCAGCTGAGTGCTGAAGAAGCGGAAGGGGTAAGCAAACTCAACCTGTCTGCCCTGTTGGAGCAAGGCATACCACTTGCCACTTTAGGAGACCCATCGGATACGTTGACACTTGGAGCGTTGCAGCCGGCAGCTTACACGAGCGCCATGCAGAGCGTCCGCAGGTCCTATGATCCGAACCTCATTGAGCTTTGGGCGTGCGCCTGCCCGGATACGAGCCTTACCGGGCAAAAACTGCTGATCAAGGTCGCCTTTGAGAATGAAGGAGCCGGGGCAACCGGTGCGGTAAAAGTGCGCATACCACTGCCTGCTGCTGTGGATGTGGCCAGCATTTCCGATCAGGAGCTGTTTTCTGTAGCGCCGGGTATTGAAACTTTTGATATTGAGAAAGACACTGCTGCCAATACGCTGACAGTCACTTTTCCCAAGCTAAGGCTTGCAGGCACGAGTGAGCACAAAAGCCTGGCTGCACGTTCCGGCTACTTTTCCTTTCTGGCCTATACCCGTTCGGGCACCGATATTATCACGCTGCCTCCTACACAGGCTTGCATAGCTTTCAGGGATGAAAATGCGCCCCCCGACACCTACAATAGTGAAGTGTGCACTCCGCGGGGCACCGTTACCCTGATTGACGAGGCAGGTATCGCTGCCAATGACCTGGCGCTTAGCTGTACTGTTTGTGAGGTGAAAATGGCAGAAGGTATCACGGTGCTGGGTATGCCACTGTGGCTGTTTTTGCTGCTTCTGGTAGTCGTCATTGGCGCCATTTTACTGGCGTTCTACAGCGATGACTGGCTGGGGTAACCCATTTTCTTAAGTTTTTCGCACAACCCTCCTCCTTATGAAAACTACGATTCAGGGGCTGCTGCTTTGTTTCGCCCTACTTCCTTTTCTATCGGCCCATGCATCCGTTGGCCTGGATTCCCTTGGACAAGTTTACCAGGCACAGGCTATCGCCGCTATCGATGAGCAAGACCGGGATTGTTTTTTCGCAATGCTGGAGAATGCCGGAGCGGCTTTCCAAAGTACTGACGACCTGGAAGGCTGGCTGAAATTGTACAAGGAAGCGGGCAAGGCCCTGCGGCAAAGTGACTGGGCAGATGCTGTGCAACAGTCGGTACTGGTGATGCAGCAAGGGCTAAAAAAGAATTTCGGCCGCTCACCGGATACCCCGGAGGAGTGGGATGCCTTAATCTGGCTGCATGTCAATCTGGGGTATATACATTTGCACTATCAGGACGATTATCAAAACGCCCTCGTGCAATACGAAACGGCCAGCCGGCTCTTCCAGCGTCATTTTGAAGAAGAAGACTACTACACGGTCAACTACATCTATCGGCCCTTAGCCAACCTGTACAGCCGCTTCGGTGATTTTCAGACCGCCATCGGGCTGCTTCGTACGGCTTACCGTTTCTTTAAAGATACCGGCCGTACTGCTGCTCAGGCCAAAGTCCTGAATGACCTGGCTATCGCGGAGGAACTGGCCGGGGAGCCGGATGCTGCCTTGGGGCATATTGAAGCAGCCCTGAATCTGGAAAACCTTTCGGCCAAAGACCTGGTGCTGCTGCATAGCGCACGGGCAAGAGTGCTTGGGGTGTTGGGCCGGCACGAAGCGGCACTGCACGCTATTGACGCTGCGTTTTCCCATTTGCCGAAAGTGGAACAGGTGCCACCTGCTTACCTTCGCGAGTGGGAGGGTTCCCTCTGGAATGTCCGGGGCAGCATCAATGCAGCACTCCAACGGTGGGCAGCCTCCGCGCAGGATTTTGCCGAAGGCGAAGCCATCCTGCGCACCTCCGGCGAGGTCAGCTACCGGCGCTCCCTGGGGAAACTGCTGGTAGACAAAGGCGAGATGCTGCGGCAAAAAGGGGCTTATCAGACAGCCGCAAAGTGCCACCAATCGGCTATGGAAGCCCTGCTGCCCGGCTACCGTTTCCATCACTGGCAGGAATTGCCCGCGCTGGAGCTGCTCTATGCCGAAAATACCTTCTCAGAAGCCCTGACCGGCTGGGCCAATAGCCTGTGGGCATGGTACGAACAGGAGGGCGGGCAGGAGAAACTGGAGCCTGTGCTGCAAGCCTGCAAGCTGATTTTTGAAGTCGAGCAAATGCTGCGCCGCCGCTATCAGGGCGAATCGGCTAAGCTGTCGAGTGTGCAGGGTATCCGGGCGCGGACCGAGCTTGGTGTCCGTACCGCTTTGGAACTTTGGGCACAGACCCGTCAGCCGGGCTACAAGGAAGCAGCGTTTGAGCTGGCGGAGCAGAGCAAAAGCTTGTTGTTGCGGGAAGCCATGCAAAAGGCCAATGCCGAAAGACAGGCTGACCTGCCGGCTGCGGTCCTGCAAAGAGAGCGGGCGCTTCAGCAAGCCCTGGCTGATGTTGAAGAAAAGTGGTTCCGCCTGCAATTGGAAGAAGGCAATGCAGGCTCACTGGAGGAAGCTGAAGCAGCGTTGTTCGAGCAGCGGCAGTCTTATGCCGCCTGGATCGATAGCCTGGAACAGCATTACCCGGATTATTACCAGCGCAAGTACGACCTGGAGGTGGCTACCCTGGCAGAGGTACAGCAGGATTTGCTACGGCCGGGGCAGGCGCTGGTGGAGTACTTTACCGGCAGCAGCCTGAGCTGTGCTTTTGTGGTTACCCAAGATCAGTTGGAAGTCATTCCTCTGGATGCCTCTTATCCGCTGACGGAGCAAGTAAGCACTTGGCGTTCTGCAATCGAGGGGTTTCAGTTCAGCAGCGCTGACCGGCAGGCGCTCTGCGAAACATACCGGCAGGTGGGGCACGAATTGTATGAGGTATTGCTGTCGCCTCTTGAAGCGCAGTTGGAGCTGCCGGAGCAGTTGATTATTGTGCCGGGCGGGGTGCTGGGGCTTCTGCCCTTTGATGCGCTTTTGACGGAGCCGGCCGGGCATTGCAATTTCTCTGCGATGCCATACCTGATCAACCGTTACGAAATCAGCTATGCTTACGCTGCGACTTTCCAGCGTACCGTGCAGCAGCGTGCGGTGAAGGGAAAGGGGCTTGCGGCTTTCGCACCGGATTTTGACGGCCGGGGCGGGTTCGGCGCACTAGCCTACAATCAGCCGCAGGCCGCAGCGGTAGCCGGCTTGTTCAGAGGGCGGGCATTCTTAGGGCCGGATGCGACGCGGGCGCAATTGCATGCAGTGGCAGCAGAGGCAGGCGTGCTGCACTTTTCCACGCACGCCCAAGCCAATACGGAAACGGGCAATTTTTCCTTCATCGTTTTTGCAGATGGGAAGGGCGGCTATGATTCCCTTTTTGTGAAAGACATTTACCTGCTGCCCCTTCAGGCTGAAATGGTCGTGCTGAATGGGTGCGAGACCTTTGTGGGCCAATGGTACGATGGGGAAGGCGTTATCAACCTGGCGCGGAGTTTCCTGGCGGCTGGTGCCAACAGTGTGATCTCTTCTCTGTGGTCCATCAATGACGATGAAAGCTCCCATGTGATGGAAACCTTTTATGCCGGGCTAAGCGCCGGTCAGGCCCGCTCGGCAGCACTGCGCTCAGCAAAGTTGGAGCAGGTGGCTTCCGGTGGTAAATTAGGGGCGCACCCGGTTTACTGGGCGGCTTTTCATGCGGTGGGCAAACCGGGGAAGCTGCCTGCTTCCGGTGGGGGATCCGGCCTGCTGCTATGGAGTGTGGTGATTAGTGGCCTGCTGCTGGGCGTGGTGTACTGGCGTTTTCAGCTGTAACAAAGCTTCCTCCTGTTTAGCATAGATTACTTTCGAAAACAGACCGCGTTAAATGGCTGGAAGGAAAGAATTCGGATGGTCAATTGATAATTCAGTTGAAATAGTCTATTTTATGGAGCAAATTTAATTTTTGAATATGCCGACCAAACTACAAATAAGCATAGAAGACTTAAATCCGGAGTGGATCAGAAAGCTTAAGGAACGCTATAATAATGCGCGGCTGGAAATTATCGTGCACGAGGATGGAGAAGTAAAGGCAATGAGCGAATCACAGTTTTGGAGCATAATTGAAACATTGGATTGGTCAAAGGGGGAAAACGATGAGGCTATACTGGCACCCGCAGTGGAAAAGCTATCAAAGTTCCCGGTAAGAGATATAGAGCGCTTTCAGGATATACTTGCCGAAAAGCTATTTCATTTGGACAAGCAAGCTTACGCTGAACAAATTGGTACTTACGCTTATGGAGGAGACCGGAATTTCTCAGTAGATACCTTTTTATATGCCCGAGCCTGTGTTGTTGCGAATGGAGAGGCGTTTTACCGGGCAGTGCTTCGCGATCCAGCTAAAATGCCCCGGGAGTATACCTTCGAGCCGCTGCTTTACCTGGCAGGTCTGGCCTTCGAGAAAAAGACCGGGGCTGAATGGGACTATCTTCCTGCCATGAGCTACGAAACCTATTCTAATCGGGATGGATGGGGTGGGAAAAGTTGGCTGGATAACCTTTGAAATGATGTCGTCTAAACACGGAAACAGCTATAGTAACGAGAATGATCACCACCTTTATGCTATACAGGACCGAAAGCGAAAGGGGATATACAAGTATGGTGTTTGTGGAAGACCTCTTAATAAAGATGGATCTTCTCCCAGGGCTAATGAACAAGTCAGGCTATATAATCGCGTAGTGGGTTGGGCCAGGTTCTTTAGCCAAATCATACTGACTGGCATAAAAGGTAGAAGAGCAGCAGAAGAAAAAGAAGCACAATATATTGAGGATTACCGGGCTCAGTATGGCGAAAATCCTCCGGGGAATCAATAAGGATAATTGCTTTATGAGGGTTGTTTAAGAAAAGCCTGATTGAGCCGTAAATGCCTTACCATTCAAAGTGCTGCATTTGCAAGGGCTTTAGGGGCAAGGAAACTAGCAAGTAATTCGGTCTAGTCACACTAATTCGCCCACCTGTACCATGTAGACTCCAAATCCTCCAGCAATCGTTCTGCTTTATCCGCGTACTCGTGACCGGGGGTTGTACGGATCCGCCGCGCTTCTGCAATGACATCAATGGGCGGGTTATCCATAGCCGTGGCAGCCAGGAGGCGGTTCCAGCCTGCCTGTTCCAGCAGCAGGGTTTTGTTGAAATCATCCAGGTTAGAGCGGGGGATTTCCCGCATCAGGCTGTCAAATGCCATAAATGCGGCGTTGTATTCTTTCCCAATCAGTTGGCGGTGCGCAAAGTCCATTCTTTCTTGAAGGGGTGTGCTTTCGGCATTTTCTCCGCCCATCGTGCGCTCGGAAATGGGCGACTCATAGTAAGCATGGCTTAGTGCGGGCCCGCTGTAGTTGACCTTCAGGTAAAGGCTAAAGGTGGAGAGCGCGATGAGCAATGCTCCGACCGCCGCCGCTGCATACTGCCACACGGGCCGGCGGCTGACGACCTTCAGCGTCTTCCCGGAATCTGCCTGCTGAGCCATTCCAGCCTCCCAATCCTCCAATTTGCTGCGGAAATCTTCATCCTGCGCCGCCTCCATACCGCCAATAAGCTGCTGATAAGCCATTACCTCTTCCAGGAAAGCCGGGTCTGCCGCCATTCGGGCCTCCACCATTTGTTGTCCCTCAGGCTTCAACTGCCCCTCCAGGTACCAGGTAATAAGTTCTGTCTGGTCATTCGCAGCTGTTTCGGCCGACCAGTTGTCCAGTTGAACCCGGAAGCTTTGTTCCTGCAGGGCGTCCAGCCCTTCCAGCACTCGTTGGTAAGCAGCCACTTCAGCACGCAGCTGTTCGTCCTGCTCCAGGTCGGCTTTGAGCTTCGCCTGTTCCGGGGCAGGCAGCGCCTGCCGGAGGTAAGCTTCAATCTGTTCTGTAGTCCAATTTTCTGCGTCCATGATCAATGAATTAAAGTGGCATCAAGCAGTCATCAGCTCCCGCATTTTGCGGAGGCAATCGTGTTTGCGGCGTCTGGCAGCTCCGGGAGACGGCAGATCTAGCTCCCTTGCAATGGCTTCCATGACATAGTTTTTGAGGTAAAACAGCTCCAGCAGTTCGCGGCAGGGCGAGCCCAGGCGGCCCAGCAATTGCCGGGCAAGCTGAGCTTTGGCCTTGCGTTCCTGTTGGTCTTCCACCTCGGGAAGGATGGGGATTTCCGGAATCTCTCCTTCCCATTGCTGCGTGTCTGTCCCTTTGCGCATCAGCAGCACCCGGCCAATCCCTATGATATAGGTACGAAGGGTACTTTTCAGCGGTGCCTGAAGCTTCCCGGTCCGGATATTCCGGTTGAGAATGACCATGGCTTCCTGGAACATCTCTGTGGCGACCTCCGGTGCCGTCCCGTACCGGATAAAGTACAGCCGGAAGGGGGAGCGGACCTCTTCGTACAGGTTCCGCCAGGCATTTTGGTCACCGCTGCGCAATTGCTCCAGCAGCGCATTGTCTTCTGAGTAGCTTTCACTCATTGATCGTGTTTTTTGAAAGCATGTTACGTCTTCATCCGAAATCTACTGGTTTTTCCCGGAAGTCCCTGCCCGGATAGGGATTTACCGGTGTAAAAAGTGGGGGGAGGTTTCACGCAGAGGGCGCAAAGGGGCTGTTGATTTTGCTTTGCGATCATTGCGTTCACCCTCTGCGATCTCTGCGTACTTCCCTCTGTGTCCTCCGCGTGCCCCAATCCGCGCGCTTTGCGTGCACCCCTTTGTGCACCCAAAAAAACTTTTCCAAAATTTTTCCCCTAATCCGTAACGTTTAAAAACCTCAGCGGATAAAGCAATGAACGATACCTAAAACCTGTATAATCCCATGACGCCTTTGACCGTAGGGGAGGGGTAAGAGCCTCCTCTGCCGGTCATTATTTCAAATCAATAAAAAGAATATTTGATTTTTTTCGTTTCTTTGGGCAGCAAATCAAAATCCAGGGGAGTCTTAAACCTGAGACTATGTTGGGAATTCGCTTTTGGAGCGAATGTAGTCAAATTTTATTCTGAACAAGGCGCGATGAAGGAGCCTAGCCTGAGCTAAGCGACTGAAGAGCAACGAAGTACAGGATAAAATTTGGCAAATGCAGCCCAAAGGGTGAAATCCCAATATAGTCTAAACTGCTGATCTATTTCCGGGATCAGTAGCCGACTTCCCCCCAAGTCCGGAAGAGCAACTAACTACAAGACGACCTAATCTGCCCATCAGCTACGGCTGATGGCAGAGTGGTCATGCCGTTGGTGCCTGAGGATTTGGCCTTCCCACCTTGTTCTCAACAGATTACCACGGTTTACCCTAAATATGGTTTCTGCTTTTGCGTTTCCCAAATTTCGCAGGGGCAGAACGGTAGCAACATACAATGGTAGCCGGCAATTTTCCCAATTTCTTCGTTTGACTTAATGCCTGCTTATCCCAAAAAGCAAAGGTGAATTTTCAAGTCCGGCTACCTTTTTTCTGCCCCGCCGCGGTTACAGCAGCGGGGCAGATTTTTCTACAACCACTTCACCAGCGGCAAATCCTGACGGTGTGCCAGCTGACCGGATTTCGGGAAGGCCCGGAAACCGTACTCGTACACACCCGCCAGCTTGGGGTCCAGCTCGCAGTGGTAGGTGGCAACGCCGTCTTTGACTTCCTTCAGTTGAAGTTCCTCCTTGAATTTCAGGTTGAGGACTTCTTCGTCTATCCGGTTAAAGAATACGACTTCCACGCCTACATCTTCAGCAGATACTCCATTGAGGTAGAGCTTGAGGTCAGCGTAAAAGTGCTCGCCGACCTGCAGGGCGCGGTTGTCACTATCGAAGGTGTCGGCTTGTGCCAGCTCGATGCGGTCCCAGCGCTGCTCCATCGTATGCTTCCACTTTGCTACCTGACGGGCACCGGCGTAGTTGTCGGCCCGTAGCGCACGGCCCCGCTGCGCCAGCTTGTGGTAGAAGCGCTCGTAGTAGTGGTCGAGCATCCGCTTCATGGTGAAATCGGGGGCGACCTCCGCGATGATCTGCCGGATGTAGCTGACCCACTTTTCGGAAATGCCGTTCTCATCCTGCTCGTAGTAGGTGGGCAGGATATCAAACTCCAGGATATTGTAGATGGACTCGGCGTCCAGCTCATTTTGGAGGTCCTGATTGTCGTAGGTGCGCTCCAGCGGCAGGGCCCAGCCTGCATCCGGACGGTAGCCTTCTGCCCACCAGCCATCGAGTACGCTGAAGTTCATCACGCCGTTCAGAGCCGCTTTCATACCGCTTGTACCGGAAGCTTCCTTCGGGCGGGTAGGGGTATTGAGCCAGATGTCCACACCCTGTACCAGCAGCTTGGCCATCTCCATATTGTAATTCTCGAGGAAGATCACCTTGCCGCGGAATTCCGGGCGCTTGGATACGTCGATGATGTGCTTGATCAGCCCTTGTCCGCCGCCATCCGCAGGGTGTGCCTTACCGGCAAACAGGAAGATGATCGGTCGGTCACTGTTGCTGACGATACTGCTCAGGCGCTCCAGGTTGGTGAACAGCAGGTGGGCCCGCTTGTAAGTGGCAAACCGGCGTGCAAAGCCAATCACCAGCGCGTTGTCTTTGATGGCGTTGATCAGCTCAAAAATGCTGCGTGGGTTCTCGCCCCGGCGGGTCAGGTCTTCCTGCATAGTCTCCCGCACATAGTCGAGCAGGCGGGCCTTAAGCTTGCGGCGGATGCCCATGATCTGCTCAGAAGGGACATTGTGGATTTTGCGCCAGTACTCCTTATTGGACTGATCGCGGAGGAAGCCGTTGCCGAAGTTTTCCAGGTAAAGGTCATTCCACTCTTTCGCAATCCAGGTTGGGTAGTGGACAGAGTTGGTCACGTATCCCAGGTGGAGCTCCTCGGGGTGGTAGCCCGGGTAAAGTACTTTGAACATCTTCTGAGAGACCGCCCCGTGCAGCTCACTTACCCCGTTGACCTCCTGTGAAAGGCGGATGGCCAGGTGGCTCATGGAGAACAGCTCATCGTGGTTGTGCGGGTCAATTTTGCCCAGGGCGACGAACCGCTGCCATTCGATGCCGAGTTCCGCTGCATAGCTGTAAAGATATTCCCGCAGCAGGTCTTCGTGGAAATAGTCGTGCCCGGCCGGTACCGGTGTGTGGGTGGTGAAGAGGGAAGAGGAACGTACCGTTTCCAGTGCCATTTCGTAGCTCATGCCCTCGTGCTGAATGTAATTCTTCAGGCGCTCCAGGTTGAGGAATGCCGCGTGGCCCTCGTTGCAGTGGTAGATGTCAGCATCATCGTGCCCCAAAGCCCGCAGCGCACGGATACCCCCGATGCCCAGGAGGATTTCCTGGCGCAGGCGGTGTTCATTGTCCCCACCGTACAGTTGGTGGGTCAGGGAGCGGTCGTGCCATTCATTCTCATCAATGTCCGTGTCGAGTAGGTAGAGCGATATCCGGCCTACTTTGAGTTCCCAGACTTTGGCGTAGACCATGCGGCCCTTTAGCCCAATGCTGATCTTTACCCATTCGCCCTGCTCATCGCGCACCGGCTGAATGGGCAGTTTGGTAAATTTCTGTGGCGGGAAGTTGTTGATCTGATCGCCGTGCAGGGAGATGGCCTGCTCGAAGTAGCCATAGCGGTAGAGCAAGCCTACGGCGATCATATTGGAATTGTCGTCCGAAGCTTCCTTCAGGTAGTCGCCGGCCAGCACGCCCAATCCTCCGGAATAGAGGCGCAGGGAGATGTGTAGCCCGTATTCCATACTGAAGTAAGCAATCTTTGGGCTGCCCGCTTCCGGGCTGACTGCTATGTAGGCTTCGAATTCCCTGACCACACCTTGCAGGCGCTGAAGAAAGTCCTTGTCATTCACCAGTTCTTCGGCCCGCTTTGGCGAAAGCTGCTCCAGCAGGGCAACGGGGTTGTAGCGCAGCGCAATGTACTGCTCCTTATCAATGTACTCGAAAAGCGCGATGGCCTCCTTGTTCCAGGACCACCAGATGTTGTTCGCGAGCACCTTCAGGGGCTGCAGGGCATCCGGGAGTGTAGACTCGATGAAGATGCGCTTGAGTTGTATTTTATTGTCTTTCAATTGGCCAATCATACAGAATGGTTTTTAATGAGGCTGCAAAAATAACCGCAATTCACCGGAAAGTACAGGTATTCTTGTGAAAAGTACACTAAGTTTCATTTGGGGCCGACGGGCGATCAAGTTTCCCGGCCTTTTTTGAACATTACCGGTGTGGGTGGATTTCAACATCAAAACCAATAACCATGTCAACTAAACGAGTCCTCCTCACTTTCACTTTCTTCAATTTTCTGATGTTGGGCTATGCGCAGACCAATGCCCTGACCGATTTCAACCAAAACCGCCTGCAGAAACAGAAAACCAGTATGATGGTACTGGGAGGCTGGGCGGTAGGCAATATCGCTCTTGGTGCCACATTAGCCAGTCAGCGCAACGGCGAGAGCCGCTATTTCCATGGGATGAATGCAGGCTGGAACCTGGTCAACCTGGGCCTGGCCACCGCCGGGTACATTGCTGCCACCAAAGGCGACCCCTCCGCCCTAAGCCTTGCCGAGAGTATCAACGAACAGCATAGCGTACAGAAAATCTTCCTGTTCAATGCCGGGCTTGATGTGGGGTATATGCTGGGTGGCGCCTACCTGATAGAGCGTGCTAAAAACACGGAAGATAAACCTGAGCGGCTGCGGGGCTTTGGCAAATCCATCATCCTTCAGGGCGGGTTCCTGTTTGTTTTTGACCTGGCGGCCTACTTCTGGCAGGCGAGTGGGAATGACGACCTGCAACCCTTGCTGCAGGGGCTTTCCTTCACCGGCAACAGCATTGGGTTCCGGTATCAATTTTGAAGTTGTAACGGTAGTTTGTAAACATAGGTGCTTGATTTCCAGTTTTATAGAAAATCAAGCATCACGATATGAATAAGATTGCAATTAAGTACGGACTGTTATTATTAGCCAGTTTTGTAGGGCTGTTTTTATTAATGCATGAGGTCATTCAAATCCGGAATTACAACCTGAGGATCCTCAATGGTTTCGCGCACATTGGATTAATTTACATGGCTATCCGCCGCTACCGGCGCGAAAATCCGGATACGGTCAATAATTATGTATCCGGTGTGGTAACCGGAATGTATGCCTCCATTATCGGGGTATTACCGTTCACCGCTTTTGTTATGTTCTACCTCATGGGCGACAATACTTTCATGAATTATATTCAGGATACCATCCCAATTGGAAAGTACTTCAACCCATTCACCGCCAGCCTTTTTGTTTTCACGGAGGGTATTGCGGTGAGCCTGATCGGGTCCTATATTGCCGTCAGGGTAATTGACATGAACTTCGAGCAAAACCACTCAGAAATACCTACTGAGTACGCTGAATAATGTAGGTTATAAAGATAAACTGAAAAGCCGCCCCGGGTACTCCGGAAGCGGCTTTTTTATTATGTGACTGTGAGGCAAAAAATTACGCCCTTTTGCAGGTACTCAGTCCAAAGGGCGCATAGAGCGGGCAAAAACTAATGACGCTCGTGAGTACAAAGACGCCCGCCAGGACAAGCAAAACGATACCCAGCGTGCCCGTAATGGTATTCGTAAAGTACAAAGCAGCGATGATCACAGCAATGATGACCCGGATCAGCTTGTCGGTGTTTCCCATGTTCTTTTTCATGACGTATTAGGTTTTAATGAGTTGAATCAATGCGACCAGACCCCAGATTAAAAGCAGGCAAGTCAGGCAGACTGCGATTAGCTTTGCGATATTTTTGGGGCTCATGGCCGCTGTGTTTTTGTTGATTCAAAGATAAGGACAAACTGAGGAGGATGCAGGTGACCGCAGTCACCACCCCGATAAAAACTTAAACGACTTCAATGCCCTCCTCCAGCAGGCGCACACTGCCCTCGGCTTCCAGCTTTTTAAGTGTCCGGGTAATGACCTCTCTGGCAGAGCCCAGGTCCTCGGCAATTTGGCGGTGGGTGAGGTTGAGTTTTGGCTGCCCGGTGAGGCGTTTACGGTCGTTGAGGTAGGCAAGCAATCGGTCGGGAAGACGGTGGAAAAGCACCTGTTCAATATTTTGCAACAGTTCTGTATACCGGCGCTGGTACTGCCGGAAAAACAGCTGATTCAGCATAGGGTAGTGGCGCAACCATTCGTGAATCTGTCCACTGGGCAAAAGCAGAACTACGGCATCTTCCTCTACTTCGGCTACAATACTGCTCGGGCGGTCTTCCAGCACTGCACTGAAGGACATCACGCAGCTCTCCTCCGGCCGGATGTAGTACAGCAGGAGCCTTTTAGCTTCCACCTCGGCGTAAACTTTGAGGCGGCCTTCCAGCACCAGCGGAATTGCACTCACGTACTGCCCTTCCCGGAGCAGGGTAGCGCCTGCCGGAAACTGCTCCAGGTGGCCATTATGGATGAGTACCTCCTGCAAAGGCAGCGGGAGGAAGCGCAATTTGCGGAGGAGGTAGTCTTTGTCAGGCTTTTTTTTCATCAAAACCAGTTGTCAGGCTTCGAAGTTACTAAACTCGCCTGACAACCGGTTGCCGGTAATGCTAAATTTCAATTTGAAGACCGATACTCGGTACCACCGTACCCGCAGCATCGTTGATCGTCTTGAGCTGGAACTGCTGCTGATTGATAGGTGCATCCGGGTTGACGATGATGCCGCCGCCGACCGGTTGCCCGCTTTCATCCAGCGGGCGGTCCAGGATGAGCTGATCCTGGCCTACGCCATTGCCGGTAACGTTTTCGATGTCCAGGAAGATATTCAGGCTCCATTTGTCGAAAAACCACTTTTTATCTACTCGTATATCAATAGCGCTGACCAGGTCGGCACGACGGGTATTGAGCAGATCGAAGTCGCGAATGCCCCGGCCGTTAGCCTGCCAGTTGAGGACGAGGGCGGAAGCCTGCCGGTCGAAAGGCGTGAAGGGCAGCCCGGTCTGAAAGCGCCAGTTGACGCCCACTTCCCAGTTTTTCTCAAAGCGCTTGCCGATGACTACGTTGGCGATGTGGCGGGCGTCCCAGGAGGAAGGGACGAAGTTGCCATTCTTGTCCTCAAACTCGCTCCAGCCCAGGGTATACGATGCTATGCCGTAAAAACCCTTGTACAGGCGCTGCTGAAAGAGGAATTCCAGTCCATAACTGCGCCCCTCAGAATGGGGGACAACCGGCTCGTTGCCCAGTACCCCAAAGTCGCCGCCCAGGTTAGCCAGCGTAAGGCTGTCGCGCAGCAGGAAAGGGTAGTCATAGTAGTATTTGTAGTAGCCTTCAATGGAAATTTTGGAATTGGAAGCGGTATTGAATTCAAAGCCAGCGACCACATGGTCGTTGCGGATGTACTTGATGCCGTTCTCGCGGTTTACGAAGACACCGTCCTCCTGATAGCCCAGTATCGTATAGGGCGGCAGCTGGTAGTAAATGCCGGTGTTGAAGTTGAAGGATAACCGCTGTGTGAGGGCATAGGAGGCAGAAAAACGAGGGGAGAACTGTTCGCCCAGGTTGCTCATTTCGGTACTGTAGTCATTGGCATCCATGCGGAAGCCCAGGGAAAGCGTCAGGCGCTCGTCCAGAAACTTTTGGCTGCCCTGAGCAAATAATTCGTACCGGTTGAGGTCAAAGTTGGAGGCAAAGTCGATGGTTTGTGGCCCGGCGCTGGTGAAGATGCGGTTGAAAGTGCTCACGTTGTACTTCACATACTGATAGCCCAGGCCATAGTTGAGCTTAAAATCGCCAAAGCGGATATCGTGCTCTACCCGGAGCTTGTTTTCAATTTCCTGGGACTTGTAGCGCAGGGTCAGGTTCTCCTCGCTGCTGTCGTCGTTGTCCAGGTACTTTTCGCTCTCGTTATTGAGCATATTCCGGCTGACCACAAAGGTCCAGAAGCCATTGTCGGCGTAGTGTTTGTAGACAAGGCCGTTGGTGTAGTTCCACTGTGGGGAGATTGGCAGCTGATTGAGCAGAAATTGTTGCTCTTCGGTCTCGTTGGCGTCCAGATTGAGCTGGAACTGATCAATAGCGCCCAGGCCGATGAAGGTCAGCTCGTTCTTTTTGTTGAACTTGTGTTTCACCTTGACCTGGAAGTCGTTGTACGTGGGCAAAAACGGCAGCCCAATCACCTCGAAGAGAAATTGCAGGTAAGAACGGCGGGCAGAGGCCAGAAAGGTGGTTTTGTCCCCAATTGGACCTTCCAGGGTCACGCCAACATCCGTGGCACTCATCAGGAAGGTGCCACCAATGCGGTCATCCCGCCCATCGCGCTGTTTGAACTCCAGGACCGAGCTCAGGGTGTTGCCCCGGTTGGCCGGGAAAGCGCCGCTGTAAAACTCCACCTCACGGATAAAATTCACATTGATTAATCCCACCGGCCCGCCGGAGGCCCCCTGCGTGGCAAAGTGGTTGATGGTTGGTACTTCCACATCATCCAGGTAAAATCGGTTTTCATTCGGTGCGCCGCCCCGGATGATGAGGTCGTTGCGGAAACTTGCCGGAGTCGTGACGCCCGGCAGGGTCTGTATCACCCGCGAAATATCCCGGTTGCCGCCCGGGTTGCGCTGAATTTCAGCTACGCCGATCGTGCGCAGAGAGAGCGGGCTTTCTTCCGTTTTGGTGAATGGTGAAGCTTTGACGACCACTTCTTCCAAATCCTGGGCAGATTCGCTCAAGGCCAGATTGACGATGGCAGGCTTGGAGTTGGTCACCTGCACTTCATACTCAGCTTTATTGGTGTAGCCCAGGTAAGAAGCACGCACATCATACAATTTCGGCTCCAGCCCGGTGATTTCGTAATTGCCATCTACGTCAGTCGTAGTGCCGATATCGGTCCCCAGCAGGAGCACGTTAGCAAAAGGGATCGGTTCATTATTCAGAGCATCGGTTACCTGCCCCTTGATGATGCCTGACTGTGCCGAAAGGGCCGCGCTTAGCATCAATCCGAGCAATAAACTGAAAAGGTGTTGAACTTTCATCGTAACGTTTTGTCGTGGTGATGGATTTGTTATTTATGCCAGCAGAACATTCTGTTTTTGAAAGTGTTTATGCTATATAAAACTTTTTTAGTACAAAATAGAACTTTATGAAGATCGAAGACGCCAAACAGGTGATCGACTGGCTGGGCGCGTTTCAGGAGCAGCATAAAGCCGACCATCTTTCACCGGTGGCTTTTGGGGAGTGGCTGCAGCAGCAGGAGCAACGTGGCAAAAGAGCGGGAAGCCTGCCCCCCAATACGGATAGCCTGATCTCCATGTTCTTCGGTTTTATGGCTAATTATGCGGCCTACTACGCCCGGCGTGTCTTCCGCCATCTTGACTTGTATTCCCTTACGGACTGGGCCTTTCTGGCTACCCTTGAGCAGGAAGCACCACTCACCAAATCTGCACTGATTCAGAAAAACATCCTGGAGAAATCCACCGGCACCGAAGTACTCAAGCGCCTGAAAAAGCAGGGCTACATCGAAGAGCTCCCTAACCCGGAGGACCGCCGCGCCAAGTTGGTCCGGCTGAGCGACAGGGGGCGGAAGGTGGTGGCAGAAGCAAATGCCCGCATTATGCCAATGGGAGAAGTCGTTACGGGTGACCTGACAACGGCTGAAAAGCAGCAGTTGCTGAATCTGCTGCAAAAACTGCATCGGTTTCATCAGCCAATCTTTGAAGGTGCAGATGAGCGCGAGCTCCAAGCGCTGTTGCACCTGTAGTTGTACATCGTTCCTATGTTGCAGATGAAACAGGTGTTTTTTACCCTGCTGTTGACTACCACATTTACTTTTTTACTTTTGCAGTTCAGAAATAAGGTATTGACCGCTCTGTAATTGTTTTTTTTATTACGCCCAACATAATGTTACGTTCCGCTTCCTTTTTTTTTGTTGCTTGTATGCTCTTTTTGATTCAGAAAAGCCATGGGCAGGAAATTCCTGACTCCTTGCAGGGGCGTTTGAAAGTATTACAGCAGGAGGCTGATTACGTGAAAGCCGTGCTTCAGTATGCGCAGGCGCTTCTGGAAAAGCGCGACACGCAATACTATGAGTTGGCACTGTCAGAGGCAGAAGAACATCTGAAAGTCACTGGGGATACCCTTGGGCTTGCTCGTTTCTTCTACGAGCGGGGGATGCTCGCCTATTACGGAGGCGACCATGAGACATCTGAAACTTTTGCAGATGCAGCAATAGAACAGGCCAGTGCAGCCGGAGACACCGTACTGCTGGGCAAAGCGTTCGGTTTAAAAGGCGTATTTAGCTATCTGGACAGAGATCATAATCAGGCTATTCATTACTGGAGCAATGCGACCCGCTGTTTTGAATCACAAGGGGCTACCGGTGAAGCCGCGCGCTACTATTCCAATATAGGAGCAATATATTTGGACAAAGGCTACTTCCATTCTGCTTTCCGGTTTTTCGACAAAACCACAACGGTCCTGAAGGATAGCATAAGGTTGCGGGATGCCTTCCAGATGGCGCAAATCAACAAGGCGGTTGCGCTGTTGCGCATGGGAGCATTGGAGCAATCTGCTGCAGTGCTGAAGGATATAGCCCTGTCCGAGGCCAACAGCAATGTCCGCACCCTGGTGCACCTCAATCTGCTGCAGGTCTATGCCAAACTGGAGCAACGCGAAGCATTTTACCGGCATCTTGATTCTTTCGAGCTGTATCAGGACCAAAACCGGCAGTACGGCAGCCGGTTGTTAACAGCCAAAGCTAATGCCTTTATCAGTTTTAGGGAGTGGGAAAAAGCACGGGCAATTCTGGAGGATTTTAAGGCCGAAGCCATAGTAGAGGACAGCCTTGTGAAAGTGCCTAACCTCAATGTCTTCTATTTGTATTATAAAAAAACCGGTGAAAACTTGCTGCCGGAGGCCATTATAGATAAAATACTCGACCGGATCGCGGATCAGTCGGATCTGATTATGACGCACCGGGCCTGGCAGATTAAGGCGCTCGCTGCTGCCGGTCGCGAAGATTATCAGGCAGCCTATCAGTATACGATTACTGCGGATTCTATTTATCACATTTCCGAAGACAGTACTGATGTTCGGAAGCTCATGGATATGGGGGTCCTTTATCAAACTGAAACGCTAAAGAAAGAAAAAGCAGCTTTAGGGTCTTCTTTACAAAAAGCGGGTTACACTATTACTGGTCTGTTTATCTTGTTTATAGCCGTCATTGCCATGTTAATCCTTGTATACCTCAATTATCGCAAAGCCCGTAAGCTGGCTGCACAACAACGGGAAATTGCAGCCTTTCAGGCTATTCAGGCAGAAGAGAAATTGCAGGCACAGCAGCGGGATGTGGAACAGCGCGAGCGGGAGATGCAGAAAAATGCTACCCTCCTGCTGTACGCCCGGCAAGTAGAAACCCGTATGGTCCGGCTTTTGCAAAAAGCCGCAAAGTCATTATCACAGGAGGACCGCAAGGAAGTGGAGGAAATTCGGCGCAATATGGATCAGTTTCAGGCTACCCACCTTAACTTTTCCATTGAACAGGAACTCAACCGGCAAATGGCTTCCTTTATGGGGTTCATCGAAGAGAAATACCCTGAGCTGACTGCATCCGAGCGGCAGGTCTGCGCCCTGATCTACCTGGGCTACTCTAATAGCGAGATTACCCAGATCCTGGACCGCTCGCTGAAGAGCGTCGAAAATTTCCGTTACCGGGCCCGGAAAAAAATGGAGGTCGAAAATCAGATCGACTTCACTACTTTCCTTACCCAACTAGTCAGGGGGCAGCAGCTATAAACACCAAAGCGGTTGGCAGGCCATCCCGGAACCAAGTGTGATGTGGCTTTTTTTAGTGCCACACACTATTGAGTTGTGCTTTTTTAAGTTCTGGTTATCAGGTACTTGTATTTTTGAGGGGTAAATGAGGGGGGACATCAGTAGGCTTTTTTTTCTTTAGCTATTAGTTTTGGAAAAATTTCAATCTGGGGTTAGTCTCCAACCAGTTAACATTATCCAAAACAAATTTGCACCTATGAAAAAGTCTTTGGCTTTAGTGGCAATCCTATGCCTGTTTTTCAGCCTGCTCCAGGCACAAGACACTCCACAAATCAGTATTCAGGGTACTTTCAAAAACGCCAATGGTATGGCCATACAGGATGGCACACAGCAGGTCACTTTTCGGCTGTATCACGAAAACAGCGGTGGTAGTGCCCTTTGGGAGGAGACCGCTGCGGTTGAAGTCGTAGGCGGCCTGTACAGCCATAATCTTGGCAGTGTGACAGAACTAAACCCGGATATCTTCAGCAGCACCGTTTATCTGGGCATAGAAGTCAGCGGCAGTGAGCTGCAGCCGCGTGCCCAGCTGACCTACTCGCCCTACACCATGTTCGTACAGTACGCCGCTACTGCTGGTCGGGCAGATAATGGCGTGCCGGCCGGTACCGTTCTGCCATTTGCCGGCCCGAAAACGAAGGTGCCCACCGGGTATTTACTTTGTGATGGGCGCAGTATAGTCAAAACCGAGTATCCCGATCTTTTCAATGCGATTGGAATTACCTACGGTGGCACCTCCAACGGCGCTACCTTCAACCTGCCCGACTACCGGGGGATATTCCTGCGCGGCAATGACGAAGGCCGGGGCATTGACGACAACCGCGAGCTTGGCAGCCTGCAGCAGGATGCTACGGCTATGCCGGAGAACCCCTTTACAGGGGAAACTGATCAAGCCGGTGCGCATACTCATGAAGGCGCCGCCTTCGCACCCTTCACTACCAGTGGTACTTCTAATGGCGCTGATCATATTATCAGCGGTGGTAGATATCCGGCTACTTTTCCTAGCCTCGCTGGCGCGCATACCCACAATGTAGAAATCTCCGGCGGCGACTCCGAGACCCGCCCGGTAAATATGAGTGTGAACTACATGATCAAGTACTAGTACACTGTGTAATAAATTTTTAAGCATTTTGAAGGGCTCTTTTTCCCTCACTCATCGTTGCGTGCTCACCTTCGTAGCTTAGGCTACGAGACTCCGCAGCGCCTTGATTGAGGAAAAAATACCCTCGTTCAAAATACTCACTAACTTAATACACAGTGTACTAGGCCTACAGCGCTAATTATATCCCACCAAAAAAATAAATGTAATGCTAAGATACATCTTGCTTACGGGATGGCTGTGCCTTTTGCTGGCCTCCCCCGCCCGTTCTCAATTGGATACCGTTTGCAACCCGGCTGAAAACCTGGAGGTTGCACAGGGTACGGTCAATTTTAACTTCGGTAGTGTAACCAATGCATTTAACCTCAACACCAAACAGGATTTCACAGTGGGGCAGCCCCTTACTGCCCGCTACCAGTCTCAGCAGCGGACAATGGAGCATGGTTTCTGGGCCCGCTTGTATATGCCACCTACTGCACCGGTAACACTTGCCTCGCAGGGCGACTTCCCTGACCGGGTACTGCTGGAATGGGAAATTGACCCCCTCAGCGCAGCCCCCTCCGATGGTTATGTCATCCTTCGGGACGGCGCTTTTCTGGGGGAAGTCGAGTCAGGTGTGTCGCAGTATATCGACTTTAATGTTCAGGCTGGCGAATTCTACGAGTACAGCGTTTACGGCCGTAATCAGTTTGGCAACGGGGCGCGGGGACATGCCGTTGGATTTGTCAACCCCAATGGTACCGTTACCGGCAAGCTCGAGTCCTTCTCTGGCAACCCGGTGGCCAATGCCTATGTGACGCTAACGCCTACGATCGGCCGTTCTCTGCGGTTCGACGGCGCCAACGACAATCTCTGTATCGATTACCACGAGGCCCTGCCTGCTAATATGTGGACGCTGTCGGCTTTCGTGCAAATCGGCGACGGCAATGATGGTAGTGGTATCGTAGACTTCGGCAGCGATATGAACCGTAACTTTTGGCTGCACACCCTCCCCGCCGGGCAGGGCAAAGGCATCGTAGCCGGTATTGGCGATGGGAGTATGGCCACGACCATAGCTTACGAATTTGAAGAAGACCCTAATGCATGGCATCAGGTATCTGTGGTGTACAACGGCAGCACCATGCTGCTCTATGTGGACGGGCGCTACGCCACTTCCACTCCTGCCAGCATTGATAGCCGGCCTGCCCGGTTCACCATTGGCAGCCGCCGCGATAACGACGGGTTCTTCTCCGGCAAAATTGATGATGTACGGCTTTACAACATGCCACTCAACAGTACTGACATCTTTCTGACAAAGGATCTGACCGTATCCAAGGCTGCCGAGGGCCTGGTCGCTTACTGGAAGTTTGACGAAGGGCTGGGCACCAAAGTCTTTGACCTCACGGATAACAGTATGGATGCGCTGATCTACGGCGCACAATTTGATGGAGACACCCCGGACCTGAAAAACGCAGGCTTTACCGACGAGGGAGGCTTTTACGTAGTAGAGGGCGTCAACTACAGCGAGGAACAAACCTTTACTGCCCGCCCGGTAAAGAACTTCTACAGCCACTACGCTCTGGAGTTCAACGCAGCTTACGAAGCCTATGCTACTCTTACGGATTTCGACCTGCCGGATACGGCCACCGTGGAAATTCTGGTACACCCCTTTGAGATGAACGCCCGGCAGACTCTGCTGAGCAAAGGAGAGGGAGACTTTGAACTCTGGCTGGAAGATGCAACCTACAAGCTGACCATTAACGGGCAGACTCAGGTGCTGGGGCCAGCGGCCTCCCGCTACCAGCATCTCTCTTTGGGGCTCAACACTGGCACCGCTACCGTCAGCTATTACCTCGATGGGGAGCCTCAGGGCGATATCCCGTTTGCCAACCTTAGCGGAGACTGGACAGGTAGCCCCTGGCAGCTTGCCGCCCGAAGTGCGCCTGCTCAGGACTTCTTTACCGGCCTTATTGATGAAGTGGCTTTCTACGATACGACCCTAACCCTGCCGGTCATTCAACTCAATGCCTCTCCGGTACAGAGTGCGGGTACAGATGTAGGCAATCCGAACTTGCTCAGTTACTTCCCGCTCGATGAAGGGGGGGACACGTCCATCTTTGATTTCGGCCCGCAGATGAGCGGAGAAGGGCAGCTGATAAACGGCTCCTTTTCCATTATTGCCTTCCGGCAGGAGGCTACTCCCAATGCTTTTCAGCCAAACGTAAGGGTAGTCAATATCAACCCAAGCGCAACAGCGGTAGGCAATGTAGATTTTGTGAACAACTCGACCGTTACGATCGCGGGAGTGATTCGTTTTGAGGATACCTTCTGCTTTCAGGACAGCGTGGAAATTCTTGTCAACGGGTCATCCTATTTCCCCCGGATTTTCACCGATGAAGAAGGGCGGTTTGTGGCTGATTTTGAGCCAGGCAGTAACGTTGTCCTTACGCCGGTTTACGATGAGCACCTTTTCAGCCCCGGCTTCTTTGAAGCGCGGCGGCTCATCAGCCCGATCGGCGGCGTGCTCTTCCAGAATCAGACCAAACGGCAAATACGGGGACAGATGGCAGGGGGCGACTGCCGCCTGAGCGTTATTCCCGATGGAGCCGTAGTCAAAGTCAAGGCAGCTGCTCTTAATGGCTGTTACAGCCAGGAAATTACGATTGATAATCCGGCAGGTAACTTTAGCTTTAATAACCTGCCCCCGGTGCCTATGGCAGTTTCCGTGACCCAGCACTCCAACAATGTCATCTATGATTACTTTCAGCTTCAGGGAGGGCAGGAGACTGACCTGCGGTTGATCGAAGCCGATACGATAGACTTCATCTATGTCGCACCCCCTAATGTTGAAATAGCCCCCTTTCCGGAAACGGGCTGCCCGGGCAGTGGCGTGGCTTTCATTGAGCAGTCCATGCCAACCAATAATTACCGGGAGTACACGACAGACGTCCGGGTTTTTGAACGCTATGATGGAGGAGACTGCTACCTGGATAGTTTTAATCTGGTTATCAACAATGAAATTGCGGATGCCGATGAGTATGAGATCCAATCCGATACTTCGACTTATCCGCTGAAGTACTTTGCCGGTATTCCCAATATCGTTCCGCCATATACTAAGATCCTTCAGGTCACCGCAGAGGTAGATGGCTCCCAGGCCACAGAGATCGCAGAGGTGGTGATCATCGGCGAAAAATCCCGGGAGTCTACCTTCACTACAGCTTCGCCGGCTATGCCGCTCCTGATTCTTCGGGACCCTCCGGGCGATGGCTCTTTTGCAAGTGTGGCGGAAGGGTCCACGACTTGCACTAACTGGTCGAATGCAACGCTTTTTAACACTGAAAACAACCTTGAAACCAACATTGACTTAGGGGCTAAAGTTACCACTTATGCAGGCACTCCATTTGGAGGGGTAATTACAGAGACTGAGCAAATTGCGGAAGTAGATATTACCGCTTCGATAAGTGCAGGAACTACAGAGACTAATTCATCGGAGCTTTGTGTCACTGTTGACAAGAGTTACAGTACCTCCAGTGCTGACAATATCCTGTATGGAGATGCAGATGTGTACGTCGGAGCAGCAGTTAATTTTGAATTCAGCTCTACCGATGTGCTCAAGTATGATCCGGAGAACTGTGAATTCTTCCTGGATAACAACCTCAGGGTTTGGCCGGAAGGGTTCGGCACAAAGTATGTATACAGTGAGTGGCAGATTAAAAAGGATGTGATTCCCTCTCTGTTGCTTATTGGAGACACCACATCTGCCAAGGCATGGGAAAACATTCTGACATATAACCAAGAGCTGAAAGATGAAGCTAAGTTTCGGGAGAATATCACATTTGACGGTCTTACGGAGTATTCAGAGACGATCACCACTGTAGAAAGTGTAGAAACGGAATTTGCCTTCGAATTTGCATGGGAAGCAGGCTATAATACCACACTTGGTTTTGAAATCTTTGAAGTTGGGACTACTGTGAGTATGGGCTTTACAATAGGAGGAGGCGAAGAATTCAGTACAACAACCAGTGAAGAAACTTCCCGGGAGGTGAGCTTCACCTTGGCCGATGACGATCTGAATGACAATTTTACGATTGATATTGCAGATGATCCTATATTCGGTACTCCCGTATTTAAGCTGAAAAGCGGAGAATCTAAATGCCCATGGGAGCCTGGAACGCTTAACCGTGAGGAGGTATCCTTCTCGATCAACCAGCTGAGCGCCATCAATGTACCGGAAAATGATCTTGCTATCTTTGAGGTGACTGCAGCAAATACTGGAGGGGCTGAAGGTGTAAGTAATGACCCTTCCGTCTTCCTGGTCGGTCTGGTGCCCGATTCCAACCCCAATGGCGCTGCTTTTAGCCTGAGTGGAGGAGACGTCACCGCAGCACCATTTGAGTTTCAGCTCTTCCCCGGAGAATCGGTCGATCTCCTTTTTGCTATTGAGCGTGGGCCGGAGGAATATGTTTATGAAGATATGGGTGTTTTTATCGCATCAGGTTGTCAGTGGGAGCATTCCTTTGATGTTGGCTATGATCTTTCTGCTGCACAGGACCCGGATGCTTCGGATACTCAGGGTCAGTATCAGACCAGCGACCTGACAAAATTCTACAAAGAGTTTCGGATAGATGTCGAATACCTTGAACCCTGTAGCCCCATCGATATCAGTTTTCCGCTGCAGGATTGGGTAATGACGCCCGATGACGGCAACATTATGTCCATTACACTCAATGATTATATCAATGATGACCCGGATCTGGAACTGGTGCGCGTACAGTACCGCCGTACCGGAGGCGATGGTGCATGGATCAACATCGAAGAGCTGCCAGCTTCGGAATTTGCGAACGCCCCTGTCTTTAAAATTGTACAATGGGATATGACTGAACTGGTGGACGGCCCATACGAAATACGGGCTATTACTCAGTGTTTCGACGGCTCTCTAAATCCAGGTATTTCCAGAGTGATCAAAGGCCGGAAGGAAACGCGCCCACCTGAAGTTTTTGGGACGCCACAACCGGCAGATCAGGTACTTAGCCCGGGCGATGAAATTTCCATCACCTTCACCAAGCGGATCAACTGCAATGAAATCTTCCAGGCAGATGGCATCGGTACAAATATCAACAACAACAACCTTGGTCTTTACGATGCTACGACCGGACAGCTGGTAGATGCCATTATTACCTGTAATGAGGATAAGATCATTGTCGTACCGAATGTGCCTAACCAGTTTATCGAAAACCGTGTACTCCGCGTACAGGTCGAAGCTATCAAAGACCTGGTTGGTAATGAACTGGAAGAACCTGCGGTATGGGAGTTTTTGGTGAATCGCTCAACGCTCTACTGGGCAGGCGGCCCGGTCGTGGAAGCTATGCAAGAGGGCGAATCGCTCTCTGTCACACGCCTGATCCGGAATCAGGGCGGTTTTGCTATGGATTATACCATTGGTAATGTACCGGACTGGATGGAAGTCTACCCAAATACTGGTACAGTTCAGCCCGGCTCTTCTGTTGAAATTACCTTTGAGTTTCCTGCCGAGCTGGTCGCACAAATTTATGAGCATGAATTGATCATGTCTACCAGTGAAGGAGAGGAGCCTTTAGACGTTCAGCTGCGGGTGACCTGCCCGGGACCATCCTGGTTTATTAATCCGGCAGATTTTACCTATTCTATGAATATGACGCTGGAGCTGGATATAGAAGGTGAGGTTTCAGCTGATAAAATGGACATGGTTGGGGCTTTCATCAATGGTCAACTAGCAGGTTTTGGTTATGTGGAGGCTGCCGAAGAACTTGACCGGCACCTTGTATTCCTGACTATATTCAGTAATGAGCTGGAGCCAGGGATGGTCAGTTTTCAGGTTTGGGATGCCTCGGATTGCCTGTTGTATGGAGATATCCTTGAAAGTTTTGATTTTGAAGCTGATGGGCTCATTGGTACGCCTCTTTCTCCGCAGTCTCTGCAGACCAATGCATTGGTACAGCGCAACGTAGGGCTTGTACCGGGCTGGAACTGGATATCCTATAATGTGGAGCTTGCCGATCCCTCGATTAATACAGGACTTGGCTCGCTGACAGCGCCCGGTGGCGGCTTAATTAAAGGGCAGTCTGCATTCAGTCAATACTTTTCCGGTGGTGGTAGCTGGATAGGTTCATTATCAGAAGTCAGCCACCTTACAATGTACCAATATCGTTCGCAGGCGCTGGATTCAGTCCAGTTTTTAGGGGCGCCGGTTGACCCTGGCAGTATTAGCCTGCCACTTGAGGCTGGCTGGAACTGGATCGGCTATCTGCCGCGTCAGGGTATGAGTGTTAATGATGCGCTTTCTTCGCTGACGCCACTAAATGGTGATGTTATAAAGGGTCAGGCAACCTTTGCACAGTATGTTGCGGGCGCTGGCTGGGTAGGCAATCTTAATTTTATGGCACCAGGGCGTGGCTATCTACTCAATCTTTCTTTCCCGGATGAGCTGTCCTACCCGTCTAACCTGACTGGGGGTGCCAACACAGAGCGATCTGCGAGCATCGCAGGGCGTAGCTATACCGGTGGCAGACACTGGGAGGTAGATCCTTATGCATATGAACACTCCATGAATTTGATTGCGGTGGTGCAAAGCGAAGCTTTGGATAATTGCCTAAAGGAAGGGGACGAGGTTGGCGCGTTCGTCGACGGTGTGGTCCGGGGGAGCAATCAACCGGTCTACGTGCCAGCTCTTGATGCCTACTTGCTGTTTCTGACGATCTACTCGAATACAGAAGGCGGAGAGCTTCTGTCTTTCCAATGGTATGATGCAGCTACCGGAACGGAGCATCCTATTAATGAGGAATATACCTTTATTTCTAATCGCCTGGAAGGAAGTGTTGATGCGCCGGAAATATTGACACTGAGTGGATTATCGGATATCGATGAATACCCTTCCAGGCTGTCTTTGAGGGTTTTTCCAAATCCTGCACGCGATGAAGTAAATATAGCGTTTACGGCAGCAGCAGCGGGAGAGGGCCGGCTCCGGATAACGGATGTCCTTGGACGGTTAGTTTATGAGGAACAGGCTTCTGTAGCTCCTGGTGCAAACAGGCTACAGTTATCACTGTCGGGTATGCCAGCCGGGCTCTACACGGTTATGCTGCTGCATGAAGGGCATCACAGTAGTCAGCTGCTTGAGCTCCACTAAACCTATTCAACAAACTGACCTTTCAGCCCCTGCCTTCAGTATTAAGGCAGGGGCTCATCAAAATACAAGCCATGAAATTTCTTTTTGCGATCCTGTTGCTGGCGGTATTCTTACCGCTTAGTCTGCTGGCTGGCCCGCCGGCTTGGCAGGCACCGGCAGCGAGCCAATATGCCTATTCTGCTAATCTGACTGCAGTACTTGAGGTAGACGGTGAGCCTTACCATGATGCTAATGATCTAATAGCAGTGGTCAAAGGGAGTGAAATCCTTGGGTTAAGTATGAGTGTCCCGGGGGGCAGCGAGGTATACCATTTTATGACACTCTATGGTGATGTCCCAAGCGGCGTTTCCTATACCGTTTTGGTATACCTGGCAGAAGAGGATGCAATCTATCCTGCTACCATTCTTTTTGATTTCCAGCATTTGTCCTCGACAGGGAGCCCTGACAACCCGTATATTATCTCTGTTGATACAGATGGAGATGTGGCGATAAGCCTGGACAGCCTGCCAGCAATTACGCGCCTTGAGGGTATGGCGTTCGCGCCCCTGAATCTGAATGCGTATCTGTTGCAATGGGACAATGACCCTGTCGAATGGTCCGTTAGCACTTCCGACCACTTTATCGTTAGCCTGCAAGACAGCTTATTGGAGCTGTCCCCCTTACCGGGTTGGACAGGTACAGAAGAGCTGGTGATAACAGCTACAGAACAGGGTTTGAATAATTATAGCGCCTCTTCGGTCTTGTCTCTTACGGTTACTGAGGGCTACAATGGGCCTTTATTAGATTCGGTGCCCATCCAGAGTGTACTTGTGGGCGAGCATTTTGATATGTTGCCTCTTGGTGACTTCGAAGATAGCTATACCGGGAGTTGCCTGGAGTGGTCCTTGGAGCCGCTTCTGGAAGAGGGCGTACTTCAGCAATCAGTCTCCTGGGTAGTCGGAGGAAGTAGCTGGCCATATACAATGAGCCTGGTCGGCGAAGTGCAATATACCCCATCTTTAGGTTTTATCTCTAATGACGATTTGCTAGGTGCTTTTATAAACGGTGAATTACGTGGAGTAGCTTCGCCTCAGGAACTGGGAGGCAGGCGGGTGTTCATCATGCAGATCTATCACACAGAGCCTTCTGCTAACTTGGAGCTACGTTATTTTAGTGCTGCTCTCAACCGGGTGTTTAACGAGCCTGCAACCCGTTCTTTCATCAGTAGTTCGCCGCTGGGCACTCCTGATAGCCCAGAGATTCTGGACTTTTCCCCTCTGTCCTACACCCTTGACAGTCAGACGGGCGCGCTGTCGGTAGGCTTGCGCGTGCCAGGCTGGGAAGGCGTGGAGGAGGTGCAGTTCCGTGCATCAGACTGCAGCTACCCTGCCGAGCTTCAG
>CAJXNH010000009.1 GCA_913057245.1 uncultured Phaeodactylibacter sp.
AGGGGTTATCCAACGAAGAGTAGCCTCAAAAGTCGCCGCAGGCAACCCCTAGTTTTAGCCTTGACAGACCACTAGGCGGCCACTCACAAGGGCAACTGATGAATTCCTTTCAAAAGAAGATGACTCGAAGTTTGACCCGGCAAAGAGGAAACCCGCCTGACCATACCAACGCCAGTGTTTTTGCTCCTTACTGAGGTAGTGCCGCAGGTAAGGGGCGATGGATAGCTCAGTAATCGTTCCCTGGTTAACTTTTCTTAAATTGCCAACAATAGTATTAAAAGAGGCATTGAGGTCTACACCTATCAAAGTCTGCTCACTAAGAAATAATCCAAGATCAGGATTGAACATCACCTCTAATAAACTGCCTCTATAAGAGCCGGAACCTAAACTGGGATTAATCAATAAGTCGCCTTTGTTAAAAGCAGAGGCTGCAGACTTCCATTCGGCTCTGTCCGCTTTGTTTATAAAAGGCTGTAGCCCTATAGACAGCAGCAGGGTACAATCCTCCCCGGGTTGTACCGCATAAACAAGATTGGCATCAAAGGCGACCTGCTCGTTTATAAACCGGTTCAACCCCAGCTGAAACTCATAGATGGAGTTATCGAATCCTTCTGAAGTAAAGCTGTATCTGAATCCACCGTAGTAGTTATTTTTTTCTGAGCCCGGATTGAAATAATACCGCACCTCCGGCGCAGCGAAGTAAGCGGCACCACTGCCACCGAATCCAACTACCCCCAGGCTTGTACCCACCAGCCAATGGTCTGTGAGCATCCATCCAATTCGGGTCCCTAGTTCATAAGTCAGCCCGCTATATTCTTCTTCCGCTGCAGCCAGGTATTCCAATCCGGCTGCCCCTCTTAAGGTAAGCGCGCCTTTTTCAATTTGTGCCTGTAGCAATGCGTGAGAAGACAGACAGAGCAAAGAGAGGAGTATTAGTCTTTTCATTTGGTAAAATTTTATAGCATTAGAGATGGTTTGCGCGCTCTGTAAATATTCCGGTATTTTTAGAGAGATGCGCTATCGTCTGGTAAGATACTAAATTTCACCGTCACCTGCAATGTTGTTATAAAAAAAGAGGAATGCAATAGGGCGCTACGGGTTGAGGTGGCTACCTTAGGGAAGAGCGAAAGAATGGTCCTACCCAAATGAGATAGAATACTTTGTCAGCCATTTATGAAAAAAGCCCACCCTAAAGGGCAGGCTTCCTCACAAAAACAAATTCATATGTTACCTACTTCCGCGGATGCTGAATTGCCGCCTGCGCTGCCGCCAATCTGGCGATAGGTACCCGGAACGGAGAACAGCTGACATAATCCAGCCCAATGCGGTGGCAGAAAGCTACGGACTGTGGCTCACCACCGTGCTCGCCGCAGATACCGGTTTTGAGGCCCGGTCGCTGTGCACGGCCACGCTCAACGGCTAATCTTACAAGCTCGCCTACCCCACGGCGGTCAAGAACCTGGAAAGGATCGTTGACGAGGATACCTTTTTCGAGGTAGATGGGCAGGAAGCCGCCGATGTCGTCCCGGCTGAAGCCAAAGCTCATTTGCGTCAGGTCGTTAGTGCCGAAGCTAAAGAACTGTGCGATTTCTGCCATCGGCCCGCTACGCAGGGCAGCACGTGGCGTTTCGATCATTGTACCGAAGAGGTAAGGGATTTCGTCTACACCCATGGAGGTGCATACGCTTTCGTAAATGCACTTAACGATTTTCTCTTGGTCCTGCAGCTCATTCCGGGAGCAAGTGACTGGGATCATAATTTCGGGCAGGGCCTGTCTGCCTTCCATATTCAGCTCAGCAGCAGCTTCCAGGATGGCCCGGACCTGGGTCTCTGTAATCTCAGGATAACTGATGCCCAGGCGAACGCCACGGTGACCCAGCATTGGGTTGTTTTCGTGAAGGGCAAGGACACGTTTTTCCAGAATACTGACATCAACCGCGAGCTCTTCTGCCAGTTCTTCCAGGCGCTGCCGGTCGTGCGGTACGAACTCGTGCAGTGGCGGGTCGAGCAGGCGGATGGTGACCGGCTTGCCGTTCATGACAGCCAGTGTTTTCTTGATATCGCTCTTGATGTAACTGAACAGTTCTTTCAGCGCGGCCCGCCGTTCCTTGCGGTTGGCACTGAGGATCATCTTGCGCAGGAGGTAGAGGGGTTTTTCGCTGCCCTTCCCATAGAACATGTGCTCGGTGCGGAACAAGCCCACACCTTCGGCGCCAAAGCGCAGAGCATTGGCTGCATCAGCAGGTGACTCTGCATTGGCGCGCACGCCCAGTACCTTAGTCTCGTCTACCAGTCCCATCAGCGTTTGGTAGGCTTCATTATCGGCCAGATCGACATCCACCACGGGCATACTGCCAAGGTAGACTTTGCCTGTGGCGCCGTTGAGGCTGATATAGTCGCCCTCTTTCACCTTTGTCCCGTCAGGTGTGGTGAAACACCCTTCCGCTTCATTGATATCGAGGTCATTACAGCCAACGATGCAGCACTTGCCCCAACCGCGGGTCACAAGGGCTGCGTGGGAGGTCATCCCGCCCTTTGCGGTCAGTACAGCCGCAGCGTGGTACATACCATCTACGTCCTCCGGTGAGGTCTCTTCGCGCACCAGGATGACGTTCTCGCCGGCTTGCCTGAGCTCAACGGCTCTTTCAGAAGAGAAGACCGCTTTGCCCATTGCGCCACCCGGACCTGCAGGTAAGCCTTTGGCGATAGGGGTGGCGGCGCGCTCCGCCATGGCATCAAGGCGGGGCAGCAGGAGTTCGGTCAATTGATTGGGGTTGACCCGCATAAGAGCAGTCGGACCGTCGATCATGCCTTCCTGATACATCTCGGCAGCCATGCGGACGGCGGCGGTGCCGTTACGTTTGCCGGTACGGGTCTGAAGGATGTAGAGCTTGCCTTTTTCAATCGTAAACTCCAGGTCCTGCATGTCTTTATAGTGGGCCTCGAGTTGCTGCTGATAGTTATTGAGCTGTGCATAAATCTCGGGCATCACTTCCTCGAGCGTCTGCAGGTTTTCGCTTTGCGTATTTTTGGAAGCCTCGTTGATTGGCTGTGGGGTACGAATGCCCGCCACGACATCTTCTCCCTGTGCATTAAACAGGAATTCACCGTAGAATTTATGCTCACCGGTACCAGGATTGCGGGTGAAGGCGACGCCTGTGGCACAGTCTTTACCCATATTGCCAAACACCATAGCTTGTACATTCACGGCTGTACCCCACTCATCCGGCAAACCTTCGATACGACGGTATTCCCTGGCACGCTTGCCATTCCAGCTGTCAAAAACGGCACCGATGCCGCCCCAGAGCTGTGCCATGGGATCTTCCGGGAAAGGCTCCCCGATCTCACGCTTCACGATGGCTTTAAAATCGATAACGATCTGCCGAAGGTCGGCTTCGGTCAGTTCGGTATCCAATTGGAATCCACGGGCTTTTTTGATACTCTCCAGGTGTTCATCCAACAGTTTACGGATGCCTTTGCCCTGTACTGGAGGAATGCCCGCTGCTTTCTCCATGACGACATCCGCATACATCATAATCAAGCGGCGGTAAGCATCATAAGCGAAGCGGGGATCGTTCGTCTGTGCGATTAGTCCTTTTACGGTTTCATCGTTCAGCCCCAGGTTAAGGACGGTATCCATCATACCAGGCATAGACTGACGGGCACCGGAGCGGACAGATAAAAGGAGCGGATTATTGACGTTCCCGTAAGTTTTGCCGGTGAGTTCTTCAATGCGCTCAAGAGCAGCCATCACTTCATCTTCCAGTTTAGCTGGAAAATGGCGGCCTGCTTCGTAATAGGCATTACAGGTATCCGTTGTTATGGTGAAGCCGGGAGGAACCGGGAGTTGAAGTTCCGGATGCCCTGCCATTTCTGCGAGGTTGGCCCCTTTGCCGCCAAGGAGATTTTTCATTTCCTGGCTTCCATCGGCCCAGCCGCCACCAAAACGGTAGACGAGCTGTTGGTCCATGTTGATTTGTTTTGTCATGACGATTCGTTTTGATCCCTGAGCAAAAATATTTCCTGCAAACAATTGCTCCAGGTATAAAAAAGTAATGTTCAAGTTAAAGCTAGAGGAAAGATGAGAGCAGAAAAAGGACGGTTGTCATCTAAGGAGGTGAGAAATGACAGCAGGGTGGCAGGTAGTCGTCAACCAAAACAGCGGATAAAGCACCGGCTCCACATGCTATAGCCTTATATTTTTGTACCCTCCAATGCTTTGCCTAGGATGGCTTCACACAACTGATGGGTAGCCCGGATATCTTCGAGGCTTGGAGCGGAAACAGTACGGGATTGTGCAACGTGAAGCCAGTCTTCAACCATGTTAACAAAGCCCCTTTTGTAAAGGGTGGTATCCCAGGAGCCGGAGGTCATTGCGCTGGCCTGCTCTTTGGCGCAGTGAGTACCGTAACTAAGGTCGTAAACGGTCCACTTGTTCCCTCGGGAATACAGTTCCACTCTTTCTTCAGTGATACCACTTATCCGGTTCATGCCGCCGGACAGCAGGGTGTCTCCCTGTTGCCATCGGACCTGAATATTTTCCATCATCCCCTCGTATAGGCTTGCAAAGACCTGAAGGTGACGCACCTTGCCCTTTCCCAGAAAGCGGAGGCTATCGATCACATGGATAAAATCGTCAAAAATAAACACCCGCGGAGCGCTTGGTAAATGCACCCGGTTTTTATCCCAGGTTATCTGCCTGGGGTTGGGCACTTCCGACAGTGCGCTGATCATAGGGGCAAACCGCCGGTTGAAGCCCATATAGAGCGGTGTTTTATTTAGGAAGGCGCATTCCAGTACCCGGTTGGTTTCTTCCAGAGAATAGCTTAAGGGCTTATCGACAAAAACAGGGATTTCTGCCTTCAGTAATTGCAAGGCAATACCTGCATGGCTCTCTGTGGCACTGTGGACCATTGCGGCATCAGGCTTGGAGCGGATGAGCTGTTCCAAATCAGTGTAGGTGTCACGGATGCGATACTTTTGGGCTAAGGCAGCCAATGTCTTGGGGTTCCTTGTACAAAGAACCGGGGCCACTTTAGTATGATTGGCCAAGATAGGGAGGTAGGCTTTTTGGGCAATTTGCCCAAGGCCTATTAATGCGATTTTCATCTTATTTTCCATTGACAACACGAGAAATACTCCTGCTTTTTTGGCTCTTTCATTCCTATTATCTGCAAAACAACTTACCGATGGTTGCTTTTCTCTATCTTGGCTGTATAGGCTGAGTCCAGGCCATTTCATACACAAATGCTTCGATAGGGTTCTCCTGCAGTTTGGAAGAAACGATTTTACACCGGACGAAAAGAAGATCTTCAGTCAAGTCAAATGTGGCCTTTTCGCCCTCTACCGAGTGTAGTACTCTTGCGTCTGTCTCCCCTTTTTTACACCCGATGAATGCAATCCTATACCCTACGCCCGGTTCTGCTTCAACCGCGACCGAAAGCCGGTCACCCTGATTATCCAAATCGCGGAGTACCACTCCAGTGCTTGCGTAAAAGTCTCCTGATTCCATAGCGGATAGTATAGGTCCCGGGCTTAAGGAATCTGCCCTTACCTGTATCCAGCCCCTGCCAGCGTTGCTCCATTTTGCCCCTGCTTGATGGTAGTGATGAGAGTCGTCAGTAGCCAGCCCATACATTAGCGGCTTACCGTCTTGGATATAGGCCACATTAATCAGGTCCCACATCCGCTCAGTAGACAAGTGGCTCGAATCGCCCAGGTTATTTACTTCACCATACTTTTCATGAGCATCCACTTTGAATTCGCCGGTTAAGTCTCTGCCCCGCTCTGTATTCTCAATGCCCACCAGACCATTGGATTTTTCTTTTCCTTTAGCCCGCTTTCTATTTTTGTATACCCAATTTTAGATCCTGTATTTAATTCCCAATACCTTGTCCCTTTTCTCACTTCAAAGGATTGTACGGCGTAGGTTTTCGGAAAAAACAGAATAAAAGAAACCACCACAACTGTAATTAGGAGCCCCCATATTATTACCCGTTTAATCATAATATATTAATATTCAACCCCATATCTCTGGGCAATTAATTTTCATTGCTCTCAGATACGAAAGAAATTGTCCCGCGTGAACAGATTCATGATAACCAATTCGTAATAAATATTTCCCAAGGACTTTTTTGTCTCCATTTCCGGGGTGAATAATCTCCGTTTCGTTTAATTCTCTATCCGAAAATTGGCGGACGCTTTCTAAAAACGCATTTCTATAAGGTTCAGCAAATTCAAGTTCGTCAGCAACGCTAATAAAGGGTCTATTTTTCCAGGGCGTTTGATAATTGGCCAAAGACCTGACAACTAAGATGTGAAATATACGGTGAAAACCCCAATAAAAAACAAAAGGATGTGAACTGGACAAAATAACAGATTAGAGATCAGCGCAAATAAAAAGCCAGACTCGCAAGGAATCTGGCTTCAAGATAAATCTTTTTGTTTCTTCTTAGTAGCCCCACCAGGACTAAATACAAATTCACAAGTAGCTGTAAACCAATAACCTAGACACACCTTAAATAAAAACTGACAAATAACTGTAAACCATAAAGGGTGAAATATACCAAAAATGGTAGTCAGGCTTACGGAAAAACAAACTCAAAGCGGTCACCGCAGCTTAGGTTCCTTTCTACTTCTTGAACAGTTGGAAATAACAGATATCCACTGACCTGTTCTACTTCAAACTTGTAGAAGCCTTCGTCCAGCTCGCGCTCAATGAAAGTGTTAGGCTGGACTACCGCTTCGAACTGACCGTTGATAAACAGGTTGTACGGATTACTTGATGTACAGGTGAAGCGGACTTCCGCTTTGGCGCATCCAATATCGTTATCTTTGTCGCAACTGGAGAAGGAAAGCGTGGCAAAGATGGCCAGTAGGATAAAAACTAAGTTCTTCATGATATTTAGGGTTAATTAAGAATCGACTTTCCCTTGTTGTGCTCAATAAGCTCTATGACAACCAAGGCAGTGCTCAATGATGCACCAGGCACCGTTATACTGTGTGAAGTGCTTACGGTGGTTACCGTAAATAAATTCGACCGGCTCTGCCAGTATAGAAAGACAAAGAGCCCGCTCAGTAGCATGAAAATCACCGCTATTTCAAGAATATTGAGATATAAATAGGACACTGCACTAAGCACAGCGCAAAGGAGCGCCAAGGACAAATAATACCTTCTCGATTGGTGCTTCAACGAGATACTTACGATGTCCTTGAGGTAAAGGCTCCAGCAGGTCTGAGCAGATTCGTTGATGTACCTGATCCTTTTGTTCGTAATGGTAAGACCGCGTAGCGCTGAACTGGCAATCTCTTCCTGGGGCATTAGTTTCATAGGGGGTGTACCTGATTTAATTCAAAAATACTAGCCGCACTTTGGCTTTTTCAATTTTTGCAGTGCGTCACTTATTGCATTGACAGCACTAGCAAGCAACAATGTACGACTTTTATTAGATTCATTTGTACGGATGTCATTACCGATTTGATTCAAATCTTCCAGTCTTTTTTCCATGAGAGATCGAGATAATTGAATTAGACCGGAAAAATAAAACAATATGTGTTTTGAACAAAGCAAAACAAACATATTATTTAAGCCCAAACGTCTCTTTGATCGTATCTACGAATATGTGCAAGTGGTTCTTCTCGTACTCTTCCGGTGCTTCTCGCTTCAAAATTTCTATTAGCTCCAAGACCTTCACTGCTAACATTTTGTTCAAAAGCTCGTCGTTTTTGTACGATGCATGGCTTTCACCTGATTGTACGGAGGTGTACGATTCTGCTTCTAGGTCTGATACGACAAGCTCATCTAAAGAGACTTCGTATATATTACAAATCTGTAGCAGTACGTCTACTGGAGGAGTTTTTTTGTCTCTCTCGTATTCGCCAACTACGCCATTTGACTTGCCTAGCTGCTCAGCCAGCCATTTTTGTTTGTGGCCCTGCCTTTCTCTTAAGTACCTGATATTCTTCCCTATATACATGAACAAAATAAAAATGATTGCTTATAGCTAATAAAAAACACGCTTATAGTTGTTTTTTAGGCTTAAAGCACTTTATATTTGTGAAAGAAGAAAGCAAATAAATCACTCCTCATCAAATGTATGAAAAACCGTCAAACAAAACGCAATCTGTTTGAGCAGTATTCCAATTCCAATAAGTAAATAGGGATAAATGCAATTAAGCAGGTTGGGTATAATTGGTTCATTTTATGGGGGGTTAGATGAAAATCTAATTTCAACACTCGAATTTATGAATAAAGCTAAAATAAAACAAAGAGCGGAGGAAGTATTAAGCGACGAATTGTACACCGCTAACCTTGACAACAAGTACGACCGGAAGCGTTTGGCAGGTATGATTGAAACGCTTTTGCTTCGCATCAGTGCCAAGGGTGGCTTCTTTAACAACGACTACCGCAGAGATCGCGGCTACACTGAATATCGTGTGACGCAAATGCTTGGACTAGCTACAACAGACCGCCTTACAGATATGCGGGCCGATGAGATTGCCGCCTGGTCTGAGCTGCTTGACATCCCTCCCTTTGACCTCATACAGGCGGGTGCCGGGTACGATAAGCTTACGCTGAACGAAATCAACGCCTTGCTCCGAAAGCTCACAGGGGAAAATATCATCCTTGAAACTACTGAACTTCAAGCGGCATGACTATCGACGCCAGAACACTGGAAACAATGAACAGGTTGTCTGTAGCACTTGAAAAGAACACACAGGCGCTAGAAAGGCACACAAAAGCCATCCAGCGTACGAATACGAATGCGGACTGGCTCAGACCTGTTGAAGCAGCCGGTGTCCTGGGCATACCGGCCAACAAGAACTGTACACGTAAGCTCAAGGAGCTATCTGACCAGGGGTTTGTGCGTCGAAGGAATACACGACCACCGATGTACAACCGTCAAGACCTGGAAAGACTAAAAGAAGTTGAGGAATTGTAATTAATGGGATTATGTGCCTGCCGCCAGAGTATCAGCAAGACCGGTGCTCGGATAATCGGTAAGGATGGCGGCAGGCTTCCCAAATCAAGATTTAAGATCACGATCACGCACTATGAACGCTACTTTCACTATTCCCACGCTGCCTGGCGTAGACAACTGAGCCGGGCAGCCTTTTAACCGCGAATTTCACCCATTTGGGTGTGTTTTTGAAGTTGGAATAAAGCCCGGCAAACGAGCCGGGCGACTTCCCAAACCATATCCCGCAATGAAAGACCTTAAATTCCTACGGAAACCAGAAGGAAATAAGATTGCCACAGCCTTGTATTGGGGCAAAGAGCAGGTTAGCCATCGGCTAATTATCGAAAGCAGCAAGGTTGATTTTGCCGAAAAGGCACTAATTGCCTGGACGGTATCGGCCCACATAGGAATGATGATGGAAATAGCTCCTGGACAGGCAGAGCATTTACTAGTTAAGGCATCCGAGATATGGAATGGCTGGGACAAAGTAGAGCACTTCACTCCAGAGTATTTCAACAAACTCCGCATTGCCTTTGAAGCAGCGGATGAAGAAACCGAAATAAAGCTACAGGAGCACCTGGCACTCGTACAGGTCTGCGTAGCGCACTACAATCACTTCCAAAATAAAGCAGCATGAACTCACATAAACGTGACCGGCCCCACTATCATGCCTCCCCCCGCAAACGATAGCCGATTCATTACCGAAATTCAACAGCAAATACAACCTTCAGAGCATGAAAACTGCAATCACCTTTTCCAATCAATTCCAGCTGGACCCCACGCTGATGACCACGACGCTTCGCTTCCAAGGCAAAGCTATTGCCAGCAAGGATATCAAAGCGACTAACGTCACTCAGGCGCACGTTGAGCTCCTGTCGGAAGAAGCTCAGAAAGCCATGCGCTTCCTTTGCATCCATCTGCCAAGCGATCAAGAAACCTACCGATGGATTATGAACTACCACAGCCTATACAAGTCTGACATCGACCAGATGGAGTATATCGCCCAGCCGAAAAATGCGGCATTCCTGCGCAAGCGGGTAGCCGCGATGCCTGATACCAAGAATGGCAAAGGTTGCAAGACCAAGATGCTGTTCCTCAACGCCATTATCACTTACTACGACAACCACTTTGGAGAGCGCCAGCTGACCGGAGGTGTGCCTAGCTGCCACCGGGAGGCTGGCTAATAAAACAGGGCCGGCACTCATTACTAACCAAGCACAGTAGCTGCTTCCTGCAAAATTTAGCCGGCCCTTCTTTTGCTTCTGGCGAGACGGTCGCCTTAAAGGGGTTCGATTCCCCTGGATAGCACGAACCACTGCAAATTCATTGCAGTTTTTGGAGGCAGCGCGGAGCCGTGTTGCACTGGCTGTCCTCCCTTTTAAAAATCGCTTATCATGTCTGCATTTAAGATTTCAAGGTTTGCACACGAAGAGAGCGGAAAAGCTTTGCTAACAATAGACTTTTCCAAGAGCCACCTTCTGATGGAAAAAAAGTTTGAGCAGTACAACCTGCAACAATCTAAAGCTTGTGACAAGATCAAGATGCCGCACATCTTTCTGGCAAAAGAGCTCATCCGTCTTTATCGTGCCATGTTCCGCCGTTGGCACAATACAGACCGAAAGCTGGAAACAGTGAAGGACATGCCTCTTCTGAGCGTAAATAACAAGTTTCTAGGGCAGATTACCGGAAGAACCGATAGAAGCATCCGCAACTATCGAAAAGTGCTCCAAAAGGCTGGATTCTTCCTTCCAGTCGCGTATGATGACCAGGAAATGCCAGTTTATGAAATACATCATGGCCGCCAGGCAGACTTTGAAGTGCTGATCAATCCTGAATTTCTATACATCGAAACAGCCAAAACCAAGGTGAAACTTCGCCTTGCAACTAGCCCACTTTCAGTTGCTACCCGGAAAAATTTTCCGCCTACAAGTACAAGTACAGTACAAGAACAACAAGAACAACAAGAACTTGTAGGCGGAAAAAGCTGCGCTTTTGCGGAAAAGTTTGAACAGGAACAGCAAGAACCGGGAAGTGGAGAGGCTAACGCCTCAATAGTTCACCAACAGGAACAACAAGAACCGATGGACAAGAACGAACCACGCAAATTCGGCCATACCTCCCAAAAAACCGGAACAAAAATTCCGGCCGGCGGCGGCGAAGTTGACCCCTATCGGGCCAGAAAAGTCCGAGGATTTTCAAAAAAACTGCTAAATGGAGTCCGAACCTACCTCTACCCAGCCGAAGCTTGGCCTAAGGATTACAGGATATTGGTGCTGCAAACGATTGATCGGCTTTTCGGCGACAAGCCAGAAGAACTTTTCCCCCGCATTGCTTCAAATTACTACGAGCGCATGAAGTTAGTCCAGCTTCATTGGCACAAAGAGTTTGGAGAACTGCCTGAGCCCCACGTTTTCTTCAATCCTGAAAACCCCAATGGCTTCCGGATAACCAAAAACTGGCCAAATAATCCTGAAAAATACCCACCTCCGGCGCGAAAAACGTACAGATATGCACAACAGAGACGTGCAAATGGCAGAAGAGGCACAGGGTTAGTTACCCTAGCTGACCTTATCTGAAAAATAAACCTGCAATGAACAATCGAAAAAAAAGAAGCAATGGGCTTGCGCATTACAAGTTGGTCTTTAAGCCAGAAAAATATACAGGCAAGCTTGCCCACTGGAACAATGACTATGACAATGGCCCACTTTTACCCTGGAAGAACAACACCAAGAAACGCTGCTATTTTCTTTCGCAGAAATACAATTTTTCCTGGGCAGCTATATACGACCAGACGAATCCAACTGAAATGATTGATGAATATACAAAGCAGGAAGGCTGGAAAATAGGTGAACATTAACCATAACAAACCATAAACCATGAAAAAGACCTTAAAGAAAATCGCGCAAATTGGATGCCTTTTGGCAATTATCCTACCTGGATGCAAAAGCAGCTCCACCTTTACAATCGAAGATTTCTATGCTATGCCGGTGTTAAAAGCCCCTGGCAAGCGCGTACAAACGCAAAACAAACAGGAAGAGTGCTCACGGCATGGGGATATGTACTCCAAAATCGACAAAACTTGCTTCTTCTGCGAAAAGCCCGTGACAGATGAGAATTAAGCAGACGAAAACCGGGCAGATTTCCTTAAAGATGGAGTCGGAAATGTGGGAGGTCATCACCAAAGCCCTACAGCGCCGGGTAGACCTGGACTGGCCCGATCTGGAAACGTACGAATGCGAACTGGCAAAGGAAGTGGCTGAAAAGCTGTGGAGACGGCACCAGGTAGACGACACTTCCTTAAAGCTACGGCGTAGTGAATTTCACTTTATTTTCTGTGAGGCAGTCATGCACTACGTACACGAAAGCCACCACGCAGAGATCAATCTGGCAGCAGAACCCTTAAAGCACCAGGCGGTCCATTTCAAAGCAATCCCGATGATGAAGCGATGAGAAAACGAAACTTGACCTGCTACCTGATCTATTTCTCCTTTACTTGGCTTGGACGAGCCGTCTACGCTTTAAGGAAAGGACTGGAAAAAATCAACTACCGCATAGACCGGGTAGCAGATCATTTTTCGCAAGAAAACCACTGAAAAACCGCAAAATCCCTTAAAGGAAAGTCATGGAAAATCAGGAAATCACAACTTATGAATTTACAGGCGAAACGCTGGCGGATAGCCTTAACGTGAAATGGTCGACTTTGCAGAAGCAAATCAACCGCATGGGCTACAGCTACGGCAAAAATGACCTCATTCCAGAAGATGTAGTGCAGGAAATCATTTTGGAATACGCCCAGCCGAAGCCGAATAGAGCAGATAAAGTGGTAAAAACCGCCAAGCAGGTAGCCGGTCAGCTAAATATTCCGATCAATATCACGATCAATAATGCGACAATCACCCAAAATGAGCCGTCAAAGCAGCACCCGAAGCCAGATCAAACAAACGACAAACAAATCGTACAGCCAAAGCCAAAGCCATTGCCGCAGCCTGCCCCCCAGCCAGTAGCGGACGAAAAGCCGCAGGCAGACCCCCAGGCAGGTGGCAAGCCGGTCACCGCCTTGGTGTACTTCGCTTTCATCTTCATTCTGCTGTACCAAGTCGAGCACCTGGCGACCATCGGCATGGACGTGAGCGCATTCCCGGCCGATAGCCTGGCCCGGAAGATCAGCGGATGGCTGTTTGCCGTCACCGTAAGCATCACGGCACTGTTAATGACCCTCCGCCGGGGCATCAAAGCCCGGATCATCATCTTCGGCAAAGACATCAGTTACCTGCTGGCATTTGCCGTGCTCGATGTGATCTTTTTCGTCCTCAGCTCCGCCCCCTTGGCAGATGGCAATTGGCTGCACTGGACGAAAAGCGTACTGGTGGGCGTGACGACCGCATTTGTGATTTACAGCTTCAACGAACTCATCACGAAAAACTAAGCGGACAATGATCAACCACTTAAAGGACATGATCGCGGACATACTCCTGTGTCGGTACAATCCGGACAAGTACACCCTGCCGGACAGACAGACAAAGACACGGACACGGACAAGCGGACAAGCTCAAACGGACATCAATCTAGCGGAGTACACGTGGACAGGTGGACAACTTTGGGTTCCGGACAACGAGTCCAAGGACAATCAGGCGGACGCAGCCTGGAAAGTGGACAGCGTACGTTCGCGTACAACGGACAAGGTAAAGGAATTGACCCCGGAGGACATCTTCGAACTAGACGAACGGAACCTTGACCACCGAAAAGCCATGCGCATCAAGCCATTTTGGAGCCAAGGCTTAACGATACGTGAAATCAGCCAGGCATTGAGCTATACCAATGGCAAAAAGGTAAATGGATATAGCTATCCAACGGTTGCAAATTACACGGCAGCCTTCTCTGCTGCCCTATCAGGGGGAGGGGCTGCTGAGGAATAGCCTTATAAAACCTCCTAATTATAAGGACCTTGACTGATAATCAATTAGTTAGCCTTATAAAAATTATAAGAACCCCTTATAAAACCCTTGTAAAAGCTTATAAAATGCACGAACAACACGCAAAATATCACCCTTACGAGCCGGTCACGGAAGACGCTAACTGGGAAGAACTGCCCCCGGTAGCCGATGCCCAGCCGCCAGCCAAGCGCCCACACACGATTGTATGGGAAGTGGAGCGCAAACAGTTCAAAGCATACCCCATCGCCGTACAGATCGGCGAGACGGGAGCCGCCATTGTCCTGTTCGTCTTTTTGAAGTTCGGACAACTGGTCTGGTTCCTTGTCCTTGTCCTTTGGACAGTCCTGGTGTCTGTCCTTCGGGCTTTGTCCTTCGCTGTCCGCGATACTGCCGGACAAGCCATGCGGACAAGCGGACAAACGTACGCGGACAACGATTATCCAACCATACGGACAAGCCGTACAGACGTCAACGTGGACGTGGACGTACACGTGTCCGTCAAAAACCGGTAGACATGATTAAGAAGATCGAAACCTTTGTCCTTGTCCTCTTCCTGGGAGGCATCGTGTACACGACCACCCGCTGGGGCATCCCCGGAGCGGTTGTATTGCTCGGCATCGGCATGGTCATCTGGTCGATGGCCCAAAACTGGCTAAAAGCCTGGAAGCGCCGGGAAGCTCTGGCGAATGCCGCCGTACAGATCGACAACAGCTACATCTATAGCGAAGAAGGCGACGACTGCACTGTGCGCAGCCGGGCGCAAGCCGAAGCCCTGCTTCTGGGCAGGTCGGGCAATAAGGAGTTCCTGAAAGGCAATATACAGGTTCACGCCTTGTACTTTAGGTATAACCGCAAACGCGAAGAAATGGTAGAGATCAACAAGAAGGATAAGCAAATCCGCTCTTTCCTGGTCTTCTGCGAGGACTACCATCGCTTTTTGGACATGGTGCAGGAGTATCAGGACGCGGTAGAGGCAGACCACCACAAGAAGATCGCCAAGGAAGATGGAAAATGGTATTTGGATAACGTTTTAAAGCAAGACTAATGGAAGTTGTAACAGTTATTTTAGCCGTAGTTCTATTTCTGATTTGCTCTGTTGGGTTTTTAGTTGGAATCACTTGGGCGATGAAGCGGTATGAAGAACATAACCGCAACCACTGGAAACACAAAAAGCACCCCGACCTTGCCCTGATCGCCCTGCCAGTCGTCTACGTACAGCCGTTTGAAAATGGCGTAATCATACAGGATAGCAAGCAGCGCCTGCATTACTTTATTAACCCTGGTGGCTACCGTTGGGAGTGGCTGGAAAATATTGAGCTATGATGAAACAGAAAAAAATATCAACAAAGTTCTATGCGAATGAAGACTTGAAGCCCAAGTCTATTATCTGGAGAGGTGAAAAAACAACAGTTTACCCACTTTATTGCAGAGTAACATACAACAGGAATAACACTAAATTTCGTGTTTTAATTGATGGCCAATCTGTTCTTGTATCGACTGACCTTGATCAGGTTAAGTGCAGTGCTGCTTTGTCAAAGAAATTATCTTCTTTAGAATCTCTGGTTCGGAATATCATTAGACAAGAAGCATCGTTCAATCCTAAATATCAGCCTAATAGCTTTATAAAGGCAATCAAAAAGTACACTACTTCTATCGCTGAATATGCACTCAGCCTCCCCATGTGTTCCTACGTATCAGGCATACAAAAGATAGGCTCAACACACGCCTTAAACGTCTTTACCTGCCTTGAAATCCTAAAAAATGACTTTGGCGATATGACGGTATTTGACTGGCTAGATGGCGGAAGCAAGGAGTTTGAGACGGCGATAAGGGATGAGTATAAACTAACTGCCGCAAGCAGCTTATCAAAGCTAATTGACCACCTAATCAAAGATACAGGCTATGCCCAACCCTAAAAACCTAATCAACGGACAAAAGCCCGAGTTCGGCAACCCGGACCACATCAAATACGCAAACCGCATCAGCCGGGCAGTGGATTACTACCGGGAAACGGGAAAGATCAAAGGGCAGGTGTCAGCCAAGGAAGAAAAGATTTTCCGGATTGATGTATGGGCCAAGTTCATCTGCGTGGAATGCGGCGCAGAGAATATCCATGAAAGAGCATTTGAAGATACCAGCGATATACCACTTGTAGGTCGTGCAGGTTTCAAATGCTGCTCCTGCAACCAAAAGTACACCGTAGACCTGAAAACACATACCATCACCAAACAACAATAAACCATGAAAGAGATCAATCACGTCAGGGACTTACAAGATAAAATGATAGCCCTGTTTGAAGCCCTTGAAACAGAAGAGATATCCCTTGCTCAAGCCAAGGAGATGAACAACACTAGCGGAAAAATCCTGAAGTGCTCAAAGATCGAGCTGGATTACAACAAAGTCATGGAGCGCAAAAAGGTCATTCCATTCATTGAAAAAGCAAGTGAAGATGATGAAGAATAAGCAGTGTAAAGATTGCAATCAAGAAAAAGCAGTCAATCGGTTCCATAAAAACCGGAACGTCTGCAAAGACTGCTGGAATGCAAGAAAAAGAGCTTGGAGAGCAAAAAACAAAGAGAAGCTCCAGGCGAAGCGAGATGCAAACCGCGAATCCAGACGTGCCTACCAAAAGGAATATTACTGGAAAAACCGGGAAGCGATACTTGAGAAGTGCCGCAGATACCGGCAAGAGAACAGCGATGAAATTAAAGCTTACCGGCAGCAAAGAGTACAAGAACTCCCGGATGCTTATGTAGCTAAAATTATACGGAAGAACACGAGCCTAACCAAGGAAGACTTGCTGCAGTACCCTGAATTGATTGCGGCTTACCGACAATACCTTATTAACAAACGCAAAATAGCTGAATATGACCAACATGACCGAGTTCGACAAATTCTGGATCGCCCTGGGGCTGATCGCCTTCCTGATCGTAGCTGCCCCAGCGCTCATCCGGATGTGGATAGCCGACCGGCGCGAAATGCGCAAGTACCGCGAGAAGCACCGCCGCGGCCGGCAGCGGGCCATTGACTATCCGGATGAAATCAAGCTGTAAAGATGGACACGGACTACTACGCGGAGGCATTGCGCCAATTTGATCGCCGAACGTGGCGGGAAGACGGTCGGGGAAACTACTTAGCCCGGCTGGAAAAACGCCTGTTCGAGCTCTCCCGCGACCTGACCCTGGCCGACTGGAAAGCCATACGCGATGAAGACTACTGGAGCGATATCGCCTGGGTGCATTCCCGCAGCTGGCCAACAACCGAAAAGGAGATCGCTATCAACGAGATCAGAGGCAAGTCTATCCGCCAATACCTGGACAGCAAGAAAATCAACTTAAAAGTTAATTAATCAATCAAATCACCAAAATCATAACCATGCCAAAGATCAACGGAATAGACGTAGAAATCGGCAATCTATATGCAGTTGCCACCTGGCCCAACGGTCATGTAAAGATGTTCAGCCGCAACCAGAATGAAGAAGACCAAGAAGAGTACGGTCCGGAGTGGACATGGAAAGAAGCGTGTGACTATTACCCTCATATTGAAGGAGCAATAATGGCTTACGCAGATGAAAACCCGGAAGTCACGGACAACTACGCGACTGAAGAATAAACCCTTTTTCCTTCATGCCGGGTAGCGGTTGCTGCCTGGCTTTCAAAAACCAATCAAACCATGGAATTGAACAACAACCTAGTAACTGATCGACCAACAACCCAGCGCAACCTTGCGCAGCACCGGGTAGAAGAAAGCGAAATCAAGTCTGCCGGACAAAAGCCATACATGGAAGCCCCGGAAACAGTGACCCCGGAAGACATTAAGCTAATGTATGCCGGTGGAATGGTAGACGACCTGCTAAAACAGCGTGTACGCTCAAGCAATAAGCTGTACGGTTTCCAAAAAGCCTACGGTCATGTGCACCCCTACACCTGCGAAGAACTTGAAAAGCAGCGCGACGAGTTCCTGGAAGGCTTCGCTAAAGCAAAAACCCGCCTCACCCGCATTGCCTCCCAACACCCGATGGCGCAGCGGCTCTGCGGCATTAAGGGCTTTACCGCCTACCAATTAGCCTTGGTCATGGCAAAGGTGAAAGACATCGCCCGATTCGATACCCCGAGTAAACTGGTGATCTACGCAGGTTGCGGCAGCAAGTACGGCTTGTTCGTCTGCAAGCGCAACCTTAATGCCATCCGGAAAATACACGCCGAGCAGTACACCGGCGACCCCGATGCCTATCGCCCCTTCGGCTACAATACCGCACTGCAACAACGCCTCTACATCATCACCGATAGCCTTATCCGGGCAAAAGGCTGGTTCTATGAGTTCTATCAGCGTCAGCGCGAGCGCATCGAGGAAAAGGCAATCAATGAAGACCGCGTATTCATCGCCACAGCTGAGGATGCCAAAGGCACGAAAATGAAGGCAGGCGAGTATTATATAAAGGGCCGCAACACCCAAAGCCTGAAAGCCTGGAGCAACAGCGGAGCCCGGTGGCGCGTAGCTCGTACACTGCTCCACCTGATCTACAAAGAATGGCGCGATTATAAGGGCTTGGATTGCCGGAATCCCTATCCAATTGAGTATCTTGGGCATAGCCAACTGATCACGCTGGACGATGTGCTGGCGCGGGATGAGAAGAAGTAATTGAAAATTGGATAGGTACTGCACTAAGTTTTTGAATTGTGATTTTCTTTGTTTCTAAGCATCGGGTTTGAATTGAGCGTACGGTTGTTACTGAAAAGTTTCTTTGAATTAGCTAAGCACTGGTTTCTGAACTCGTTGTTTGAATTAGAAGTACGCTTGTTACTGGGTTTTTGGTTTGAATTGGAGTCGCCGTTGTTGCTGATGACAGGTTTTGAATTGGTCTGCTGGTTGTTTCTGACGATCATTTTTGAATTGAGCGTACGATTGTTTCTAGTACAACGCTTTGAATTATGCCTTAAATTGTTTCTGGCGTTTGCTTTTGAATTGAGAATATTTTTGTTACTGGAGTTCTTATTTGAATTGAATATGGATTTGTTACTGGGTGGCCCGTTTGAATTTGCAAAGAATTTGTTACTGTGTCGCTGATTTGAATTGTTAGTAACGTTGTTTCTAAATGGCGCTTTTGAATTGACCTTCAGCTTGTTACTATTGGAGTTATTTGAATTGTAATGTTACTAGTTACTGCTTCCAGTTTTTGAATTGTGCCTTAAATGGGTTCTGGCGTTTGCTTTTGAATTGTGAAAAAAATTGTTACTGCTTGCTAGTTTTGAATTAAAAGTCCCCTTGTTACTATTCTTTGTGTTTGAATTATAATGTATCTGGTTACTGATCCGCTTGTTTGAGCTGGAAAAATGTTTGTTTCTGAAATGTAGATGTGATGATGAAAAAACAACAACTATCTGATAGAATTGCCCGCATTACCAATATGCTCTGCGACTGTATGTCGGTAAGTGCAGCTGAGGCGGAGCGCGAAAACATCATTAAGCTGATCGAGCAGGGCAAAATCGATCAGGAAATCTATCAAAAAATCGCCTGGGGATGATCAAAGAGCACAAAATGTACAGCGTTATCTGCGACAGGTGCAAGATCAACGCATTCGAGAATGACGAAAACATCGCCTGGGAAAGCGAAGGTAGTGCCTGGGAAATGGCCTACGCTTCCGGCTGGCAAAAGATCAAAGGCCGGCACTACTGCCCTGGCTGCTATGAAATCAATGATGAGGATGAGCTGGTGGTGAAAGTTGGGGTTAGGATGTATTGGACACCTGGCACCTAACGTAAGTAATACCCGCAGCCCCGTTTGCACACGTTTGTAGCCGGTTGCGGGTATTGCTCGTTAGGTGCCTTCGGTCAAAAAAAATGCCCCGGACAACCGCCCGAGGCATAAACCCCAAAAACCAAATGAAAACCTTATAGATCAACTCTTTTGAATAGCCCGTAGTGGCTGTTATCGCCCCTTGCCTTGGCTGCCCGGAATACGCCATTCACATACTCCTGCATTTCGATTACACGATCAGCACTCGACGTGCGTACCTGGCTCTTGTTGACCAAGGCATCCGTAGCGCCAACCCAAACGGTGCTGGTAAAGCCCCACACGCGAGGCGGAACATCCGCCGGCGAGTGCACCACAAAGATCATATCCAGCATACGGTGCCGGAAGTCCAGGAGCAGTTGCCGGAAATACTGATTGGAATCGACCGCACTATTGATATAGCCCCGGCAATCATCCCATATAATCATGCCATCACGGTAATTGCGATAGATATGCTCAAACACCCGGTTCTTATTCCGACCTTCCTCATACCGCCCGGCAATCACCTGGCGGATGCCTTTTTTGAAGGTCATCTTCTTTTTGTGGGTGATGTCCACCTCCGGATAGGGCCGCCAAATTTTGGGCATACCGTTGTAAGTGACCGCCAAGGCCCTTGCCCCGATGCCTTTTACGATTTTCTCACAGAAAGTAGACTTTCCAGTACCGTTCCTACCGATCACTATTGTGATTTGGGCGTCTCGCTGCATCTTGCTGTTTTTTGGCTTCTTCTGCTTCTGCTTTCTTCTTCGCCCGGACGTCCGCCTGCACTTTGGTCGCCATCATGCCGTATTTGCCCAGGAGCAGGAAGGCTAAGGCAAATTCCAGGCTGAATTTCACCTGGTACTTATTGATGAGCGCAGCAGTCAGGGCTACTTCATAGTCGTCTTCCTCGGACTTCTTTTTGCGCATCCGGTATTTGCTGGGGTCTTCTTTTGCGATCATTCCGCCAATCCAGGCCATGGACTTGTCCAGCTGTATCAACATCAACTCCGCCCAAAACTTGTGCTCCTGGGTGTAGTTCAGGTCGCGCAGATGCCCCTTGTCTTCATCAGTGATAGGCTCCCCGGTGTCCGGGTCTGGCTCTTCGCCTGGCATTTCAATCTCAGGAAGATCAACGACCTCTTTCTCCTTTTTCATGTGGGAAAGGAAATCGCGCATATCGTCGTCAATCTCGCTTTTCATAGCGAAGAAATCCTCCGGCGGCGGCATACTACTGCCCGTTTCCGGCGCTTCCATTTGCGGGCTATTCTTCTTCGTCTTTTCCTTGGTTGAGGGCTCCATCTTGTTCTGCTTTTTTGAGTAATTCGTCCAGGCTATGCTTTGCGTTGATGGTATATCGCGCCAATTTTGCATCGTAGCCGACCGTAAGTATATGAGGCACCATTACCTCGACCTCTGTGCCGTCTACGTCAGTGCGCATCGGCATAATGGCGAAGATGCAGTTTACATCCTCTTTGTTGAGCAGCCCGCCTTCGCTTATTGGCTTGTTGTACTTCTCCAAAAAGCCCAGCATCGGCGGGGTAATCATCTGTACCACCTGCTGAATCATCTTGCTGGGGTCGCCTGTCAGCCCTTTGAGGGCATTAAGCATTTGCAGTCCTTTGAGCATCAGTTGTGAGTTTAAACACCTGCAAAGGCCGTGGCTCTATAATCCAGTCTTTTCGCACCAGCCCTTCGCCTTCCAGGCTTTCCAGGGCTCGTCGTATGCGCCTTTCCAGGTTGTGCTTCTCTCTGCCGTCCAGCTCTCTGCCCGCTATCGAGTGCACCAAGGCTGGCACAGACATCTCGTCTTTGCCCAGCTCGTTCAGCACCGTTTGGCACAAGGCAGTGCCGTACAACTTGAAAAGCATACACGATAAATTGATATTATAGTGCAATGTAACTATTTTGTTTATATATTGCGTACAAAATCGTACAGTATATGGCACTCTCCTTTAAGGAAAAAACCGTGTCTTCTACCAGAAAAAGGGTAGATGGAATTATACAGATCAAGGGCTTTTGGGGCGAGACAGAAAGGGAGTTCGCCTTCCGAATCGTTTCACGTGTAGAAATGGACGACGAACTGATCAAGGCTGCAGCTGAGGAAATCAACGACCGATACGATGAAGCCGAAAAGAAGACTGAGGAATCCATCTGGGCCAGCCTCCGCCTCAAAAAGCTAAACGGGAACGCCTACATAAAAGACGGAACAACATGACGAAAGCTGAACAACTACGAGCGCAGTACAACCGAACTTTTTTTCCAGATGGGCGCAACGTGAACCCGCATTCGCGTATGTTCATCGAGGAAGCGAAAATCAGCATAGACGGTGAAGTGTTTGAACTGCCCCGCATTGCTGTTTCTCCCACAACGAGTATGCACGACCTGGCACGATTGACAATTGCCTATCTGCAAAACTTACCAGCTGACGTGAAGGAAAGGGCATTGCCGCCAGCTGAGAAAAAGGAAAAGCTGATCGGGTATGAGGATATGACCTACCGTGGCACCAAGTACCTGCTCCGGCATTCCGTGGTGGATAGCGAAGATGTATTCCTGATTAAACGCAGCCAGGAGGAGCAGAAAGACCCGAACAAAGAACTGAAGCCGAACAGCCCAGCACACCGGGCCATCGTCAAGAAATACCGAAAGCTCATCCAAAGCCGGGAGGCAGCCCGGCAAGCAGATGAGGAAGAATAGTAAGAATACCTGATTTTCTTCTGTGCGCCTTTCCTGGCAGCATGAGGACGGCCCTGGGCAACCCCCAGGGCTTTTTTTGTCATGTGCTCATGCCTTCACACGTACACGTGAGCCCTACCACAAATGTCAAGCCTACCAAAAGTTGCACCACTACCGTTGACGTGAAAGTATTGTAGGTGCGCCGCCCGTTTTGTGATATTGTGGACTAATAATTATGTCAATAATCGACTGTTCACCAACCACAAGAAAAATGGTTCGACGCACGAAACTTCCGGCTAATCTCGCCGCTGCTCCTGCCACCAACGGTGCTTCTACGCAGAAAACCGTTGAGGCGCAGAGCAATATGATCGGCCGCCCGACTGTCAATGTCAGCGAACGCGCTGACAATCGGGTTATCCAGTCAGTTCAGACTGATCCTTACTTCGCAATCAAGGTTTCCACGAAAGATGCGGTAGAGCCGCAGCAGGTTATCCTGTTTGATGGCTCACAAGGCTATCAGCTGGGCTACAGCCAATTTCAAGGCCCTGATGTGGAAATCTCTGGCCTGACTTCGCACTATCAGTTCATTCTGAACGATATGGTGCACAACAGCTCCTACCTGGATATGCTGAAAATGCGTATCACCGAGCACGCCAACGAGAGCAACAACTGCTGCGCTACCAACGCGCTTGAGCAGTATGCCCGCCCGGTCGAAATCTATGATGCAAGCAAAGGTTCCAAGCCACGCCTGCTCAAGACGATCTTTCCGGACATGGGTGTGCACGAAGGGCAATACCAGCTCAACATCAACACCTTTGCGAACGACATCATCATCACCAACCGGACTGCCTTCGTTTATATGCAGGAGCCGGGTATCACAGTCACCTGGGGCTTCTACCAGGTAGCTGAGTTGGGCCGTAAGCAATAATCCGAAGCCGGAAGGATGAGCTTTATCATTGACACAAGCGGCGCACTGGACCTTCAAAATCCAGATGCGATGAGCCCTGCCCCGGCTGCAAACCGGGGCAGGGGCTTCCTCAATTGGCTGGGCAACAACTATAAGGATGTTGCGCAGACCGCTGTGAGCGTTGCCTGCTTGTTCAACCCTGAAAAGTGCCCCCAAGGCGGCACTACGGTGGTGCAACCGCCAGCACAGCAACAACCCTCCGGCCCGTCAATTTACATCATCCTGGCAGTGGTCGTCGTCGTGGCGATTCTGCTTATCGTCATACTGAAAAAATAGGCATGGACAGATTGCAACAGGAGGTCGCACTGAAAAATCAGTACATCGACGCTCTGAACAACAACAGCAATAACGCTTACGCCTATCAAAGTGGCTTGCCCACCGATGATGGCCGTAAAATTGCTCAGGAGAAATCTGAGAACACAGCTCCTAGCCCTGTGCCTGACCCCATGACAAAGGATAAGCAGGCGGATAAGAAGCAAACCTGGAAAACTATAGGCATCGTAGTGGGCATTCTTGCCCTGGCGTATGCACTGTGGAAATTCAAAATCATTAAAATCTAAGCGAAATGAGCGCTAGTACCATTTTCAAGGCATTCGTGCCGGTATTCCTGGCTGTAGTCCTGGGAACCATGACTGCGATGTACATCGCTGACAAAGTAGAGGAAAAGAAAGCCGCGCAGTAAGCCGGGCATTCATTACTCACGCAAAAAATAAAGCCTGATGGGCGATATTCTTGAACTTGCACAAAACGGCATAACCGTCAACGTTGCCTTCGACGTGGAGAGCGCAGTCATTCTTGGGCTCGTTATCCTTGGCGCAGGCGTGTTGATTATGACCGTGTATGCGAAAATACTGACCTGATGAACAAGACCGTAGGCATCGTCATCGCAGTAGTCATTGCCTTGTTTGGGCTCGGTTTGATATTCTACCGTCGCAACGGTGAAGGCAGCAACCCAATTACCGGCGGCTGTATATCTGTGCCTTCAGACTTCATCGGCTGGTCAGGCAGCTTCGTGTCAACCGATTGGGGCGCTTATGGTGCTGCCCGGCAACAATATCTCGGGATTGACCCCGACGATGAAGCTCAGCGGCACTTTGTGGACGGCTTCTTCAAGTCCGTCAACGTAGAGCCCCGCAGCAACTACGTGAAGCACTTCGCCAAGGAGATCAAGGCTTACATTAATTCAACCTCAGCACTCCCGCATTGGGAAATCCCGGTTGCCGGGTACATGCGGTGCTGATTAACCACAACACAACATGGAAACTATCCAGAGCAAAGTTCCAGGTGGATATGAACCGCAGGTGCAGTTGTCTGATGGCAAAGTAGTCGGCTTGGTCGATTACGTAAAGACCCTCACCAGCGCAACCACCGGCAACCCCGGCGACGTGGTAGACGTCGTACACATCAGCGATAGCGTAGGCAGCGCAGCTATTACAGCAGCTACTTACGCCTTTTCTGAACAGGCACCTCCTGCTAAGGTATTGCACGTGCCGACCTTGGAAGAACTCGGCTTCGATGCCGCGAACTACGAGATGAAGGCGCTTCTGATCGTCAACGCTCGGACCAACAACCCAGACAAAGATGTTCGGCTGCGCCTGGTACAGGCTTCCGGCAAGGAAGTAGCATCGAGCGAAGTGGCCGCAACGCTGACTTCTTCTTCTCAGGATGTGATCGTGAAAAGCTCAGCGCCTTTTGCAATCACTCCCGGCGAGGCTTATGCGCATGACATCCGCCTGGTGACGGCGGCAGGCAGCGACAACGCTACCATGCAGAGCAAGAGCCTGCTGATTCAGATCGTTAAAAAAGCAGCGTAATGCAGGGAATTAAGCAACAGCTCAACGGCGGCTACATCCCCCAGGTCCAATTGTCCGACAATAAGGTGGTTGGCTTGGTGGATTATCTGAAGACGCTGCGTGTTGCAATCGGTAAGCAAACCACCCTTGCCATCCACACGCAGTACGCCCCGGTGCCGAGCTATATTTTCACCCTTGCCGGTGAAGCCTGGTTCAGCACCAACCCGGGAGCTGGCGGCATCCGTAGCGTGTACGTGCCTACCCTGGCAGAGCTTGGGCTGGACGAGAACTACACGCTGGAGGCTATGGCGGTGGTGGAAGCCGCTGACCCAAACGCGACCAGTGACCCGCTGGATATCCGTGTGCTGGACCTGTCCGACAACAGCGTTGTGACCGGCAGTGAAGGCACCGGCAACCTTTCTGGCAGTGCGCTGGATGCAGCGATTAAGTCTGACTTCTTCACGATTACTGGCGGAAAGTCTTACTTCGTCGATGCCCGAAAGCGCAACGTAAACGAGACGTTCCTGGCAAGCCTAGGCCGCTACCGGCTTTATGTCCGAGCGGTCGCAAAGTAACCGTTATGGCATTTATCCGGAAGTACGCCCCCGTGATTACGATTGCCATTGCCCTGATTGGGCTGGCACTTCAATACTCAACCTACCGCCGGTCGGTAGATAAATAGGACAACACTATGGGATTGATTTGGAAATTCGGCCCTGCTATCCTTATCGGGCTTGCCCTGCTTGGGGCAGTCATCTATTTCGCAACCCGCAAACATGACTGCGGCTGCGGCGGAAAGAACGAAGCGAGTGAGGAGCTTGGGCCCTTGTAACGTAGCAACGTCATTAAGCAATACACAAACAGCTACATAGCCCTTGGCTGTGTGGCTGTTTTCGCTTATGAAGAACTGGAAAAAATACACCATCATCGGAGTGTTCGTGCTCATTTTGCTGCTGGTTTCAACAACTGCAGTAGCGAAAGCCCGGCAACTCGACAACAAGCTATTCATGCGCAAAGACATCTGGATAAATGCGGCGGAAGATGCCTGGCAAAAGCTGGATAATGTGCAGCGGGATAGCGTCGAGCAGATTCTACGGGCATTCCGGGAATACGGTGATGGTGATTACAGAAAGCTGGTTTACATCCTGGCTACCGCCTGGCATGAAAGCAAGCTGAAGCCCGTGCGGGAGCGCCGGGCAGGCAGCAGCCAAACGTGGCTGCGGCAGTTGCAAGACCGGTACTGGTCTTCGGGCTATTACGGCCGGGGCTTTGTGCAGCTGACCTGGGAGAGCAATTACAAGAAGATGAGCGAGTTCCTGGGCGTAGACCTGGTGGGCAACCCTGACCTGGCACTGGAGCCCCGCTATGCGGCGGACATTCTGGTTTACGGTATGATGAACGGCGAGTTCACCCGCCGGTCCCTGAGCCGTTACATCAATATAGTGCAGACGGACTACTACAACGCCCGAAGGGTAGTCAACGGCACCGACCGGGCAAGCCTGATAAAGGATTATGCAGTATTGCTACAAACCGAAATCAGAAAGGTAGTATGAAGCCTTGGCAAAAATACCTGATGATCGCTATGGTGACGCTACTCCTGCTCTATCTGATCGGTCAGATCGTCCGCCCAAGAGCCTACGGTATTCCGATTACGAATGTGGTCTACAGATTGAAGCGCCACTGGTGGAAGACCTACGACACACGCGACTTGTCGCAGATTGACAGCGTAGTGATTCATCATAGCCTGACGACTTCGGGTACTTCCCAGGCTTACGCGAAGTACCACGTAGAGGAAAATGGCTGGCCAGGCATCGGCTACCATTACGTGATCGGTAAGGATGGCAGTATTGAGCAGACCCAGCTTTTGAAAACGGTCAGCAACCATACGAGCGGAGAGAACACCCGCAGTGTGGGCATTTGCCTGACCGGCAACTATGACATACAGCAGCCGCCCCTTGAGCAAGTCGATGCGGCGGTGAAGCTGATACGATACCTGCAAGACCGGCTTGGCCGGCAGTTGCGCATTACCGGGCATAACGAGCACAGCTCGAAAAGCTGCCCAGGAAGCAACTTGGATGTGGATGAAATTGAAAACAGCGTACGAAACATCGCAGCATGATATTCCCGGTACTATTCTACCACGAAGGCGAACAAAATGCCAACAACGCTTTTCAGGATGCCCTGAGAGAAAGCCTGTACACTGATCAGACTTGGCCGGGCATGGCTTGCGAAATGAGCCAGATCAATGATTGCATTGTGTCGCCGTCTCAGTTTGGCATAGATATCTTCCCGGCTTACGTCTTTTTTCGCCGAATCGAAGACGATTCCGAGAATGGAGTCATGGTGAAGAAAATCGAAGGCAGAGAGCTAAGTACGGACGAGCTGCTGAGCGAAATTGAAGATGCTTATCAGGCTGTATTCGACATCGACGCAGGCGGAGGCTTTGTAGATGAGGACGGCGACGGCAAGCCTGATGCGCAAGTCAATCTGCCTGCCCGTCCTGGGTTCCGCCTGGGCAATCCCCTGGGTGCCTACTTCGGTTGCGCCGATGTGCTGCCCGACTGGATTTGCCGGGTGAAGATTGGCTACATACTATTGTTAATCCTGCTCATCGCCCTTATGGTGGTGATCGTGAAAAAAGCATAAGCGCATGGCATTTTGCATAGGCGGAAAATGGTGCAGGACGCAGGAATGCCGCAACCGCTGCCGCAGCTGGTTCGGGCAACAGCCTGATGTAGAGCGTCAGTGCAGGGCTTTGTGCAACAACAACATCAGTTTCAGCCGGGAAGAATTTCTTTGCTCGGGCAACTATGTTGATGATGCGCTAATCATACTAAGCTATGGTTACGACCCTTGCAAAGACAGTGGCGCTTCAGTTGAGGAACTTTTTGACCCGCTCAACGACCGCGAACGGCAAGACCAAGAGCTTGAAAAATTCACGCCGGTGATACTTGGCGGTGGCTTGTTGCTACTCGCTGCACTGGTAATTTTGATAATGGTAATCCGAAGCTGATGGACCCAACGGCAGGAAGCACAGGTGGAGTAGGAATGGCGGCAGACCCAATAAGTGCAGTAGCTAATGCAGTAGGCTCGATTTTCGACACTATCGGCATTGCATTGGCACCCCGGAAGGCGAGATGGGAAAATCTGCCCGAATGGCTGAGCCCGGCAGACTTTCAGCAGGAGGATTACACACTAGAAACAATACTCGGCGGCATCGCAATTGCTTTCGTCATATTGGTGATCGTGATTGCAGTCATCGCAGTAAGGAAATAATGCCCCCCGGCAATGCCTTTGAGAATGAAGATATTCGACTTTTTTGAACACGGTAGCACTCGAATTGGCTACGCTGGCACAGCGCTCTACTGGATATTTGAAAATCAGGAGGCTGTGCTGGGCGCGATTCTTTCTTTGTGCATGGTGATAAGCTCTATCGCTTATCACACGTATAAGGTCATCTCGATAAGGAATGACGAACGGCGAAAGGAAGAACGCCACCGACAAGAACTTTTGCAAGACCAACAGCGGCACGACCGCGACCTAAATCAATAACGATGAGTAAGACAATCGAACAAATTACGACCCTGCTGATCAGTGACCGCAACCAGGCGGCTTACGAAAATCAGCGCTTTTTCGTGGACGGGCTCGATGCCCCTGTAAGCTTGAAAGAGCTGCTCCAGGAGATTATCCGACGCCTCAACCTGTCTGTGAGCCCGGACGGCTCCGAGACGAAAGTGAATGCAGGCAGCAACGTGACCGTGACCGGCTCCGGCACTACCGCCGACCCCTACGTGATCGCGGCTACCGGCGGCAGCGCAGCCGACGGTTCGGAAACCAAGGTGAACGCAGGTGCGAACATCACCGTGACCGGCTCCGGAACAGTTGCCGACCCCTACGTGATCGCTGGCGCTTCCGGTGGTGGCTCCTTCTCCCGTGACAGCCTGAGCAGTGGCACCGTGACCGTAGAATCCGACCGCTTTGGCGGCAACGCTACAGTCCTGAGTAACCCGGCACCGGGCGAGTATGATCTGACCGCTCAGGCAGGCGCACACGTGGCGAATGCGACCATCTACGGGAACAACACCACCCTGAACGCCAGCCAGGAAATGATCATCCGCCTGGACAACAGCGCGAACAGCCAAGACCGCCGCTTCTTGGTTCAGCTCTACGATGCCAACAATGGCGCACTCGTAGACCAGCAGGTGACGGCAACCGTCCACACCCAGGCAGTAGCCGGTAACGTGACGACCATCACGATTCCAGGGCTCAATGGCTTCGGTGCAGCCGGATTTTACGTGGAACTCCGGTAACCAAAATACCAGAGCACCACAAAACCACAACACCCACTGCCCGACGAAGCCTTGTGCGAAGTCGGGAATAAATATAAAGCTATGAAACACCTACTTTCAGCACTATTCCTATGCCTTGCCCTATCGGTGCAGGCGCAATTCCGCATGGTTTCCAACGGCATCCCCAGCTGGACGGTCGTTGATGATTCTACCTACACCGCTACGGTCAACTTCCAGTCTGACCAGACCGGCTTCGGCTACTTGGCCAACCAGATCGTTGATACCTTTCGCCTATTCACCGGCACGGAGCAGCTGTACCGCGTTAGCGCCGTAGCCAACCCGACCTTTTCCAGCGCAGACCTGGCCGTGATCGAGGTTTCAAACCAATATACGACTACGAATGGTCCACCAGCCGGGCAGGTCATGGTCTTCAACCCCGATGGGCGCGAGACGATACCGCAGAACCCGTTCGGCAGTACCGGCAGCACAGCACAGATTCAGGCAGCGATTGATACCTACAACGCCCGGGTAAGGGCAACAGCGGATGCAGGCGGCGGTTTGACTTACACCGGCATCATCTATGACACCCTTAGCCTCAATGGTGTAACAATGACTTATACCTACGAAGGCGGCAGCGGAGGGCAGATTGTAAACGCCGCAGCCGGGGAGTACCAAATCACAATTCTCAAAGACACGCATGTACACGAAATCAGCGTGTTTGGTGACAACTCTACTCTGAACGCCAGCCAGGAAATGGTCTTTAAAATCGACAACGGCGCGAATGGCGCAGCCAGGCGAGTATCTGTCCAGCTATACGATGCCAATAACAATAGCCTTGTAGACCAGCAGACGACTGGCACAGTGCATACGCAATCCGTGTCAGGAGCACTAACCACGGTGACGGTACCAGGGCTTAATGGTTTTGGAGCTACAGGCTACCTGATTGAATTTAGATAAAATATTGAATTTCAAACTTAGAAATGATGAAACACTTTTTTAAGCTGATAACTTTTTTAAGCTTTTTGACCCAAGTAAGTTGTCAAGTGTATTCTGACCACAAAGTTTACATTTGGGAGGACACTGTTTGGAACAAGGGGCATTCGGAATTTGTGATTAATGCTTTTGAAGACGAGTGGGCTAAGCATAACTCTGATAGTGCTCATATTCTCGTTGGTAATTACGGTCATTTTTGGACACTACATCACCAAGACCGAGAAATAGGCATAATCAATCGGAGTTATAGTGGACAAATGGACACTAGCGTAACAGACCACCAATACTTTCAAAATGAAATTATTTGGGTAGTGCCGATGGGTTCAAATTTTTCAGAGGAGGTGACAAATAGTGTTGCGCTTCAGCCTGCTGTGAGAGTAGCGCATAGTAGTAGTCTTGCTATTAATTTTCGCACGGGGTATGGAAAAGGAATGGATTTTGTTCAGCCTGATGATTGCCTTTGTCAGAGCGGTGCTTCGCCTAGAGTTGCCGCAAAGCTACTGTCAATCAAAAGGAAACTTGAAGACCAAGCAGGCCATGAAATCCCCTGGTATGAAGTCATATATAGGGCAAGGCTTACAGCTTATCAGACCGAATCCAGTCACAACTCTGAGAACAGCACCTATGTTGCACACGTTCCTAAAAAGTTGTATAATGAAAGAAACGGATTTGGCATAATTGATGTTGATGCAGCGGTGGCATACACAGGTCCAATTCCGCTTGTTGACCCGTTAGTGGAGTATGGTTTTCTACCCGATGGATGGCCGTTAACGTCATCTGCTAGTCAAAGATTCCGACTGGTTTCAAATGGTGCGCCTACATGGAATACAGTGAATGACAGCACCTACACTGCGACAATAAACTTTCAAACCGACCTAACTGGAAACAGTTATTTAGCCACAGGGATAGACACTTCTTTTCGGGTGTTTAACGGCGTACAGCAAATGTACAAGGTTGACAGTATCTGGTCTGTAACATTTTCGTCAGCAAGTGTACGAGTTGTGGAGTATGGCAATACAGAAGGAGAGCCCGTGGGACAAGTTATGGTCTTTGACCCTGACGGGCGGGAGACAGTACCAGCGGTGCCTTTTGGGAGCACGGGCAGTACGGCCCAGTTACAGGCGGCGGTGGTGAGTTGGAATGCACGATCTGTGCCAGCCGGAGCTTCAGCACCATCGTTTTTTACGAAGTCAGGAGATACGCTATTTACTGAAAATAAAATTCTCAGCGAAATAGAGGATGAAACTAATTTCATCAGAATAGCGTCTAAAAGTTCACAAACATTCCAACCAAACAATAGGAGCTACATAGAGCTGAGCGCTCCATCTGGCTCTGGCCCCATTTCCGGTGCAAGCGAATCACCACGATTGAAGTTTTCTCAAGGAGGTTCTACATTCAACGATTTTACCTTGCAATATAGCGGGAGTGGGGACTTGTACGGAGGGTACGAGGGCGTTGAGTTCTTGATGGGCAACAACAGGGTTATGGGTTTTGCCCCTAACGGAAAAACAATAATCGGAAACCTTAATCAAGAGGTAGTCTTTCCTGGACTGGCAAGCAGGGGGGCCCACAATGGGGCAAGCCCAGATTTAGCTTATCTATCAATAGGAAACGGCGGCACACTCCAGTACAGGCACTCACCCTTTCTAAAATTTTCTACAGCAAACCTTCCATCTCCTTCAAATAGCGGTTTTGGAGCAGCACCGATATTGGTATGGGACAGTGATCTGGAAGCCCTAGTTTACAGTGAAGATGGCCAACCTTATGAACAGATAGATTTACGAGATAACGGATTAGCCTATCAGCTTCCGCAATCTCCAGTCACCATAGGCGCAGCAGGAAATGGCCTAACAATCGACACCGCAGGTATTATCCGCTTCCAAGACCTTGATGGCAGCTCGGCAGATTATCAGTTTGTCCTATCGCCCAACACATCTATCCCTTTGCTAGTGAACCGCTACGAAGCAGGCGACACAATGGGCATCCGTATGCAGGCAGGCGAAACATACCTGCGCAACCGCGACGGTGAATACAGCCTTACCGACATCGCAAACGCAACAGAGCAACGGCAATTTGTCGCGGTCCTTAATTCGGTCCCATTGACGAGCCTTACGAATTACGATGAATATGGCTTTGCTATTCCAGCAGAGCTTGCGGGTAAGCAGATTGTCAAAGTTGAGTACACGCTACATTCGCAAGTAACGACCAGTCCAACCGATCTTGGGATTCGGATATTAAGGCCAGGCGGTTCGACACAGGTGCCTACACCGACAACAACGATACCCGTTGGAGATAGCTTTGCAGCGACAACTATAACTGCCACCAACACAGTGCAACAGGGGGATATTGTCTATATAAATACCGGCGCTTCAGTAGGTGATAATACTACTGGTGTCATCATAAGCCTAACTTTCAGGTAACTATGATCTGGATAGCAATAATCGCCATCATTGCCTACGCCATAGCCGGTGCCATGAACGGTTGCATGGACAAACTACAGTTCCACTACGGAAAGTCCATCTTCCCCAAAGGTAGCCAGTATTGGAACCCGGCAATCAGTTGGCGCAACAAGTACAAAAACGGAGATGTGAACCAGGGCCCGAAGTTCCCTGGTTCGACCACTATCTTCGTATGGCTCACAGACGGCTGGCACCTTTTCCAGGCAGGGTATCTATCCTTTCAGCGCCTGGCATTGGTGCTCGCTGCATCGAGCTTCTACCAGTTCTCCCCAGAAAAATGGGAGAACATCGGCAGCTGGGCAGTAGTCTGGCTGGCACTGATATGGGTTCATGCCGCAGGCTTCCACTTGACATATAGCGTACTGCTGCCAAAAAGCAATAAGGTATGAAAATAAATCTTTTCGAGGCTATTCTGATCTCATGGGCGCTGATTGCGGCAGTTGTCGGCTATTCGTTATACACACGGAATGTAAAGCCCGCATTGTATTTTGCCGGTGTGGTAATTGCGCTGAATGTAATAAAGAGGATATACATGGCCACAAGGCCCAGTAAAGATTATGACAGGAGCAAAGCAATCACAGGGAATGGCTAGACACCTCCGATAGGCGCACAGCACAGGAAAATCAGGAAAAGACTAATCAAACCACTGAAGTTATGCAACGCAAACTCACATTCGTGGTTGGTCTTGCCCTGATCGCAATGGGCGTTACCGACTGCACCATGAAGCAGGACCAGGAACCGCAGACCATGCCGGTTTCCTACTCCAACACCATCGACGTAGCTGAAGGCAGCGAGCTCTATGTAGCCGACGTGCTGTGGAGCTACCAAACCAGCCACCCCATTTCATTCGGGAATTTCGAGGAAAAGACCATCACCGTCACGCATTACGTGGAGGATGCTTTCGTCTACCTGGTACTCGACCGCGTACCAAAACTGGAAGACTTCACGCTCATGCTGGAGCCCCCTATCCCCGGTGCAAAGGTCGTGGAAATCCTCACCCGTCGGCGCTGGCCCGTCCCCGACCCGGAGCTACCAAATGACACCATCACCCAATAACTTAACCTATTGAAGCTATGAAACACATTCAACGCTTGCTGGAAAAGCAAGCCCTGGAGCACTACAAACGTCAGCTGGAAGAAGGCTTCGACGTGGTACTCCCACCCGAGCCCACCATGCCGGTTACTGCCGCCTACGCAAGCAGCACAACGAACTATCCGATTGAGAAAGCGCAGATCGGCGTATTTGTGAAAAATGTGCTGCAAAAGCATGGCATCCGCCGCAAGGTTCACATCATTGTCCTGGACACCGGTGCGAAAAGCCGAAACAAGTACATCGCGAAGAACTTCCGCGACCTGGGACGTGACCACACCACCGACAACAACCCCTGGGACGAACACGGGCATTTCTCCTTTTGTGCCAGCCAGGTATTAGGGTTCAATGAAAACCCCATCGGCCCACTGCGGTACCCGGGCGTACCCGAGGACTGGTGGAGCTGGTCAGGCGAGAAATTGCTCAACCGTGGCGGTTCTGGAATGTACTCCTGGATTGCCAGCGGTCTGGAACACGCCTGGGACACCGCCAACAACCTGCAAAACCAGGGCCATGCTGTGATTATCACTAACAGTTACGGCGGAGGCGGTTTCAATCAGGAAATTGCCAATATCTTCAAGGACTTCCGGGCGCAAGGGCATTTCAGCTTTGCTGCAGCTGGCAACTCCGGCAACAACGGCGTGAACTTCCCCGGCAACATCAGCCCCGACGACCTGGGCGAAATCCTGTTTGCGATCGGAGCGGTAGACCGCAATGACCGTGTGGCACCCTTCAGCAGCCGTGGCGCTGGCGTAGACTACATGAGCTACGGCGTGTCCAACCTTGGCTGCGGTCCAGGAGAAGAAGAAATGCGCACCGGCAGCGGCACCAGCTACTCCACACCGTTCGCGGTAGGCTGTGCGGCGCTCCTGCTCGGCGTATTCCCGGAAATCAAGAACATGGAAGACCTGGAGCACGTCCTGACCTCCGGCGCAACCGACCTCGGCACCCCCGGCAAAGACAACGACTACGGGCGCGGGCTCATCCGCATGGACAAGTACGCGGAAGATGACCTGCCCGGCGAAAACCCGGACGATCCGGGCGATGAGCCAGACGAACCAGGAGACGAGCCGGACGAGCCCACACCAGAGCCGGAAATGCCCCTGCGCAACCTGAGCTTGCAAACTCAGCTTGGAGAAATATTTCACGTCAAGTGGGCCGTGATGACCCCGGCGCAAGCGGCAGGCCTTGGCACCCTGGCTATGGAGCCCCAGCTAATCGACCTGGATGCACCCCAGGCCGCTGCCTACGAATGGAAAAGCCTCTACCTGCGCGATGTCCTGGTGTACATCGAAACCGACAAGCCCAGCGCACAGATTGAGAAGGAGCTGATTGCCTTCCTACGCGGACACTGGCCCGACGGCCGGCGCGGTGTGCTCCTAGCCCCACCTGCCGACCATCAGGAAGGCGGATGGGCGTGTATGCACTTCGCCAAGATGTTCGCCAAGCGCCAAGGCTATCAGGTCTACGGCATCGAAGCCAAGTGCTTCCTTCAAGACAGCCCGATGTTCGTCCAAGTGGAAAGCATCGACTAAAGAGAGTGTTGTTCAATCCGCTGCCGGGAAGCCTCCGGGCCGAACGGCAGCTATTTTTTCAATTTTCAATCAATATGAAGCTATGAATCCACAAAATCAGTACGGCATTGAAGCCTTCACAGCAGGCGCAGAAACCGCCGAAGACCTCTGGAAACTATACGAAGCCATCTACCTGGATGACCGCAAGGTTAACGGGGAAGACCTGGTAGACCTGGTACGCCTGGGCCCTGCCGCCGGTGCCAGCCTTGTGCAGTTCATCAACAAAGCCGGGCAGCTCGGCAAAGAGTGGGACGACCTGACGGACGAAGAACTCGCCCAGCTCGAACAAATCCTGATCGAGAAAGTCGGCAACACCGATCTGCGCGAAGCCATCAGGCACCTGCTCAACTTCAGCGTGGCCATCGACCGCCTGACCGAGCAGCGCAAGCTCAACACCCCAGATAGCGAAAATCCGGACACCGAACAGCCAGACCGGGAAGGTCCGGCACAGTAATCGAGCGCTCACACTGCTGATTGCAGGAGTGTGAGCGTAGCTTCAACAAGCGGGCAGGGCTTTGGCTCTGCCTGCTTAAAAGCAATGCAAAATGGACTATGTAAAACTATACCTGGCTATCTCTTTGGGTTTCGTCATTGGAGGATTCCTGCTTTATCGGCGCGGCAATAAGATAGTCGGTGGCATTATGATGGGGTTGATTGCACTTATGTGGACGTACAACTTCGTCAATGCTCAAATTGAGAGCAAAACTGTGTAAAACATGACCAATCGCCAGGCATACGAACTCAACAGGCAGATCGAAGGGCTGATAGATCAGAAGGGCATGGCCCCGGCTGCATACACAGCCGACGAGAAAGCCATGCTGGCCCAATACAGCGGCTACGGCGGGCTCGATCAATTCCTGGAAGAATCTAACGCGGGGATCCTTTACGAATTTTTCACGCCTACCCCTATCGTCAAAAAGATGTGGGGCTTGGCGCTCAAGCTTGGCTTTAAAGGCGGCGAAGTCCTGGAACCGGCAGCAGGCAACGGCGTATTCCTTGCCCAGGTGCCTGACCGGCAATACCTGGAACGAGATGCCGTAGTGACCGCTATCGAGCCGCAGCAATACAGTTATGCTATTCTCCGCATTCTCTACCCCGAAGCCCGGGTAATTCAGGAAGTCTTCGAACAGCAGTTCATTGACGAACGCAGAAATGAGAGCGTACGCGGGAAGGTCCAAGCAAAGTATGACCTGGTTATTGGCAACCCACCCTACGGCTCTATCCGAGGACTGACCGGCGGCAAGTACATAAACATGGGCGAAAAGCAGTACACCAAAGCCAACGCCTACGACGAATACTTCATACGGCGCGGCATCGACCTGCTGAAGCCCGGCGGCATCCTGATCTACATCATCGGCTCAGAAGTAGCCAACGGCGGTGTGCCATTCCTGCAACGTGGTACCACTAAAGCAAAGGAAGACATCGCAGAGAAGGCGGTTCTTTCTGACGCATATCGGCTACCCAACGGCGTATTCGACCGCACCGACGTACTGAGCGACATCGTTTGTTTCACCAAAAAAGCAGCGTAATGGATGCACAAGACCTACTGAACGACCTAAAAATAGCGATCAACGAGCAACTGGACCAGTGCGAGGAAGATGAAACCGGCACCTTCACACCAAAGGTCTGCAGCTTCATCAGCAAACCTGGCGGACGGGAAAAGATCGTGCAAATCGTGGTCAACTATGTTGCCCAGGAAGGCATGACTATTGCTGAGGCTATCGACCACATTGAGCGCGACTTCAACGATAACCTGATGGAGCATTAATGATGATAGCCCTTGGCAAAAATATCACCCTATCCATGCCCAACGGTGAAAAGCGCCGTGGGCAATTCGCTATTGTGGAGCTGACTGACGTATTAGCCAGCCACAACGAATTAACCTTTGTTCCCAGCAAAGGCTACCCGGTAAATGACCGTGGGCAAAATATAAACGACCGGAATTATGAGGATGATGTAGCGGCCCAGGAGCGTGTACGGGATAACGCCCGGAACCTTGACCCCTATCGCCTAATCACAACCAGCCGTACACCATCCGGCACACCAATAGTAGCTGGAGAGCAGATCGACGGTAAATGGATTGTTGTTTCCGGCAATAACCGTACCATGAGCACTAAGATTGCTGAACGGATGTACGGCGATAACTACCGCGAATACGTAGAGGCACTTTGCGGAGAACTTGAATCATTCGGGTTTTCCAGAACAGACAAAAAGGAAAGGATAGACTGCCACAAAGGGCAGTTAATATACCTGCCAACCGGCGATGATTACAGTATTAACAACGATGCTTATTATTTCAAGCTCCCCTTTCTGATCAGAATCGACTACGACTTCCCTGCCTTCCAGACCCAGGAGCTGGCGAAGTACAACCAAAGTACCATGAAGGGCAAGCGGGCCGTGGATAAGACCATAGAGCGCAGTAACAGCCTACGGGAAAACCCACTATGCAAAACCCGCATACCGGCAATGATCGACGAGTACGAGCGCATGAGCGACTTCTATGCCGATCGGAATGCCCAAAAAAGGATGCTCGAAGCCTTGCTCCAGTGCAACATCATTACCGAGCAGTCTATTCCGGAATACTTCGATGACGGCTACTTCACCAATGCAGGAAAAGAACTGGTAGAATCTGTACTGGCCGGCGTTGTCTTGGAAAAAGAAGCCCTGAAAGCTGCCGAGAGAGACGGCATCAAGCAAGCCCGGCGCGTGATCGTGTACGCCATGCCTGTACTGGTAGCCAATAGCGCCTTGCCGGGCAGTGGCAACCTTATCCCACACATCAACAACGCCATCCTATACCTGAACGAAATGAAGTCCAGCGGGCTCCCATTCGATCAGTACATTAATCAAGGCGCACTATTCTCCGAAAAGGAATGGCACCCGTGGGCCATCTATCTAAGCCGGTTAATGTCCCAGGGGCAGCGCAAGTTCAAATGGGCAATTAAGGCATTCAATGAGAGCGTGAAAAGGAATACCGGGGCTGCTTTATTCTCTGATCAGAATGTCACGCCTGATGAAGCTTTCCAGGCTTATGTAGTTGACCACATACCGGCGGATGAGGCGAAGCTGATCCAACTTCACGTGAAGCAGATACCGTCCAGGATAACGTACTATGAAAAGACCTTCATGGAGGAATTTGGCATATCCCATCCTGTCGCACATGAGATATGGCTACGGGCTATGGATGAATACGGCCGCCCCCTTGATGATGTGAGCCGGGCAGAGTTAATAAGGCGCGGCAGAGAGCAGTTGGAAGCTTACAGGTGGGAAAAGACCCCGGAAGGCCAGGCGTATGTGAAGCAGTTGGAGAAGGAAATATTGGGGCAGGATGAAAGCCGCTACCCTGACTGGCTATTTGTCGGCTTCATGGGAGCCAGTACCGTCTATGCCGACCGGCGCAGGCAGAAAGGCGGCGATTACATCCAGGTTGCACACCTGAACGAAAGCACTGGCAAAGTTAACCGGCTAATCAAGCCCGGCGACAAAGACTACCGGGAAGATTATGAGCTGGCTTACCGGCTGGCAGAAGAAGATGCAGCCGGGGAGAAGCCGAAAAGCAGCGCCAAATCCAAGATCATGTTGGCGAAAGCCAAGAAAAAAAAGAAGCTCAAACTCCTACAACTGGCATAGCATGGTAGAAGCAATCATCAACGACAACTGGTATATCCAGAACCCGGAAAAGATACTCGGCGAGCCGTACCAAACCACCGGCCGGTTCTCCGATAATGTCACGAAGTACCGTGGCAGCATCGAGGACGTGATGCGCATACCCGCCGTTGATTATGAGGCAACCGACATGCTATCGCCCTATGTGTCGAGCGAACACACCGACACCCAGGCAAAAGACCTGCACGGTGTACAGACGAGCAACATCGAACGGGCCCTAAAAAAAGCCAAAAAGGAAAAGAGCGCCCGTGATCAGGCAAAAGCCGGTGAGCTCGATCTGATAACCTTTGATGAGATCGACCAGCAGTACAACAAGCACCTGACGGACGATCAAAAGCAGGTATTCGTATGGTATCAGAAAAAGGTTTTGAACCGCCCAATGGAAGGCGGATGGGCGAAGTACGACAACTCATCCGCTATTTCGGCTAAGGTTGTACCACTCGAATGGGTAAAGGAAGGATTGGTCTACTGGTTTGTCGATGGATTCCTACCTGCTTTTATCTACCTATCCGGCAACATCGCCGACCGCCGTGCGAGGCTTTCTGAAGACCGCGAGAAGATCGAGAGTATGCCGCAAGGCAAGACGATCTACCAAAAACAGATCGAAGCCCTGGACAAAGTGTGGAGCAACGTAGCCCAGCGCCGTAAGCGGCTGGATGCTGAAAAGTTTGAAGACCGGCTCATCATCAAGCCCGTAAGCAACCTGGCAAAGGAGTATAAGATCAAACATCTGAACGGTGACGTAAAGCTCAAAGCCCAAAAGCGCCGAAACGGGCAGATCGACTTCACCGAAAAACTACAAAGTGCCTGGAAAAGAGACTTGGAAATAGCCGTCAATCTTCAGGAGGCTTTTGTACTCTGGATGAGCGAGAACGCCCGGGAACTGGATATCCGGCGTGGACTGGACTGGAAAGAGATCGCCGAGCTGTACATCATGAACCGTAAGCGACGCAAGGATGAAAAGGTCCAGGACTTCCAGCGCAATAAGTCTGCAGCCCAGCAGGAAGGTATTCGCCTATTCTCTGACTTCCTGGCCAAAGCCATTACCGATGAAGACCGGGAAGGCATCGAACGGATATGGAATGAGCGTTATAACAGCGAAGTACCGGTTGATCTGGACCAGGTGCCTATTGGATTCACCATGGCCCGGTTCTATAACGGTATGGAAATGGACATCCGCCCGGAAAAGCGCGAAGCTGTGGCTTTCGCCCAAATAAGTGGTGCCGGTTGCCTGGCATACGGCGTAGGCTTGGGCAAGACCTGGTGCGCGATCTTCACCGCTGCCCAATTTCTTGAAAACGGATGGTGCCAGCGTCCTTTCTTTGTACTGCCCAACCAGGTGTACAAGCAATTTATGGGCGAGTGCAAGGGCATCCTGCCGCAAATCGACCAAAACGACCTATACAACCTCAGCGAGAAATACCTCGACAACATCCCCGAAGAAGGGCAGCTCCCTGCCGGCACAATTTCGTTTTTCACCTATGAAGGCTTCAAGCGTGTTGGTCTGGACACCGGCTCCGAAGGTGCCTTCTTTGCCGAGCTGATGTCTATCCTGGACCAGGACGACACCCCTGTATCGGGAAAAGGTGCCGACAAAGCCTACGAACGCCTGAAAAAAAAGGTGAGCGGCATCATCGGGAAATCTCAGATGGGAACCCGTGCGAATATTGACAGCATGGGGCTTGATATGATGATGGTAGACGAAGCGCACAGTGCCAAGAAGGTCTTTACCACCGTTAAAGCAGAGCGGGAAGAAAACCTGGGCAACGAGAAGAACGTCAAGCGGTATGACATTTCCAGCGGGGAGCCGTCGGGCATGGGATTAAAGACCTTTATGGTATCGCAGTACATACAAAAGCGTAACACGACGGGCAACGTCCTGCTTTTGACAGCAACCCCATTCACCAACTCGCCAATGGAAATCTACTCTATGATAAGCTTGGTGGGCTTGCGTTACCTCCAGGAATTAGGGCTGAAGAACCTGAAGGACTTCTTCGATCAGTTCGTGAACACGTCAAACGAGCTGGTATTCACTATTGCGCTCAACCCCGAATTTAAGGACGTATTTACCGGCTTTTCAAACCTTGTAGCCCTGCAATCCATTATCCGACGGTTCTTCCTCTATAAGCAATCGACCAAGAACCTGAAACGCCCGAATAAGATCGTTCTGCCCCTGCGCCGAAAGGTAGTTAACGGTATGGAGATCGACCTGGGCGATAACGAGACGATTGAAACGGTGCTGCCATTCAATCCCTATCAGAAGGACCGGATAACGGATATACTGGCGTATGCCTCCGGGGAAATCAGTGTGAATGAGGCTTGCGAAAACGCAAAGGCAGATGATGAGGAAAACGCTGCAGGTGCGCGTATGCTCCGGGCAGCAGGAATGGCCAGGAAGGTTGCCTTTTCGCCTTTCCTCCTGGACTGCGATTCAGACACCCGCAATCCCGGTTCACCAAAGGCTTTCATCGAAAGCTCTGCGAAGCTCGAATTCATAGCCGGGTGCATCCGTAGCGTGAAAGAGTACCACGACCGGCAGGGTTCCCCTATGTCCGGGCAAATCATCTACAGCAATATGGGCGTTGACTTCTTCCCGTTGTTGCGCCAATATCTGATCGACAAAGTGGGATTCCAGCCGCACGAAGTGGGCATTATCGTGAGCGAAAGCCGCATGAAGCAAATGGGCTTCAAAGACAAGCGGACAGTTCAGAATGCCTTCCTGGGCCGTCGCTATAACCCGGTTACCCGAGACTATGAGGACATCCCGCACGAATACCGGTGCAAAGTCCTGATCGGCAGCTCTACCATCCGGGAAGGCATCAACCTGCAACGCTACGCGTCCTGCCTGTACATCCTGGAATTGCCCTGGAACCCTACTGACGTGAACCAACTCGAGGGCCGTCTGTGGCGGCAGGGTAACATACACCGCAGCGTTCGCATCGTCAATCCGCTGATGGAGGATAGTATGGATATCTTCATGTTCCAAAAGCTGGAAGAAAAGACCGCTCGCATCAATGCTATTTGGGACTTCGACGGCAACCAAAGCACCCTGGACACCCGCGACTTTGACCCGGCAGAGCTGAAGTACGTCCTGATCAAAGACCCCCGCCGTATTGCTGATCTGGAAGCCCAGGAACGCGGCTTGGAGATCGAGGACGAATTGACGACCATCGAAGCCCAGCTGAACATCCTGCAAGACCTCAATAGAACCCGTTCCTATGTCTTCTCAAAACTCGAAGATATTGCCAAGGCAGTGTCTTACTACCGCGACCTGCCCCCAGGCGCAGAGAATGACCCCGTGGAGCTACGGCGGCAGGTATCTTACATTCTCCGGGCCAAAAAGCTGAAAGACGGCCGACTGGTGGATGAGTTGAAAGCGAGTGTTTCACAAGGCTATAAGTATAGCTATAGTTATCGAAACCCTTACGACGACGCATGGATTAGCTCTGCTGGTATTTCTGCTCCCTATTGGTACTCCGATTGGAAAAAGAGCGTAGCCAAGTACACGCAGGCAGTCAACGATATTTTGAAGCCCAAAGGTCTGGACGATTCCGAAGAAGCCATCAAAGAGGCCATTCGGCAGCTCCAGGAGGAAAAGACCAAAAAGGAGGAAGAGAAAAAAGACCTGAATAAGGAGGAACGCCTCAAAGAAAGAGCGGCCGAGATCACAGCAAAAAAGGAAGCAGAAGGCATCGCCCCTGCTTCGGTCCAAGAACGTATCAGCCAGTTTGCGCAGCTGAACTACCTGCTGGATGATCTTCGCGTAGAGGAACCTCAAGAAAGCCTAGCCAGAGAAGCCCAAGATGCCCCCTATCGCCCGGGCGAAACGGTAAGGTACAATGACGGCAAAGCCAGGGTAGAGCAATCTTTCCTGGGCAACAATGGGAAATACTACTACCTGGTTAAACAGACCTCCTATCTGGAACTTGTCATTGAAGCAGAGCTATCGCCGAACAACAAAACACAGGAAAAACGCCTACAATCCAGGCAGATGTCAGGCACAAAGAAAGCCATGCCTCCGAAGGCTAATGCCAAGACCAGAATACTGCTTGCAAAGGCGAAAAAACGTAAGAAGTTAAAACTGCTGCAGCTCGCAGCCTAAACCAATAAGCTATGGAATCTAAGGCAAAAAAATACGTAAAAGACATGGGCAAGTCTATTAGTGACCTGCCTAACAAATACAAGGAAAACTTTGAAGCCATGCAGGACTTCGCAGACATCCTTGAAATAGCAGAACCGGGCTCAGACGACTACCAGGAAGCAAAAGCCGAATGGGAGGACTACGACGAGCAAATTCTTAAAGCCCTAAAACGGGACTATCCGGCAGCAAAACCGGCTAAAAAAAAGCCTGCTCCAAGGGCTGCCTCAAAACCTGCCCAAGGTGCCAAAAAGCCGAAGCGGGATATCACGGGTATGCCCCCCGTCGATGAGAACGGAGAGCGCCGTATAGATGATGCCGCCTTGGATGCCCTGGAAGCGCACATTGACACGCTGCCACAAACCAAAAAGATGCACTCCAAGGACGGCGAGTACACGGCAAAGCGTAAAAACCTGCATGACAAGATCATCACAGAGGAAATAGAAGGGAACGCCTGCATCCGCCGCGATGCCCCTATCGCTATCCTGACTGGCGGACTGCCCGGCTCCGGGAAGTCGACCTACATCCGCAACAATAAGGACTGGATGACCAACCCGGCAATATTCAAGATCGACGCAGACGATATTCGCGCCAAGCTGCCTGAATACAAAGGCTGGAATGCTTCGCAGACGCATAGTGAAACCCAAGACTTAGTAAAGAACCTACTGAATAAAGTGGGTAAATTTGGGTGTAGCTATGATGTCATTTACGATGGCACAATGAATAAGTCTAAGAAATACAAGCCTTTGATTGATACCCTGAAAAAGGAAGGCTACCGGGTATTCATTATGTTCCTGAAAGTTGATAAAGCCACTAGCCTGGAGCGGGCCATGGGACGATATAAAAAATCTGGTAGGTATGTTCCCCGCTTTGTTATTCAAGAAGGAGTTGAGAACGGGCTGACTGCATTCAACGAGCTAAAAGGCATTGTCGATGGTTATGTGCTAATCGACGGCAAAACACAAAAGCTTATTGAAAAAGGCGGTTCGGAGATACCAGATGATCGCGATTACGATAAGTTATCTTCCGAAGCAAAAGGGAAAAAATCTGGCAAGGCTGCAAAAAATTACAGCTGGAAAAAAGCGTCAGATGTTTCTTCGCTCAAACCAATAACGCTTCATTGCCAGCATTATCATTTGTTAGTTAAGGAGAGTGTTGAAGTAAGCTTAAAAGGCACCGGCAATGCCAGCCGGAAGGTAACAGCGAAGCCAGGGGAGCACATTATATTTGATGACCAAGGCTATCCTGTCTACATTATGAACGCATCCAGTTTTGCAAAGAAATGCAATGAGGAAAGAAGTGTAGCAGAACATAAAGCTAAACTGCATGGCAGCTGCGAACCAAAAGATGAAAAAATACCTGCAAAGCTTTCTAAATACAAAGGTGTTTTTGGCGACTTTGATGGGGACGGCATCTTAAACGTTGACGACCCCAATCCTTATGTGCCAGGCGATGGCAAAACAACTGTTGAAGAAGTCAAGCTGAGCGATGAGCTTGAAAAGATTATCGACTTCCGCAAGAGTTACGACCAATCACGCGAGGAGTTTGTCGAGATCCTTCGCAAATCAGCAGAAGGTGAAAGCGATATCCTGTCCAGGACAAAAACGCCTTACTCAATCATCAACAAGCTCCGGCGCAAGCGTTTGGTCGGCAAAAAGGGTTTAACAGATGTCATTGGCACCATGGTCGTCTTCCCTGACCAGAAAAGCTTGGAGGCTTTCAAAGACAAGGTAAACGCCGGAAAGCTGGGCGAAGTCCTGGAATTTGATGATTACTACAAAAAACCGCAGGCGGGCTACCGCGCCTATCATTGGAATGTCGTCTACAAAGGCTCACCGGTTGAAATCCAGGCAAAAACCGAACGCATTAAAAAGATTGCAGGTGCAAACCACACTTTGTACAAAGAAGGCAAAGACGATGCAGAAAAGCTTGGCGCATTAATGTTGCTTGCAATGCAAGCGGATAAAGGCGATACAAAGGCTGCAAAGACTATAGATGCTATTTTGGCTGACAAAGCCGAAACGATGAAATACCTGACTGAAAAGAAAGTCAGTGTTTCCTCCAACGTAGCAACAAAGTCAGCCAGTAACAGCAAGCCAGCCACCAAGAAAAAAGCATCGGCGCCCAAGAAAAAGACCGAGAGCAAACCTGCCAAATCACGCCGTAGCCCTATGGCAGTGGTAGATGCAGAAATCCGCGATATCCGCAACGCACAGAAAAAGCCGATGAGCGCCGACGACCGCGAGAAGTACAAAAAGGAATACGCTGATCTGGAAAAAAAGAAGGATAACAAGTCCTATCTGGGCTACATAAAGAAGCAACTCAAGGCGGCGGAGAAAGACGGCGTGAAGCTCAGCGAAGCGCAGGTCAAAAAGCTTGGCATAATGATACAGCCGCTTATCCAGAACCCCAGCGGTGCCTTCCTGGACATCCTCAGTTCAAATAAGAAGCGATTGAAGCCGACCTATGAGAACCTCCTACGATGGACGGAAAGCCCAGGGCGTTATGATCTGATAGGCGTAGACACAGCAAATACTAAGGCAACAGTCAAAGCGCGAAAGCCTGAATCGCCTGCTATATTTGACCTGCTTGGCCTTTAAGCCATAAAGTTTTATTTTGTCCATAACATTATGAACACTCTATGACTTACCAACTTCCTCTCTTTGAGATCGAAGAACGCCCTGTTGTTGTACCAACAGAAGTTGAAGAACTGCTTTATGATAGCGATACAGAAGTCCTTGTTGCCTTTTCCGGCGGCAAGGATAGTGTTGCAATGGTCTTATACCTGCTTGACCTGGGCATTCCCAAAGAGCGCATTATCCTGCACCACCATGAGGTAGACGGGCGCGGTGAAGACCTGTTTGATTGGCCGTGCACTCCAAGCTACTGTGAAGCGTTCGCAGAAGCTTTCAACCTGCCTTTGGTTTTTTCCTGGAGAGAAGGCGGCATCTTACGTGAAATGTATCGACAAAATGAAGGATTGCAGGATGTTAGATATAGGACTGCCGACGGTGATGAAGCCCTATTGAAAAGCCAGCCTGGTTCTTCAACCAGGATGAAATTTCCTGCTGTAGCTGCTGATCTACGCACACGGTGGTGTAGCTCGGTTGTGAAAATAGATGTGCTTTCCAGGGTGATAGCCAGTAGTTATCCAAAAGGCGGGCAACTAATTATCTGCACCGGTGAACGTAGGGAAGAAAGTGCAGGCCGGGCAACATATAAGACGCACGAGAAGTACCGTGCCTCTACAAAGAAGCGCACAGCAATCCAGTGGAGGCCAGTGATTGATTTCCGGGAAAAAAAGGTGTGGGCGCTGTACGAAAAATACAAGGTTCAGCCGCACCCATGCTATATGCTTGGCTGGTCACGTTGCTCTTGCCAAATTTGTATATTCTCATCGCCTAATACTTGGGCTGCTATCGACGAAATTGCCCCTTGGAAGATTGACCGACTGGAAGAGATCGAGAACGACTTGGACCATACCTTATACAATAAGTTACGCATACGTCAGAAAGTTAGAAAGGGACGAAGCTTCATTCCTCGTGAAATGCTGGAGCGATGGAAAGGCGAAGCAATGGGCGAGTTTATTAGCCCTATTTTTGTGGACAAATGGAATCAGCCGGCAGGCGCATTTGCATCGGAGGAATCTGGTGCCGTATAAAATTTACGACATGAGCGTTTTTTCAACTCTGTTTGGTTTTGAGCCAAAAGAAAATATCAGCAAGGATGTTTACAAGGCAAATGACAACCAATTTGATGACCTTACGTCTGAGATCACAATACCATCAGGAGGTATGCTTTCTAAAGAAGCTACTGCTTTGTTGGCAAAAATCATAGCTGACCATAATGAACATAAAGGCTTGGAACAGGAAGTGCTAAGTGAAAAACCAGCCTTCGCATTACAAATATCTTTGTGGGCAGATAAACAAAAGTATTCAATCATTCAGCGCAATGAAAAGCATGGCTACGGCTATTCATTAGCGATTTTTGCTGGAGAAGAAAAAAAGGATGTAAAAGCCCTTAAAAAGTTGTATGAAAAATACAAGTATAATGAAAGGCTGGTATAAAATCCAAACCCGAAACCGCACCTTCTACCTGCATGAAGGCCTGAACGGCACCAAGCGAACGGCAGTCTACACGGCTACGGGTAAGCTACTGTGCAGGTTCGGAAAGCCAGGCAGCGATATACGGCCAGGAACAGCCAAAGGTGACAACTACTGCGCCAGGAGCGCGAAGATCAAGATCACGCCCCACTGGACGAAAAGCGCGAATTGGTGGAGCCGCTTGAAATGGAGCTGCCAAGGGAGCCGTAGTGTGAGCACTGCCCTTTACATGGGAAAGGCTAAGAAGGTTAAGCAGCCAAAATGGAGCTCATAGTTTTTTTCATACACCTTTGTGAGCCCTGGGCGATTGCCTGGGGCTTTTTCATTTGAAGAAATCCAGCTTTTTAGCCAGAATCGCGCTATCCATACCACTGGCCCGCAGGTATATTTCTACTGTACTCAATTTTTTCCATCCCCCAATATCTGCGATAGTCTTCAGAGAAGCCCCCATCAGTCGCAGGTTTGTCGCCCCTGATCTGCGAGCTGTATGAAAGGTCACAAATTGGCATTTAGGCCCTGTTTGGCTGCCTTGCGTGACTACCTGTGTAATGCCAGCCATACTCGCAATTTGCTTGAGCAACCGATTAGCGACCTGGTTGGCGGTAAAATTGAAATTGAAATTATGAGCCTGACAGATGGACCATGCTGCTTTTTTGACCGGCACAGTTGCTGGAGTGTTCTCTTTTACGCTATTGTAAAGCAGGTAAGTGTCTCCATTCTGCACAAAGAAGTTCGACCTGGAAAGCCGTACAACATCAGAAAACCGCATAACGAAGTAATAAGCAATCAAAAAACGGTCACGCTCCCGCATGAGTGCTGGCATCGAGGAAAGGTCCAGCATTTCGATTCGTCCAATTTCTTCCTGAGTGAGATATATTTTTGTTGATTTCTGATTTTCTCTAGCCTTAAACCAAGGCTGCAGGTATGCATCATTATCGTGCAACTCCTTTTCTTTTCCCAGCCGCATTACTTTTTTGAGGACTCGCAAGTGTTTTGCCAGCCCACTCCAGTTTGCTCCATTGCTCGTCACCCAGTCCGAAAAACCAAAGTAGAACTGCCTGTTTATATCAGACCATAAAATATCATCTTTTCCTGAATAGGCTGCATATTCCTTTAGCCGCTTGACTGCAGTTCTGTAGCCTTTTACCGTACTCGGCTTTAATCCGTGATTAGAATCTAAGTAATCTTCCAGAAAAGCGAGCACACTCCCCTTTTCTTCTTTTTTCCCGTAATGTTCGAGATTGCCCCCATTGAGCAAAAAAGCTTCAACCTTTCGTTTATGAAGCAACAGCTTTCTGTTGTAGGCTTTTGACAGAGCGTAGGAGCTTTTTACTTCACCTTTGGACTTATCCCAAAACTTTTGGGGTATGGAAAGCCCGGTTGGTAAGTAACGTTGTTTGCCTTCATACGATACGTATAGCCGAATACTGGTTTCGCCATTTTTCTTCCGATGGCCATTGAGGATATTTGTCAGATTCACGGCACCTGATTTTCTGTTAAATATCTGATAAATATACTACAAAATATCACAAGAAAAAACAAAAAGATGCAGGATAGACAAAACAGAGGATTGGACTTGAGCACAACAAAAAAGCCAGACCCGCAAGGTATCTGGCTTTAAGATAAATTTTTTTGTTTCCTTTTAGTAGCCCCACCAGGACTCGAACCTGGATCTTAGGTTCCGGAAACCTACATACTATCCCTTGTACTATGGAGCCAACCTTAAAAATCATGTCGCTTCCTTTCGGAGCGGCTGCAAATATAAGAAAGCAGATTACAAAACACAAACTCCATCTTTAAAATTCTATCTGGCATAACATTTTTGTACTGGGGCGTTTAATTAGGTAAAAATACCTGTATGAGAACCCTGCTTTTGATTGTTTTTTTGGCCTTTGTTGTTCAACTGAACGCTCAGTTGGGGCTTTCCGGCAGCGCCCGGTTCAATGACGCGCCGGACTGGGCCTACCCGGCTTCTATTGCCGGGCAGACTAACCCGCTTGGCAATGGCTGGGCTGTAGGCGTCGACTATTGGATCCCGCTGGGGCAAACCCGCATCGATTTGCTGCCGGAGCTGAACTTCGGTCATTCAGCGCAAACGCTTGATATTCTTGGCAATCCACATGAGTTTGCTCAAAATGCCTTTAGCCTGTTTCTGAACACCAACTTTTACGTGTTAGACCTGGAGGGGGACTGCGACTGCCCCACTTTCTCCAAGTCGGGTGATTTCTTTCAAAAAGGCTTCTTCCTGCAGGTCTCCCCCGGGGTTTCCTATTTTCAGCACACCATCCAAACCCGGGAATCTGCTGCGGTGGATATTGAAGACGAGGCATTCGCTTTCAGTATCGGAGCAGGGGCAGGGCTTGATATTGGGCTGTCAGATGTCTTTACCCTCACTCCAATGGCCGGCTTCAGGTATTATCTGCCCTCCGAATGGGCGGGATTGAGAACTGTTTTTCCTTCACCAGAAGGAATCCCTTTTCAAACTGAAAGCAGTATTCAACAGTTTTGGGCCGGGCTACGGCTGGGGATCCGCTTTGATCAGCGGTAGCTTCCGGCGCTTAGCTTTTTGGTGGAATAAGGGCGTACGCTCGGAGGCAATGTAAACCGTATTTGGTCCTGTGAAATCAACTGCTTCATACTGCGTGGGCATCAGGCAACGGGCGCCCTGTCTACGCAGCATCTGCCCGCTTAGGAAGTCTGTCCCTTCAAAGTCCCGAAAGAGAAATAGATCAGCTGGGGTAAGCGGGAAGAAACCCAAAAACATTTTAAAGCGGTAAGCCAGCAAGACCACCGTTTGCCCATCTTCACTAATGGCAGCTGCAGTCACTACCCTTTTGGGCAATTCCAGTTGCCCCCGCAGATTAGCAGTATAGGTGCCCGGGCGTGCAGGCAGGCTGTAATGTTTGGTGATAAAGCTTTGTTCCGATTTGTCTTTAGAAAAGAGGTGCAGGCTGTCCTGATAGTAAAAAAAGCCTTCCATATCGAACTGCCACTCTGCTTTGGGCGGTGGGAAAGCTTCCTGATCCGGATAGGTAAATCGGATGCTGTCCACCTGCCCGTCTTGCGACAAAATGTAGATGCATAAGTCTTGCCGCCGGTTCGCGTTATTGCCAAAGTCGCCAATGAAAATGCGCCCATCCGGTGCCGCAGTGAGGTCTTCCCAGTCCCGGTTAAGGCTGCCGGGTACAGCGTAGGTTTCCATCAGCGCCCCTCCCCCATCGGTCCGGTACAATTCTGGTGCATTTCCACTGTCGTTAAGCCACCAAAGGCTGTCGGCACTTGCAAAGTAAGCACCTGACGTCTCGGTAATTTCTTTTGGCAGTTTAAATTTTTTACTGCTCAGAAAATTCTGACTGAGTAAAATTGAACTATAAAACAGTAATATTGCAATTGAAGTTATCCGCATAAGATTTGATTTTGAGACACCAAAGGTACAATTGTGGGCACAGAAGAGTGATCTGGATTTTATTTAGTGTGGACTTTTTGAACACGGATGGGACTGATTGCGCAGATTTACACGGATTTTGAGCGGGGGCATAAGAGCGGGGTATGCATGTGCGAAGGAACCAGGACTGCAAGATCAGTGTGATCAGCCAGATCTGTGGCATCAGTGTACTCCTGTCGTGAATGTAGCCCTGCCCAATTTCGTAAGCCAAAACCACACAGTTAACTCAAAAACAAACACTTACACACAGAACACCACTTTAACAAACCGTAGCACTCCACCCTTTTTAATTCGCAAATGGCCCCTGCCCCCTTTACATTTGAAGTTCTTAGCTTTTAAAAAACCATTTCAAAGAATCCATACAAGCCCCGCCCGGCCCGGCCGATGCGTGTTGGCTTGTTTTTTTTAAGTACCAAATTAAGATGGCAGCAATCAATAAATACAGCAGGGAACTAACCCAGGACGATACCCGCCCGGGCGCTCAGGCGATGCTCTATGCCCTTGGCCTTACCGAGGAGGATTTAAAAAAAGCACAAGTGGGCATAGCCAGTACCGGCTGGGAAGGCAACCCCTGTAATATGCACCTCAACGACCTCGCCACCGAAATCAAAGGCGGCGTGAAGGCAGAGGGGCTGCTCGGGCTGATCTTTCACACCATTGGAGTAAGTGATGGCATGTCAATGGGTACCGATGGCATGCGGTTTTCCCTCCCTTCCCGCGATATCATCGCCGACTCTATCGAAACCGTGGCTTCTGCACAGTGGTATGATGCGATCGTGCCGGTGGTGGGCTGCGATAAGAATATGCCGGGCGCTATGATGGCGCTCGCCCGATTAAACCGCCCCGGGCTGATTGTTTATGGTGGAACCATTGCTCCCGGCTGCCACAAAGACCAGAAACTGGATATCGTCTCTGCCTTCGAAGCCTACGGGCAACGGATTGCCGGAACGATTGAGGAAACGGATTTCAAAGCCGTAATCAAAAATGCCTGCCCGGGGCCGGGCGCCTGCGGGGGCATGTACACGGCTAACACCATGGCGTCTGCGATTGAAGCCATGGGTATGAGCCTGCCGTTCAACTCCAGCATCCCGGCAGAGAGCCTGGAAAAACAGGCGGAGTGCCACAAAGTAGGCGCTGCTATTCACCATCTGCTGCGTGAGGACATTAAGCCGCGCGACATCATGACCCGAAAGGCTTTTGAAAATGCGATAACGGTGATCACTGCCCTTGGCGGATCCACCAATGCCGTGCTGCACATGATTGCGATCGCCCGGGCTGCCGAGGTGGAATTCTCTATCGATGACTTCCAGAAAATCGGTGACCGTACACCCTTTATTGCTGACCTGAAGCCCAGCGGCAAGTATGTGATGCAAGACCTCTACGAGGTAGGCGGTGTACCGGGCGTAATGAAGCTGCTATTGGAAGAAGGGTATCTGCATGGCGACTGTATGACCGTGACCGGAAAAACTATTGCAGAAAACCTTGATGCCATAGAGGGGCTGAAGGAAGGGCAGGATGTAATCCGTCCCGTATCCGACCCCATCAAGCCTACCGGGCATATCCGCATCCTCTACGGCAACCTGGCAGAACAGGGCGCTGTCGCCAAAATCACCGGCAAGGAAGGCGAATACTTCAAAGGTACAGCCAAGGTCTTTAACAGCGAGGTGGAAGCCAACGAGGCTATAAGCAACCATAAAATTGAAGCAGGAGATGTAGTGGTCATTCGCTACTGTGGCCCCAAAGGCGCTCCGGGCATGCCTGAGATGCTCAAGCCGACCTCTGCCATTATGGGCGAGGGGCTCGGCAAAGAAGTCGCCCTGATCACTGACGGGCGGTTCTCCGGTGGCACCCACGGTTTTGTAGTAGGCCACATCACCCCTGAAGCACAAGCGGGCGGCCTCATTGGGCTGCTACAGGATGGTGATACCATCATCATTGATGCCGTCAACAACACGCTCAAAGCAGACCTTACAGAAGCTGAAATTGAAAAACGCCGGTCCGCATGGCAGGAACCACCGCTGCGGGCTACTACCGGCATTTTACGCAAGTATGCCAAAACGGTCACCTCTGCCAGCGAAGGCTGTGTGACCGATCAACTGTAGCCTGCGGGCCGTCTTAGAAGTACCATGAAAATCGACCATGTATGAAACAGCAAGCGACCTCCACTGAAACCCTTGAAGGGCCACCGAAGACAGAACGCCTGTCCGGCGCTGAAGCGATCCTCCGCTGCCTGATTGAAGAGCAGGTAGATACTATTTTCGGGTATCCCGGCGGGGCCATCATGCCGGTATATGATGCGCTTTACCACTACGAAAAGCAGTTGCGCCACATCCTGCCCCGGCACGAGCAAGGTGCCATTCACGCTGCGGAAGGCTATGCAAGGGTGACCCGCCGAACGGGGGTCTGTATGGCTACCTCAGGCCCCGGAGCCGCTAATCTGGTCACCGGGCTGGCAGATGCGCTGCTCGACTCTGTTCCGTTGGTCTGCATTACCGGGCAGGTGTACTACCACTTGCTGGGTAGCGATGCCTTTCAGGAGACAGACGTGATCAACTGTACCATGCCGGTTACGAAGTGGAATTACCAAATCACCTCTGCAAAGGAAATTCCGGAAGTATTTGCCAAGGCTTTCTACGTTGCCAATACTGGCCGGCCGGGCCCTGTGGTTATCGACATTACCAAAAATGCGCAGATCGAGATGCTCGATTTCCGCTATCAAAAGCAGGGGCCGATCCGTTCCTACAAGCCCAAGCCAAAACCTTCCACCTCCGCATTAACTGCCGCTGCTGCGCTGATTAATGCCGCTGAACAGCCGCTAATTTTGGCTGGCCATGGTATTCAGATCGCTCATGCACAAGATGCTTTCCGGCAATTCGTAGAGAAGTCAGGTATTCCGCTGGCCTGTACCATCCACGGGCTGAGCAGTATTCCCAACAGCCACCCGCTGCATATGGGTATGCTGGGCATGCACGGCAATTACGCGCCCAATGTGATGCAAAACCGCTGCGATGTGCTCATTGCGATCGGGATGCGCTTTGACGACCGGGTGACGGGTAATCTGGAAAAATATGCCAAACAAGCCAAGGTCATCCACATCGAAATCGATCCTTCAGAAATCAATAAGAACGTACCGGCGGATGTCCCCGTACTTGCCGACGCAAAAGAGGCATTGGAGAAGCTGCTCCCGATGATCAAGGAAAAGCAATACCCCGAGTGGATCGCCCGGTTCAAGGAGATGGACGCGGAGGAAGAAGAAAAAGTAATCCGGCACGATATGTCCCCTTCCGAAGATGGACAAATCCGTATGGGCATGGTCGTACGTGAAGTGTCCCGCCAAACCAAGGGACAGGCCGTGGTGGCTACTGACGTAGGCCAGCATCAAATGATCGCAGCCCGCTATTACGATTATGAGTCCACCAACCAATGGGTCAGCTCCGGGGGGGCAGGGACGATGGGCTATGGCCTGCCTGCGGCTTTTGGGGCAAAACTGGCGCAGCCGGAACGCGAGGTTGTGGCTTTCATCGGCGATGGAGGCTTCCAGATGACCATTCAGGAGCTCGGGCTTTGCGCCCAAATGGATACGGCAGTGAAAATTGTACTGCTCGACAACAACTTCCTGGGCATGGTACGGCAATGGCAGGAGCTTTTCTTTGACCGCCGCTACTCTTCCGTAGAGCTGCAAAATCCGGACTTTGTGAAAATTGCGGAAGGGTTTGGGGTACCGGGCAAGACCATCTCCGATCCTGCTGAACTTTCTGAGTCCATAGCGGAAATGCTGGCACATGACGGCCCCTACCTCCTGCATGTACGGGTGGAGAAAGAAACCAATACCTTCCCGATGGTACCTTCCGGAGCTGCCGTGGACGAGATTGTACTGGAACCGCAGCCAAAAGCCTAATCTCATGAACCGGCCCGGCCCATCAAAGCCAGGCCTACACCCAAATCACAATGGAAAAGCAACAATTCACCATAACGGTTTTTACGGAGAACTATAGTGGCCTGATGTCACGGGTGGTTTCCGTCTTCAGCCGCCGCCATATCAACATCGAGAGCCTTACCACCAGTCAGTCTTCCCAGCCGGACATCCACCGTTTCACCATCGTGGTCCAGGTTACGGAAGAAATGGTCAGAAAGCTCGTCGCCCAGCTCGAAAAGCAAGTCGATGTACTCAAGGCCTTTTATTACACTCCCGAGGAGGTCGTCTACCAGGAAATCGCCCTCTACAAGGTGCCTACCCATGTCTTCAGCAACAGCGAAAATGTAGAGCACCTGATCCGCAAGCACAATGCCCGTGTGCTGGTGATTGAGCCCGAGTTTATCGTCCTCGAAAAGACAGGCCATGAGCATGAGACTACCGCGTTCTTCCATGAGCTGGAAAAAATCGGCATCTATGAGTTCGTCCGCTCCGGCCGGGTAGCGATTGTGAAGCCTATGGAACGGCTGAACCGGTATCTACAGGAGTTAGAAATAGAACAAACCAATACTTAGGCATCACACAGCTAGATCAAGTGGCAGGTCTGAAATATCTTTAAGCCGCTTGCCTTCAATCATGATGTTAAGGAGTTGTTGATTGTCATCATTTCCTATATCCTGTACAGCCTGTTGTAACTCGTATAGCGCAAAGTGGTAAACACAATCAATATCACCGGTTCCTAATGCAATAGAGCTGATCCGGCTGGGGGTAGGTTCCGCAGTAACGATAACAATATGCGGCGAACGCCCTTTACGATTTCTTAGAAGGTTTAAAGCTTCTGACCTTGCATTCTGTGCCCGGTCGCTTCGCAAGGTCCATTTACAAGATATACTTGCGTGCAAAATGGGGGCTGAATTGGCACTTTTCCTCAAAGAACTCTGCCTGTTGGCATTACCATCAACCAGTGTATCATAAAGGTTGATGTGGTCATCGCCTTCCGGATCCCTTAAAATAACTATGTCCGGAGAAATAGAATAATCATTGCCCAACGCTGCGGCCAGCACCTGATTGTTCGTTGCAAGTGCTTTCAGGTCAATGAGATGAGCGTATTGCTCAAACCGGGCAATAGACTCAGAGGCTCTTGACCTTACCTGTTCAATCGTCCATTTTCCAGGACGGAGGTGGCTCAACTTCAAAAATATTGCTTCAAGGTACGCACTGGTAAAGGCCTCGAATTGATTGCCAAGTGTTTGCCCGGAAAGTCGACCTTCTTTTGACTCACCTCCAATAGCTTTATAAATGTGGCTTGCAACATCCCGGCTAAACAACTGATTATTGTCCGCAAAGTTGGGAACACCTTCTTTATTTGTGAAGATCAGTTCATCTAAAAGCCGTTGATGAAACCTGGATCTTTCGGAAGAAATCAACCCACCAATCATTTTTTTGTGATTTCAGAGAATGCAAATTCAAGTTCAATTCCTGGTTTATCGAAAACTTGTTCTTTCCGCAAAGCAGAAGCGATCGCTCCACCTATGCCCTTAGCAACAGGAGGCGGAAAAGCATTGCCAACCTGCCGGTAAGAGGCCGTTTTTTTTCCGGTAAACACCCACTCCTCCGGGAAGCCCTGAATGATAGCTGCCATCCGGACGGTCAGTTTAGGTGTTCCTTCGAAACCAGGTCCGGGGGGTTCATCTGCCAGGCTTTTCCCGTTGACCCCCAGCTCAAGCCAAGCCTTCTTTGCCCTTGTGGGTCCGAGGTCTGCGCCTCCATGCTTCTTCGACCCTCCCACGATAGTCGGTGCAATAGCATTTGCTTTGTTTTTCCAGGCTGCTGCACCTTCCCATCCATTGGACTTCATTTGCTGATAAAGTGCCTCTCCAACAGTGTGCCTTTTTTCTTCTGTCTTTGACGGCCAGTTAAAATAGGGCCAGTACGCTTCCTTTAGTGCAACCAATATGGCGCGAGGACGCAACTGAGGCACGCCGTAATCAGCAGCATAAACCAATTTCCAATCTCCCAGGTACCCAAGTTGCTCAAGCTTACGAAGTATTTGCTTCCGGTAGTTTGCGAACTTCTTGCTCATCAAACCTTTGACGTTCTCAATCATCACAGCTTTTGGACCGGTTTCTTCCACCAGCCGAAGAGCATCAGGGAATAAATCCCGTTCATCATCCCACCCCAACTGTTTGCCCGCAACTGAAAATGGCGGGCACGGAACGCCCCCGGCAAAAAGATCAATTCCTTTGAAAGGCTTGCCATCAAACTTACGGACATCATCTTCGATAACGTTCCACGAAGGACGGTTATACCTGAGTGTATTACAGGCATGATGATCTACTTCAACTAATGCAACATGATCGAATCCCGCTGATTCCAAACCAATGGCTTGACCTCCTGCGCCTGCACAGATTTCCAACGAAGTTAGCTGATTATTAATCGTACTCATTTAAAACATTTCAGCTAAAATACACTTTTTGTTTCAAAAAATCTAATCCTCCAAAATCCCCTCCCGTTTGGCATCTTCCGTGTAACCATGCAATTGCACCGGTGCTTTCTTGCGCCCGGCCCGCAACCGCATGTTGAGGAACTCCACAAAGAGGGAGAAAGTGATGGAAAAGTAAAGGTAGCCCTTTGGTATCGTACCCACTTCTGAGCCAGCGATTGAAAGGTGCGCCAAATGCGCGCCTTCGGCAATCAGCATGAAGCCGATCAGGATTAGGAAGGCCATGCCGAGCATTTGTATGGTCGGGTTCTTGTTGACAAAGGTGGCCACCGGATTGGCGAACAACATCATTATCACTACAGATACTACCACGGCAATGATCATGATCATCAACGCACCGGTCACCCCATTTGTCATGCCTACCGCAGTCAGGATGGAATCGAAAGAGAATACGATGTTGATGAGGGTGATTTGAATGATCACGTTCGTCAGGGATGCCTTGCCTTTCGGGGTCTCATCGTGCGGGTCTTCTTCCTCAAGCTTGTGGCGGATCTCGGTCGTACTCTTGTACAGCAGAAACAGCCCGCCTATGATGAGAATGATGCTCTGCCCGGAAAACCCACCATGCATCCATGAAGTATGAATCTCGAACCAGGGCTCTTCCATAGCCACCAGAACAGACACCCCAAACAGCAGCACAATGCGCAGCACCATCGCCAGAATCAGACCAATATTGGTGGCTTTGGGGCGCTCCTCCTCCGGCAGTTTACCGGAAGCAATGGAAATGAAGATGATGTTGTCAATCCCCAGTACAATTTCCAGGAAGGTAAGCGTCAGCAGGCTCATCCAAACGGCTCCGCTGGCAAAATCGGGCATGATAAAATCCATGGTGCGTCAGTTTTTCTGACCGCAAGTTTACGAAAATCCCGCTTAGCTATGGGGCAGGCCCTCCTTTCATTTTTTACCTTTACAAAAAAAGCGACGACATGAAATACCGCCGCCTACGAAATGAAGAGCTGCAGGAACTGGAAAAAGAATTTGTCAACTTCCTGGCTGCCAATCAGGTAACGGCCGATGATTGGAAAAAAATCAAAGAGGAGGATAACGACAAAGCCGACCGCCTGATCGAAATTTTCAGCGATATGGTCTTCGATAAGGTGCTGGAGGATGTGGAGTACCTGGAACATAAAACACCGCACGACCTGAAGGCCTTCCGCTTCGGGGAAGAACAAGCGGAGATGAATGGGCTGAAAATTGAAGGCGAGTCTTCCGTCGACCTTACTCAACAACAAAGCCCGCAGCAAATGCAGGAGCAGCTGAAGCTAACCGGCGCCAAGCTCAAGCTCTACACTGCCGAGAAAAAATACGCCGAGTCCCGAAAAATGGAAATCTTTCACCTTATGGAAGGTGGAGCCCTCATCTCCCGGGATGGTGCGCTGTTCAAATCTTTGGAATCCCTAAAAGCTTAAACCCGATGCGCCTGCTTACCTTTACAAGCCTGCTATTGCTTTCCACCTTCGCGGGTGCACAAGATGCGCTGAATGTCAGCCTTTTCGGTCAGTACAACCCTAGTGACGGGCGGGCTTCAGGCTCCTGGAGCTATGTGGGGGCTGATGGCACTGAATATGCCCTGCTGGGTGCACAGACCGGCACTGCTGTCGTCGAAATCGGCACCAATGGCAGCCTCACAGAACGCGCATTCATTCCCGGCCCGCCTTCCAATTGGCGGGAAATCACAGTCGTAGGCGACCATGCCTATGTCGTGACGGAAGGCGGTGCAAATCCGCATCCTGGCATGCAGGTCATTGACCTGAGTGGGCTGCCTCAGGATGCCACTTTGGCGACAACCTACAATGCTCAGTTCAACCGGGGGCATATCATACAAAAGGACATTTATGAGGAACAGCCCTACGTGTTTGTCTGTGGGACGACCACCACTTCCGGGGTGCACATCATTGATGTCTCAGACCCGGTCAATCCTCAGCAGGTGGGGCTTTATCAGCCGGGGTACTACATCCACGACTGCCACGTCAGAGGAGATATCCTCTTCGCAGCCGCTTTCTACGAAGGCACTATGGACATTCTGGACATTTCTGACCCTGCAGCACCGGTACTGCTTTACCGTATGCCCTATCCAGGGGGTAACACGCATAGCATGACCACCACCCTTGATATGAATTACCTCTTCCTGTGTGATGAGCAGGATGGGCTTGTGGCTCGTATGTACGACATTTCTGACCTTACCGAGCCGGTACAAGTTGCTACCTACACCGCTAATATCCAAAGCCTGGTGCACAACCCGTACATCCGGGGCGACTTCATGTTTATCACCCACAATACAGAAGGTCTGCGCGTGCTCGATATTGCAGACCCGGAAGTCCCTGTGGAAGTTGGCTATTATGACACCTACGCGGGTCAGAGCGGTGGATTCAGCGGGCTTTGGTCGGCTTGCCCTTATCTGCCTTCCGGCAAAATCCTGGGCGGCAATCGGGAAGACGGTCTTTACGTTTGGGAGTTTAACAACACCCAAGCCAATCGGTATTACGGGCAAGTCATCGATAGTTTGACTGGCGCCCCCATCGTCAATGCTGTTATCACTGCCCCTGAACTACCAGGGTTCGCACTGACTACAGATTTTGATGGCGCCTTTGCTTCCGGCACCTTATCCAGCAGCATCACCCTGCAGGTCACCCGAAGTGGCTACGTCACCAAAACCATCGAAGTGGACATCGAACCTGGCACCGGTACGGAGTTTACCGTAGCGCTTAGCCCCATCAGCACTGCTACCCAAAACGAGCGGCAAAAATACCAGGTCAGCCCATACCCTGTCCCCGCCACGCAGCAACTCACCATTGACCTTCCGAATTTGCCGAAAGGCGCTACTGCGGCATTACTGTCTACGGCGGGGAAGGTCCTGAAAAGCTGGCCTGCGCTACCTGAAAACCGGCTGCGTATTGAACGGAATGGTATTCCGGCCGGGCAATACCTTTTTGTAGTCTATACTTCCCAGGGAGCGATACTTACCACTGCCCCTGTCATTTTTCACTAACCCTTACTCCTCTCCTTCCAGCAAATCCGGGCGACGGGCACGGGTGCGCTCCAACGCCTTATCCATTCGCCACTCTTCAATCTTTTTGAAATTGCCAGACTTCAGTATTTCCGGTACTTTCCAGCCCCTAAACTCTTCCGGGCGGGTATACACAGGTGGCGCCAGCAGATTGTCCTGAAAAGAATCAAACAAAGCCGAAGTTTCATCATTCAACACCCCCGGCAGCAGGCGCCCGATCGAATCTACCAGCACCGCTGCAGGCAACTCGCCCCCCGAAAGCACAAAATCTCCAATGGAAATCTCCATCGTCACCAAATGCTCCCGGATGCGCTCGTCAATGCCTTTGTAATGCCCACAGATGATCATCAGGTTTTCCTTCAGGGAAAGGCGGTTGGACAAGCCCTGATGCAGGCGCTCTCCATCAGGGGTCATGTAGATGATCTCGTCGTAGGTTCGCTCGGCTTGCAGGTCCTCAATGCAGTTGACCAGAGGCTCCAGCATCATCACCATACCTGCCCCGCCGCCGTATTGGTAGTCATCTACCTGCCGGTGCTTACCGATACCGTATTCCCTCAGGTTCTGCAAGTGTACCTGCAGCAGGCCTTTGTCCTGTGCCCGTTGCATAATGGAGTGGCTCAGCGGGCTTTCCAAAAGCTCCGGTAATACGGTGATGATGTCGATGCGCATGTTCCCTTTTTTCTGCAAATGTAGCAATTCGGAAGGAAGTCCGCCCTACCACAAACAGTCCTGATAATCGGTTAGCATATGAAATAACAACCCGACTGCTACAATTCGCGTTTTGGGCCAAAATAGCAGCACAACATAGGCAGTAATAGCCGGATATGAATGCAGGGGATGGAAGCTAATACTGCAGCGCCCCGGGTCAAAAATCGGGTCTGCCAGCAGGTGGTCCAGGTCTACGAGCATAGTGGCAACCATGATCATCCATGCCCGCTTCCATTGCGAACGGAAAAACAGGTAAGCCAATAAGCCGGGTGCCAGAAAGTGCAGGCTGTAATGGACTAGCGGTTGGAGCAATGCCATTTCCAAGCAATTTTACGATGCTGTAAAAACACAACAGGCACTCCCGGCTATCCCGGAAGCACCTGTTGATATTTTCTTATCCTGAAAAGACTTACTGGATTTCCAGCAATTCCACTTCGAAAATCAGGGTTTCGTATGGACCGATCTTTCCGCCCGCGCCGCGTGGCCCGTAAGCCAGATCGGATGGGATATACAACTTCCACTTAGAGCCCTGAGGCATCAGTTGCAACGCTTCCGTCCAGCCTTTGATGACCTGGTTTACCCCAAATGAAGTAGGCTCGCCACGTTCTACAGAGCTGTCAAATACAGTACCATCGGTAAGTGTACCGTGGTAATGGACTTTCACCTTGCTGGTTTCGGTAGGCTTAGGGCCGTTGCCTTCCTTAAGTACTTCGTACTGCAAGCCGCTATCCGTAACCTTTACTTCTTCGCGCTTGGCATTTTCAGCCAGGAAAGCCTTGCCGGCTTCAATAGCATCGGCGTGCTTCGCCTGCTGTTTTTTCATCATATATTGCTGTACAACCTGATTGGCCTCCTCCGCGGTAAACTTCGGCTCGTTGCCTGCGAGAACATCATGAATGGCTGTAGTCATAGACTTTTCGTCCAGGTTATCAAATCCCTGGCTCTGCAGGTTTTGCGCTAAAAGTACGCCCAATGCGTAACTAAGTGAATCCATTTCCTGTGCTTTTGCTGTGGTCATTGTGAACAGCCCTGCTAACATAAGGGCTGATAGAATTGTTTTATTCATAAATACTTTGATTTTCTGTTCTGCTGAAACGCTGCGAAGAAAAGAAAATTATAACGCTTTCAATAACCCAGGGAAAAAAAGCTGCAAACATTGACCAGGATAAGCCCTTTAAATACCGTAGACTTTTTTACGACAGACCTCACTTTATGAAAATCAACATACCTGAATCCGACCAGGAACGCATCGTTATTGTAGGCGGTGGATTTGGCGGGCTGACCCTTGCCCGCGCACTCAAAAAACAGAACTACCAGGTCGTTCTGATTGACAAGCACAACTACCACCAATTCCAGCCACTGTTTTATCAGGTAGCTATGTCCGGTCTGGAGCCTAGTTCAATCGTCTTCCCTTTCCGCAAAGCTTTTCAGGGCGAAAAGAACATCTTCATTCGGGTAACGGAAGTGGAACGGGTGGACACGGGCCAAAAGCAGCTCCATACCCCACTCGGCATCTGCAACTACGACTATCTGGTGCTGGCCATTGGCGCGGATACCAATTTCTTTGGCAATGAGGAAATTGCACAGAAGGCCCTGCCCATGAAATCTGTATCAGAAGCGCTCCACCTGCGTAACCGTATCCTCACCGATTACGAAATCGCACTATCTGTAACGGATTACGAAAAACGGCAACAACTGATTGACATCGTCATCGTTGGTGGAGGGCCTACCGGTGTGGAAGTAGCGGGCGCTCTGGCAGAAATGAAGCGCTATGTCCTCCCCAAGGACTACCCACAGCTGAATACCGATGAGATCGACATCCACCTGGTGGAAGGGGCGGACCGGCTGCTGTTGGGCATGTCAGAAGAAGCCGCCCAAAAAGCGCAGGAATTTCTGGAAGGGCTTGATGTTAAAGTCCAACTAAACGCCATGGTCACCGGATTTGATGGGCAGCACGCCACACTGAGCGACGATTCTAAAATTCCGGCCCATAAGCTCATCTGGGCAGCCGGGGTGGCGTGCAATAAAATGCCGGGCCTGCCGGAGGAAGCACTAGCCAAAGGTAACCGGCTTGCCGTAGACCGGTTCAACCAGGTAAAGGGCACGCAGGATATTTTTGCCATTGGTGATATTGCCTTCATGGAAGAGCCCGACTATCCCAAAGGGCACCCGCAGGTGGCGCAAGCTGCGATGCAGCACGCCAAACACCTCGGCAAAAACTTCAAAAAGCTGTCAAAGGGCAAAGAAATGGCACCTTTCTCTTACAAGGACCTCGGTTCTATGGCCACTATCGGCCGCAACCGTGCCGTCGCTGACCTGCCCGGCTTTAAATTCCAGGGAGCTTTCGCGTGGCTGATATGGCTATTTGTACACCTCTTTCAGATTTTGGGCGCCAAAAATAAAGTATTCATATTCGTCAACTGGGTTTGGAACTACCTGACTTATGACCAATCCCTGCGCCTAATCATACGCCCTAAAGAAGGGCCTGCGGAAATCGCCCGGAAATAATCGAATTTTTACACAAAAAGGAGCAACCCAAATTCCCGATTGCTTGTTAGGGGCACAGAAAAAAGTCGTACCTTTGCGGCTTAAAAAGAAGCTGCGGGGCATTGGCTCCAATTCAAAACCCTAACCGAATACAACATTACAAGCGACGGATAATGAAACACACCACCTCCTTCGATCAGTTTGTGAACCGCCACAATGGGGTTTCTAATAAAGATTTGCCGAAAATGCTTGAAACCATTGGCGTACAGTCACTGGATCAGCTTATCGACGAGACTGTGCCGGACAAAATCCGCCTGAAAAAGGAAATGGACCTGCCGGAAGCCCTGACGGAATTTGACTTCCTTAACGAGCTGAAGCGCACCGCTGCCAAGAACAAGGTTTACAAAACCTACATCGGCATGGGCTACCATGGTACGATTACGCCTTCGGTTATTCTGCGCAACGTTTTCCAAAATCCGGGCTGGTACACACAGTACACCCCTTATCAGGCGGAGATTTCACAGGGCCGCCTTGAGGCATTGCTCAACTTCCAGACCATGGTGAGTGATCTCACGGCCCTACCGATTGCCAATGCTTCATTGCTGGACGAAGGCACAGCTGCAGCGGAGGCGATGACGATGTTTTACAGCCAAAAAAACAAACGCAATAAAGGGGAAGCCATCAATCAGTTCCTGGTAGCCGATACCGTACTGCCGCAAACCATTGAGGTACTAATGACCCGGGCCAAGCCGCTTAACATCGAAGTGGTAGTGGGCGACTGGAAGTCCTTTGAACTGACCGATAAGGTATTCGGCATGCTGCTGCAGTACCCAGACCGTACCGGCAAAGTAGAAGATTACCGGGCACTGGCAGAGCAGGCCAATAACAAAGAGGTCTACCTGACTGTTGCCGCTGACATCCTCAGCCTTGCTCTGCTCACCCCTCCCGGTGAATGGGGCGCAGATGCTGTAGTGGGCAATACGCAGCGTTTTGGAGTACCTATGGGCTACGGTGGTCCGCATGCGGCATTTTTCGCTACCCGTGAGCAGTTTAAGCGGCAGATTCCCGGGCGCATTATTGGTGTTTCCGTGGACCGCTATGGACAGGCTGCCTACCGAATGGCGCTTCAGACCCGTGAGCAGCACATCCGCCGGGAAAAAGCGACTTCTAATATTTGTACTGCGCAGGCCCTGTTGGCCGTAATGGCCAGCATGTATGCCGTATATCATGGCCCCAGGGGCATTAAAGCCATTGCCCGCCGGGTACATGAGCTGGCAAAAATCCTGGACCAGAACCTGCAAGCCCTGGGTTATGAGCAGCAAAACGGACATTACTTTGATACGCTGAGCATCAAAGCAGATGCCGAACTTATTCAGACAGTGAAAACAGAAGCCCTGAATCAGGAGACCAACTTCTGGTACACTGAAGACAGCATACAAATCAGCCTGGATGAGACGGTCAACCTGGCAGAAATCGAGCGCCTCACTGCACTTTTCGCCAAAGTAAATGGGCAATCGGCAAGCCTTATAACTGAAGTTAGAGAAGGGCTTCAATTGCCAACTGCATTGGAGCGCTCCTCCAATTACCTGACGCACCCGAAGTTCAACAGCTATCATACCGAAACGGAAATGATGCGCTACCTCAAGTCTTTGGAAAACAAAGACTTATCTCTTGTACACTCTATGATCCCTTTAGGTAGCTGCACCATGAAACTGAACGCGGCTACAGAATTGATCCCGGTAAGCTGGCCGGAGTTTGCTAATCTTCACCCTTTTGCCCCGGTGGATCAGGCGGCGGGCTACTTCCAAATCTTCCGCGAACTGGAAGCCTGGCTGAGCGAAATCACGGGCTTTGCGGCTTGCTCCCTGCAGCCTAATTCGGGCGCACAGGGCGAATACGCCGGCTTGCTGACCATCCGGGGCTACCACGAAGCCAATGGTGATTTCCATCGCAATGTGGCGCTCATCCCAGACTCTGCACACGGTACCAACCCGGCCAGTGCAGTGATGGCAGGCATGAAGGTTGTGGTGGTAAAATGCGACAATCAGGGTAATATCGACCTGGAAGACCTTCGTGCGAAAGCGGAAAAGCACAGCAATGAACTGTCCGCTCTGATGGTCACCTACCCGTCTACGCATGGTGTATTCGAGACTGAAATTCAGGAAATCTGCAAAATCATCCACGATAACGGCGGTAAAGTCTACATGGATGGTGCCAATATGAACGCGCAGGTTGGCCTTACAAGCCCGGGCATTATTGATGCTGATGTTTGCCACCTCAACCTGCACAAGACCTTTGCCATCCCACACGGTGGCGGTGGCCCTGGCATGGGCCCGATTTGCGTTAACGAAAGCCTGAAGCCCTTCCTGCCTAACCACAGCATGATTCAAACTGGCGGAAATCAGGGCATCGGAGCAGTCAGTGCAGCGCCATTTGGCAGTGCCAGTATCCTGCTGATTTCCTATGCTTATATCAGAATGCTGGGCAAAAAGGGGCTCACCAACGCCTCCAAGGCTGCTATCCTGAATGCGAATTACATCAAAGCCCGGCTTCAAAACAATTATGATGTGCTTTTCACCGGGATAAGAGGCCACTCCGCCCACGAGCTCATCATCGACCTGCGCCCCTACAAATCTGTGGCTTCCGCAGAGGATGTAGCCAAGCGCCTGATCGACTATGGTTTCCACGCCCCTACGCTTTCCTGGCCGGTGCCCGGCACGATTATGATTGAGCCTACGGAAAGTGAAAGCAAAGACGAGCTCGACCGCTTCTGCGATGCTATGCTTTGTATTCGGGAAGAGATCGATGAGATTGCCCGGGGCGAAGCTGACATGGACAACAACGTGCTGGTCAATGCCCCACACGCCCTGCAGCTGATTACCATGGATGATTGGCACCTGCCTTACCCCCGGTCTAAAGCGGCTTTCCCATTGCCCCACCTGCGCTTTGAGCACAAGTTTTGGGTTAGCGTTGGCCGCGTAGACAATGCCTTCGGCGACCGCAACCTGGTTTGTACCTGCCCGCCGATGGAGGCGTACGAGGAGGATGCGCTAGGCTAGGATCGGACTTAAAATGAACTTTGCTTCGCCCTCAGGTTCGTGTTGAGCCTGGGGGTGATTTCTTTGAAAAGGGTTAGATACAAAATAGTACATCATCAGCCTACCTGATCAAGCCAAACCTGCCACATTTGATCCAGAAACTCCGGACTCCAAATTGTGGTCTTAGGCATAGCTTTGGGGATCGATTAGGCTTTCAAGATACATACTTTTCGGTCGCAGTTGGAGCATAACTCATCATTAATTATACCTAATAATAGTTATTCCCTATACCTAATTAAGAAACAGCCATGCAAAATCATCAAACACACTAATGCCGTTTTGCCAAACAAAATCCTGCTAAGACCAATCAAACCCGGCAACATTCCACGATCGAGGCTGATTTCAAAACCGGTAGCGCCCAGCCCAAACCACCAATACCTAAAAAGGTGTAATATTCTCTAAACCTTATTTGTACTTTTTTGTATAGATTCATGATATTTGCATTAGAATTAGTCTAAATAACACTGGAAAAACCGCATAGATTATGAGCGATTCCATGCAGACGCTGGAGCAGCATACCAAAAGCGACTATAAATATGGCTTCACCAGCAACATCGAAACGGACAAACTGCCCAAGGGGCTGAGCGAAGATGTGGTCCGTGCGATCTCCGCCAAAAAGAATGAGCCGGAGTGGTTGACTGAGTGGCGCCTTAAAGCTTACCGCCAATTCCTGGAAATGACCGAGCCTAAGTGGCCGAACGTGGACTACCCGCCGGTAGACCTACAGGACATTATCTATTATGCAGCGCCCAAGAAGAAGAAAAAGCTCGACAGCCTTGACGAAGTAGACCCGGAACTGCTGGATACATTTAATAAGCTGGGGATTCCGCTCGAAGAGCAAAAGATGCTGGCGGGAGTTGCAGTGGATGCCGTGATCGATTCGGTTTCAGTGAAGACCACCTACAAGGAAAAGCTGGCGGAGCTGGGTATTATCTTCTGCTCTTTCAGCGAGGCGGTGCAGGAACACCCTGAGCTGGTGAAAAAATACATCGGCTCTGTAGTACCGGCTAACGACAACTACTTTGCCGCATTAAACTCTGCAGTATTCAGCGATGGATCCTTCGTATACCTGCCCAAAGGCGTGAAGTGCCCGATGGAGCTTAGCACTTATTTCCGTATCAACGAGCGGGACACCGGACAGTTTGAGCGCACCCTGATCGTTGCCGAAGAAGGCAGTCAGGTAAGCTACCTGGAAGGCTGTACGGCTCCAATGCGCGATGAGAATCAGCTGCACGCTGCGGTGGTAGAACTTGTAGCGATGGATGATGCCACGATCAAGTACTCAACGGTACAAAACTGGTACCCTGGCGACAAAGACGGCAAGGGCGGCATCTACAACTTCGTCACCAAGCGGGGCCTTTGCAAAGGTGTCAATTCCAAAATTACCTGGACACAAGTGGAGACCGGTTCTGCCGTGACCTGGAAATACCCGAGCTGCGTCTTGCTGGGCGACAACTCTGTAGGTGAATTCTACTCTGTCGCGGTTACCAATAACCGTCAGCAGGCAGATACAGGCACCAAAATGACCCATCTGGGCAAGAATACGCGCAGTACCATCATCTCTAAAGGTATTTCAGCAGGCTACAGCCACAACTCCTACCGCGGACTGGTGAAAATTGGTAAGAAGGCAGAAAATGCCCACAACTTCTCCGTTTGTGACTCTCTGCTCATGGGCGACAAGTGTGGTGCGCACACCTTCCCCTACCTGGAAGTGCAAAACAACACCGCCAAAGTGGAGCACGAGGCTACGACTTCCAAGATTGGCGAAGATCAGCTGTTCTACCTCATGCAACGCGGGCTGAGCGAGGAAAACGCAGTAAATACCATCGTTAATGGCTTTGCCAAGGAAGTCTTCAACGAGCTCCCCATGGAATTCGCAGTAGAAGCACAGAAACTCCTCGCTATCAGCCTGGAAGGCAGCGTAGGATAATTTTAAACTTTAACCCGGGAAGAGGCACCTCTTCCTTACCCAAATTGATCACGACAAAAATATCAAACCATAATGTTGACTGTTAAAGACTTGAAAGTTGCGGTTGAAGATAAAACCATCCTGAACGGTATCAACCTGGAAGTGAAGCCGGGCGAAGTGCATGCCATCATGGGCCCTAACGGCTCAGGCAAGAGTACGTTCGCCAATGTCATCGCGGGCCGTGAGGACTACGAAGTGGAAAGCGGCAGCGTGCTTTATAAAGGCGAAGACCTCCTGGAAATGGAAGTGGACGAGCGCGCCCTCGCAGGTATCTTCATGGCTTTTCAGTACCCGGTGGAAATTCCGGGCGTAAGCACCTCTAACTTTCTCAAGAGCATCGTCAATGCCAACCGCGAAGCACGTGGACTGGAAGAGATGAATGCGATGCAGATGCTGAAGTACATCCGCGAGAAAATCGAGCTGGTGGGCATGGACGAGAAGTTCTTGCGCCGCTCCCTCAACGAAGGCTTCTCCGGTGGTGAAAAGAAGCGTAGTGAGATGCTGCAAATGGCGCTGCTTGAGCCTTCACTGGCGATCCTGGATGAGACCGACTCCGGGCTGGATATCGATGCCCTGCGCATTGTATCAGAGGCAGTGAACAAGCTTCGTACACAAGACCGGTCTTTCATCATCGTGACCCACTATCAGCGCCTGCTCAACTACATTGAGCCTGATTTTGTGCACGTGCTGTACAAAGGCCGCATTGTGAAGTCTGGCGATAAGTCACTCGCACTGGAGCTGGAAGACAAGGGTTATGACTGGATCAAGGAAGAGGTAGACGCAGTAGCGGTATAACTACCCTATCCGCAATCAAAGTCATTCATTTACGAACCTAAGCTGCTGGCTTATTTTCATAAGCCGCACTTCAAATAATAGCTTACGATATGTCAACAACCGTAGCTCAGGACAGATACGCAGCCGAAAAACAAAAGTTTCAGGAGCTGTTTGACCAAACTGAGGCCGCGAATCAGCAGCCGGCTCATCCACTCGACGAGTACCGTCAGCGGGCAATGGCACTGGTGGGTACATTGGACTTCCCTACCCGCCGGTGGGAGGAGTACAAATACACGAGCGTCAACCGTATTCTCCAACCGGATTATGCCATCGGGCAGGTTCAGGGTGTGGATGCAGCTGATATCAAAACATACCTGCCTGAAGGCATGGACGCGCACCTGATTGTCTTTGTCAACGGGCAGCTCAGCGAAGCGCTATCACAGTTTGCTGAATTGCCAGCCGGAATGCATGTAATGCTCCTCCGGGATGCCATGGACAGTGACCGCTTTGGCAGCATTGCCCGCGAGCAACTGGATAACATTTTGAAAGATCAGGATGATATCTTTGTTGCCCTCAATGCAGCATTCTCACAGCACAGCCTGTTCCTGTACAGCGAGAAGAATGTGGTTTGCGAAAAGCCTGTATACATCCTTCACCTGTCTACCAATGCCGAGACGCCCATTCTCAACAGCCACATGAACATCGCAGTGGCAGAAACGGGCAGCGAATTTGCCTACATTGAAGGGCAATTTGAGAAGCCGGGAGCTACCGGTACTTACTTTAACAACATCTACAACCGCGTTACCGTAGGCGCCAATGCCCACATCCATCACTACTGCCTGCAGCAGGAAGGAGCCGATGGCTTTGTGATCAACCGGGTAGATGCCGAGCAGGACCGCGACAGCCAATTCTCGAACTACACTGTAGATCTCGGTGGCCGCATCGTGCGCAACAACCTGAACACCGTACACAAGGGGTCTAACCTGACCACCAATTACTACGGCGTTTACTTCGGCAAGGAGCAGCAGCACATCGACAACCATACCTTCATCGACCACGCTGTACCACACTGTCAAAGCAATGAGCTTTACAAAGGCATCGTAACCGACAGTGCCCGTGGTGTATTCAATGGCAAAGTGATGGTGCGCAAGGATGCACAGAAGACCAACGCCTTCCAGCAAAGCAGCAGCCTGGTGCTGTCCAACAAAGCCGAAATGGACAGTAAGCCGCAGCTGGAAATCTTTGCTGATGACGTAAAGTGCAGCCACGGTGCTACAATTGGACAGCTCGATGAGTCCTCCGTTTTCTACCTCCGCAGCCGCGGCCTCAACGACCGTCAGGCACGGGCAATGCTGCAGCATGCCTTTATCGCGGAAGTGCTGGAGTACTTCAAGCACGAGCAAGTCCGCGATTTTGCAGAAATGCTGATCAACCAGAAATTCGAACAGTAGAACAACATGGAAGTTACCGCTCAACAAGCGTTTGATATTGATAAAATCCGCAAGGATTTCCCACTGCTGGAACAGGAGATGAATGGTAAGCCCATCATCTTCCTGGACAGTGCGGCTTCAAGCCAAAAGCCGGCACAGGTCATCGACCGGCTCAATGATTACTACCGTACCGGACATGCGAATGTGCACCGGGGTGTCTACCAGCTGAGCCAGGAAGCAACTATGGCTTTTGAAGAGGCCCGGGAGCTTGTGCGCCAATTCATCAATGCCCCTTCCGAAAAGGAGGTCATCTTTGTCCGGGGCTGCACCGAAGGGATCAACCTCGTTGCTTCTTCCTATGGGCGGAAGTTTATTAATCAGGGTGATGCAGTACTGATTACAGCCATGGAGCACCATTCCAATATTGTGCCCTGGCAGATGATTTGTGAGGAGCGCGGAGCGGAACTCCGGGTGGCACCGGTTAACGATGCGGGCGAAATTGACCTGGATGCCCTCTACGAGCTGCTGGATGAGCGGGTGAAAATCGTTTCTCTGGTACATGTGTCTAATGCGTTGGGTACGGTCAACCCGGTGAAAGCCATTATCGACCGGGCGCACGAACTGAACATCCCGGTGCTGGTGGACGGCGCACAAGCCATCCCCCACACCCAGGTGGACGTACAGGCGCTTGACGCTGATTTTTACACCTTCTCCGGGCACAAGATGTTTGGCCCAACGGGTATAGGAGTGCTATATGGCAAGGAAGAATGGCTGGAGCAAATGCCGCCCTATCATGGCGGAGGAGAGATGATCAAAACGGTGACTTTCGAAAAGACCACCTACAACGAATTGCCGCATAAGTTCGAAGCCGGCACACCGGATATTTCGGGCGTCATTGGCCTGGGAGAAGCTGTCAGGTACATACAAAGTATTGGTTACGAGAATATCAGCCGGCACGAACACGAGCTGCTGGTCTACGCTACAGAACAGCTGGAGCAAATCGAAGGCCTGCGTATCATCGGGACAGCAAAAGAAAAAGCCAGCGTGGTCTCCTTCATCGTGGATGGGGTACACCCCTACGATCTGGGCGCCATACTGGACAAACTCGGCATTGCAGTACGCACGGGGCATCACTGCACTCAGCCCCTCATGGCCCGGTATGAAATCCCTGGTACGGTGCGGGCTTCCTTCGCCTTCTACAACAACAAAGCGGATATTGATGCGCTCGTGGCGGGAATTAACAGGGCCGTTTTGATGTTAAAGTAAAATTTCACAATGAACCCAATCAACAGCATACAAGACGAAATCATCGATGAGTTTGCCTTCTTCGGCGACTGGATGGAGAAGTACGAGTACATCATCGATTTGGGTAAATCTCTGCCCCTAATTGATGAGCAGTACAAAGATGAAGACCACCTGATCAAGGGTTGTCAAAGTCAGGTTTGGCTGCATGCGGATGAAGCAGAAGGCAAAGTGAGTTTTACGGCCGATAGTGATGCCGTCATCACCAAAGGTATTATTGCGTTGCTGGTCCGGGTGCTGTCTGGCCAAAAAGCCGAGGAAATAGCAAAGGCGGATCTCTACTTCATTGATAAGATAGGGCTGAAGGAGCATCTCTCCCCCACCCGGTCCAACGGGCTGGTCAGCATGGTTAAGCAGATGAAGATGTACGGCCTGGCCATCAACGCGAAAAGTCAGTAACGACGCCCTTTGTTGAGCGCACGCAACGTCAAAGAAGATCAATCATGGACAAAGCAGCATTAGAAGCCAAAATCATCGAAGCCACCAAAACCGTATATGACCCGGAAATCCCGGTAGACATTTACGAGCTGGGGCTGATTTATAATATCGAAATCAGTGATCAGGGCGTCGTCAATCTGCGCATGACGCTCACCACGCCGATGTGCCCGGTAGCGGACTCTTTGCCCATGGAGGTACAACAAAAAGTGGCTATGGTGGAGGGCGTCAGTGATGTGGAGCTGGAGGTCGTGTATGACCCGCCCTGGAGCAAGGACATGATGAGCGAGGAAGCCCGGTTTGCCCTGGACATGTTTTAATTTAGGTCATACAAAACAAACATTATTAACCACCGATCCTAACCGCAAAAGGCTATGAAAATTTCCGCCCAAGACGAATATGGACTGCGTATCCTCATCCGCATCGCGGAAGCCGGTGAGCAGGAAGGGCTGAGCATTCCACAAATCAGCGAACTGGAAGGGATGTCCGACAGCTACGTGGGCAAACTGACCCGGACATTGCGCCTGGCAGGTTTTATCGAAAGCACCCGTGGGCAGAAAGGGGGCTACGTGCTGGCGCAAGCACCGGAAGATATCAACGTGGGAGAAGTCTTGCGCGCACTGGGCGGAGCACTGTTTGACGAAGGGTTTTGCAATAAGCACTCCGCAGGCTTCCGGATTTGTACCAACTCTGTAGACTGTTCCGTTCGGTCTTTATGGCGGGTGGTACAGCAATCACTTGATCACATTCTTGGCAAAATCAGCCTGAAGGACCTACTCGCTTCTGAAGCCGAGACCAATTCTGCGCTGGAGCAAATACTGTCTCAGATCCAACCGGCTACGGCATAGCCCTCCTGCTTTCCATTCGCGTTCAAAACCCTATCTTTGGCAGTGAGAAAACATACTGCTCATGCTAAACCGGTTATTTCTATTCTTCTTCTCCGCAATTTCCCCTTGCTTTATCACTGCCCAACCGGCTTACATCATTGATGCCGACACCGGCAATGAAATGGATGACTTGTACGCCATTGCCAGAGCCCTGGCTCCGGACGGGCTGAAAGTTCTTGCCCTCCAATCGGCACATTTTAATAATCCTCAGCTGCTCACGGATACCTATTGGAACAGCTACCCCACTGACAGCATCAATACACTGGAAATCAGCCACCAGCTCAATGAGGAACTTACAAGGGCTTGTCAGCGCTGGTACATCCCAAAAATGAGAGGCTGCGACCGCATGCTGGGCTACGCGTGGGGCTACTACGAAGGCGCCCCCATCCCAAGGAGCCCGGCTACCCAATTTATCATTGATCATGCCAGAAAAGCCACTCCTGATAAAAAGCTCAATGTGGTCTGCCTGGGCGCATCTACAAACGTAGCAGCAGCTATTGCCCGGGCACCGGAAATCGCCCCAAATCTTAGGATTTACTTACTTGGTGCACAGTACGATACCAAGAGAAAAGCATGGGACAAGAACGAGTTCAACATCCGTAATGACCTGAACGCCTTCGACTTACTTCTCAACCAGGAAGAAGTAGAACTTTGGGTAATGCCTGCCAGTACGGCACGCGCACTCACCTTTGACCGGTCGAAGACTTTCCGTCAGTTGAGCACTTGCACCACACCGCTTTGCAATCAGCTCCGCAACCGCTGGGAGCAGGTGCAGGCAGGGCAAAGCTGGATTATGTGGGACTTGGCTTTGGTACAGGCCCTACTTACACCCGAACTGGCAACGCACAAAAGCGTAAGAACCCCACCGGAAAATACCAAAAGGAAAATCCAGGTTTATACCAGGATCAACGCACCAGCAATGGAAACGGAGTTCTGGCAATCGCTCATGAGCTGGCAGGCACCGTAAAAATTAAGCTGGCCTGTTTTAGCCTAATGCCTACTGACCTGCGAACCGATAGCGGTCCTCAATGTACTTGATAATCTCGCTGCTCTTCTTGATTTTGATATTCGCTGATCCTGTCCGGATATAGAAGACCTCCTGCTCGTTGCCTTTCTTATCTACATCACGGTAGAACACGGGCGACTTAGCCGGTGGGGTATCAATTCGGAAAATCATATGGTCATCAATTTTCTCAATGTCGAAAGACAACTGGGTGGCGAAAAAGGAACCCAGGTTGCGCTGTACCGCACTTGTAATGCTGCGCTTAAAGTTATCGATATCTGAAGTGGTGGCATCCAATCCAATAATTTTGCCTTCGTCATCTACGCCGCAAAAAACAGTGCCGCCGTTCAGGTTCATGAATGCCGAGAGGGTCTGAATGATTTTGTCGCGGTGGTATTTGTCAATAGACTCCTTAAATTCAACCATATCACTTTCGCCCTTATCGATGATGCGTTTGCTGTTGGCGGATTCATCAGCAACAAGATAGGTGATAATCTTTTGAGTCAGTGCCCAGGAAAGCTTAAGCTTAAGTTCTTCAGGGATTTTGTTGTCATCAAATACTTTGGACTTGTCAAAAACGATAAGCTTGGAAGGCTCCGTTGCGCGGATAGTGCCAAGGCGGGAGGTTTTGTTAAAGATGGCAATTTCACCAAACAGCTGCCCCTTGATGTAGGATTTGGGCTCCTTGCGGGACAAATAAAGGATCAGGCGCCCGTAATGGACAATGTAAAAAGACTCCCCCTTTTGTTCGATAGAAAAAACCTCGTGCCCTGCTTCGTAGTCCACCAACTTGGCCACGCCAGCTAGTTGTTTGATTTCCGAATCATCTAAATTGACCAGTTCTTTGCAAGCGCGCAGGGTTTTGAAAATGTCTTCGTTCATCGTTTGGCATCGTTTTATTCAGTCCTTTAAATGTGGCATTCGGGTCAACCCAATACCTGCGCAATAAAGCTAAGGAAAAAAATGAAACCCCGCTAAAGAAAACCTGCCATCAACGTGACCTAGTGGACAAGGTTCCTCGTCTGATAAGCAACGTAGCCAATAAATCCAAGCAACCCTAAAATAATAAGGTACTCGTCAAATGATTGATCCACCTGAAGCAATACGGGCTCGGAAGTCTGAAGGGAATCACCGTTCAGCTCATTCACCAGACGGTACTCGTAAGCCTCCCCCGGCTCCACCCGCACATCCCAAAAGCTAAACTCACGTTGCCCCACTGCAGCAGTAACCCGGCCTACTTTCTCCCAGTTACCATTTCCAAAGGCACGCTCAACGATAAAAGAAACCTCATTTGCTGGCTTGTCTACCACCCAGGACAGTAAAACGGATACATGGTGCGCCTTGGCAACAAAGCTGCTCAGTTGTAAAGAGCGTTCGATCCCCATTGCTGACCGGGTGAGCTGAGTGCCGGAAGTTGCAAGGGTGCGCTCGTTAACGAATTTAGCATCTTTGACTTCTGCCTCCTTTGGCGTGCTGGCTGCACACACATTCGTTCGGAAAAATGGAACAGAAAAAGCAAACAAACATAGGTAGAACAAGTTTTTCATGTTGGGTATTGGGTAAATAGTTATTTTCAAAAGGGTACAATAGTCCATTTGTGCTTCCCGGAACCAAACGGTACTTCAGAAGCATAAATTGGATAAGAGGCTCAACAATTGCTGAGCCTCTCGAGATTGTCAGTTCTAGTGTTTGCTTTAAATTTATTTTGACAGGACGACCCTAACATAAAAATTATTCCGTGAAACCACAATGATATGCGCCAATTTAAAAAAGCCCTCCAAAGCAGGCTGATTGAAGAAGATTTTGAAGGCGTTATCAAATCTTTGATTACGCTTTCTGACCAAATGGGCAATAACCTGCTGATGAATGAGGCTATGCTTTACTACCGGCGCTGGCAGGAACTTCAAAGACTGTCAGAACCCAACACCCCTGATGCCGAGCGCCTTAAACTCCAGCTCAGGCAAGGGTTGTGGCAAATAACGGAGCAACTGCCTGCTTAGTGTAGGTTTGATTAGGCATTTAATTCCGGAACGGATGCAGGAGGGATTTGTTCTACAGCGTTCAAGAAGTGGGGCCCGACTATGGAGTGCGGGAATCACCAAACCTTAAAATCACCATCAAAATCCGAAATTAATAAAAAGAATGCCTTATCTTTGCCCCCGATTTCGAGTAGCGGAAGCTTAGAATGAACGCACAAGACGGGTTTGTGCTCAAACTGCGGGCCTGACAGCCTGCTCAGGACGGTGATGCTCCGCCCAATACTGCAAAGCTCAAATGCTACTCATCATTGCTGCTGCGGAGTGCAGCTTAACATTTGATCATGAGTACTTTTGAGTCACTGGGGCTGTCCCAGTCTATCACAGAAGCTGTGTCTGCTATCGGCTTCGAATCCCCAACCGCCATTCAGGAACAAGCCATTCCCCGCCTCCTTTCCGGCGAAGAAGATTTCGTGGGCCTGGCCCAAACGGGTACTGGCAAAACGGCGGCTTTTGGCCTGCCGCTGCTGCACCGAACCGACGTGGCATTGCCATTCGTACAATCTCTGGTGCTGGCCCCTACCCGGGAGCTTTGCCTGCAAATCTGCAGAGAACTGGAGTCTTTCTCAAAAAACCAGCCCAAGCTGAAAATCCTCCCGGTATACGGAGGAGCTGACATTCGCCGGCAGATAAAAGCGCTTGAACAAGGCGTGCAGGTTCTGGTAGCCACTCCTGGCCGTTTGCGTGACCTCATGCGCCGGGGCAAAGTTGATTATACCCACCTGCAGCAAGTCGTGCTGGATGAAGCCGATGAAATGCTCAATATGGGCTTCAAAGAGGAAATTGATGAGATACTGGAAGCCGTCCCGGAACAACGCCGTACCTGGCTTTTTTCGGCTACCATGCCACCGGATGTCCGCCGAATCTCTCAGGACTATATGGATAACCCCTTTGAGCTGTCGGTAGGCACACAGAACTCCGGCAACGTAGACATTAGCCACCAATACGTAGTTTTACGCCCCGCAGAACGCTACGAGGCACTACGCCGGTTCCTGGATATGGAGCCGGACCTCTTCGGGCTCGTCTTTTGCCGCACACGCCGGGAAACCGCAGAAGTGGCAGAACAACTGACCCGGGATGGCTACAAAGCAGATGCCATCCACGGTGACCTTAATCAGGCACAGCGCGACCGGGTCATGCAGGGCTTCCGCGACCGCCGGCTGCGAATCCTGGTAGCCACGGACGTTGCAGCAAGGGGCATTGATGTCGACAACATCACCCATGTTTTCCATTTCAACATCCCGGACGACCTCAACTTCTATACCCACCGCTCCGGCCGTACCGGGCGGGCTGGCAATAAAGGGATTAGCCTCGTCCTTGCCCATCCTAAGGACCGGCACCTGCTCCGGAAACTGGAGAAAGTCTCCAAAATCACATTTGAAGCGGTGGAAATCCCCTCCGGCCCAGCTATATTCGAACAGCGGTTGATGCGCTTTTTTGATAAAATCAGTGAAGCATCACCAAACCCGGAACTGATGGACTATCTACCGGAGATTGCTGCTAAGTTCGAAGGCTTGTCCCGGGAAGAACTGCTGCTACGCGTAGCGTCTGCCACTATGCCTAAAAAGATGCAGGATTATGCCAAAAGCAAGCCAATCGGGCAAAAGCCACGGGCAGATAAAGCCTTCCTGAAGCCCAATGAGTCCCGCCGAGTATTCGTCAATATCGGTCAAATGGATATCAATGGTAAAGGGGAACTCCTCGCCTACCTGTGCGAAAAGGGGGGCATCAACGGTGCTGACGTCGGAAAAATCGACCTGCAGAAAAAGCATGCCTTCGTACAGGTAGAAGTACAGGCCGCAGCCACACTGATGAATAAACTGGATGGCCAAACGTACGACGGGCGCACGCTGCGGGTAAACGATGGCGGTCCACAGCCAGGTAAGCCTAACAAGAAGCGCCGGTCTTTCCCCAAGCGCAAAAAAGGCAAAAAGAAGTTTGCAAAGTAAGCGCGTAAGGTTCCGAATTTAATGGGTTTTCTGCTATATTGGATGCCGGGGCATGGCAATTGCCGTGCCCTGCTATTTCTTTGATCACAACAAACAGAAAACCCACATTATGGCAGATTCAAAAGGCACCTTGCCCCGCGTAGCCTACTTTTGCATGGAGTACGGGCTGGACAACCGCTTCAAAGCCTATGCCGGTGGCCTGGGCATCCTGGCTGGCGACTATATGAAAGGCGCGAAGCAGTACGACTACCCTATCGTCGGCATTGGTATTAAATGGAAACAGGGGTATACCGACCAATTCATTGGGGAGGATGGCAAGCCCTACGATTCCTACCGCAACTACAATTATGACGACTTCATGGAGGATACCGGCATTACTGTAAATGTCGAAATCCGTGGCCGGAATGTCGCCTGTAAAGTCTGGAAACTCGAGGCTTTCGGTAACGCCCCACTCTACCTGCTCGATACAGATGTACCTGGCAATGAAGATGCCTGGATTACCGGACAGCTCTACGGCTGGTTTGGAGAAGAGCGCATCGCGCAGGAGCTTGTCCTTGGTGTTGGCGGCGTGCGGGCCCTCCGTTCGCTGGGCATTGAGGTAGATGTCTACCACTTTAATGAAGGTCATGCCCTGTTTGCCGGCTTTGAGCTGATGCGCGAAAAAATGGAAGACGGCATGACCTTCGAGGAAGCCTGGGCTGCAAGCAAAAATGAAATCGTATTCACCACCCACACTCCTGTGATTCAGGGCAATGAGTCCCACCCGGTCGACCGCCTGATGTACATGGGCGCCAACCTGGGCATGAAACCCAGCCAACTCCGCCGCCTCGCGGGCGACCCCTTCAATATGACCGTGGGGGCATTGCGCCTTTCCAAAAAGTCGAACGCGGTAGCCCAACTGCACGGGGAGACCGCCAATCAAATGTGGAAGCACATCCACGACCGTTCAGAGATTGTGGCCATCACCAACGGCATTCATCAGGGTACCTGGGTCGATCAGGCCATGCTTGATGCTGCTGAAGCTGGTAAGGACCTCTGGGAACCGCACCTGAAGAACAAGCGGGCACTCATTGACCTCGTCAAGCGCAAGAATGGCGTCACCCTTGACGAAGAAAAGCTGATCATTGGCTTCGCCCGCCGCTCTGTGCCTTACAAGCGCAGCGACCTGATCTTCTCTAAACCTGAAGTTATTGAGCCTTACCTGAAGGAGGGCAAGATTCAGCTCGTCTTTTCCGGCCGGGCCCACCCCCTGGACGATACCGGCAAAGCGATTGCAGCCAACCTCGTGCGCATGTCCAAGCTCTATCCCAATGCGGTGGTCTTCCTGGAAAACTATGATATGGAAATTGGTGCCGCCATCACCCGTGGCTCCGATGTATGGCTCAACAACCCACGCCGCCCTAAGGAAGCAAGTGGAACTTCCGGCATGAAAGCCTCTATGAACGGGGTGCTCAACCTCAGCGTGCTCGACGGCTGGTGGCCGGAAGCCTGCGAGGATGGCGTCAATGGCTGGCAGATCGGCAATGCCTTCGAAAGTGACAACGTGGAAGAACAGGATGACAACGACCGGGAAGCCCTCTACGACGTGCTGCTGAACAAAGTCGTGCCCACCTACTACGACGACCGGCAAAAATGGCTAAAAATGATGCACGCCAGCATTCAAAGCACCCGCGATGCCTTTGGGGTCAAGCGGATGCTGGAAGAGTACTACGATTTGCTGTACATGGCGTAATGGGAAACAAGCAGGTTGGTAGATATTTAAACCTCTCCCTACCTGCAAAAATCAGTATTGAAGGGTAACCGACCGAAAAATTGGCCGGTTACCCTTACTTTTGGGCAAAACCGTGCCGTATGAAAAAAACGCCCTTTGCTGTCCTGATACTCCCCCTCCTTTTTCTGTCTTTTGCCGCACTGAGCCAAAATGAAGGCAACATCTGGTACTACGGCAACCAACAGGGTATTGACTTCTCTTCCGGAGACCCGGTCCTGATCACCAATGGCGCACTGCGAACATCGGAAGGCTGTGCCTCAGTTTGCGATGCAGATGGCAACCTTTTGTACTACACCAACGGAGGCGGACGGACTACCCAAGGACAACCCTCGGGCAGTATCTGGAATGCCAATCACGATGTTTTGTATGACATGGAAGGGCTACGGGGCGGTGGCTTTGGAGCCGTACAGTCTGCCCTCTTTGTGCCTAATCCGGGCAATACCGATGAGCATTACCTCTTCACTATGGAAGAGCGGGAATTTGCCAGCGACGGGCTGCCTGCCGGTCAGTTACAGGGGCGCGGGCTCACACACTTTTTGCTCAACCGCACCCTTAATGGCGGGCTCGGGGGCACTGTTTTTGAGGATGACCGCCTGCATGTACCCAGTTTTGAATCCCTAAGCGGCACCCTGCACGGGAACGGTACCGACTTCTGGGTCATCATTGTGGATGACAATACCGGCGATTTTTTCAACTACCGCGTGACGCCCACTGAAGTCCTCGGCCCAACGCTGGAAGAGCGGGACGTGATTGATTCCCTGGCTGGCCCGATTAAGATTTCTCCGGCACGTAACCGCCTGTTTGTCGGGGGTGTCCTGTATAATTTCAATGCCAATAATGGCAATATTTCCAACCCCCGGACCCTGCCCGGAGCGGTCAACTCCATAAGCTACTCCTTTTCCCCCAACGGCAATTACCTGTATGTGATGGAGCCTATCGTTAGTGGTTCGCTGCTGGTGCGTTACGAACCGCTCAATCCCAGTTTTCTGTCTTCGAGAACCATACTCGGCCCGGGCCCAAATGAGCGCCTGGGCGCCATGCAGCTCGCTCCGGACGGCCGCATTTACCTGGTCTCCTACGATGAAGATGCCCCTCAGGTCACCCACCTGCACGCCATCAATTGCCCGAACTCAGCGCAGGCTAACCTGGAGGAAGAAGTCTTTAGCTTTCAGACACCGGATCAGCCCTTCCTGGGCCTCCCCAACTTCATGGACTACATCTTTGACACTCAGGAAACCCTGATCGCGGACCTGGGCCCGGATACCACCTTTAGCTGCGACAATGGCCCCATTACGCTCATCCCTTTGACCAATGGTGATGCTTTCCTGTGGTCGGACGGCTCCACCGATACCAGCCTGACCGTTACCGAGCCCGGGATTTATAGCCTGACTGTTACTGCCGATTGTGGTATGGTAAGCGACACCATCGAAGTGGAGGAACTGACAGACACGGTCATTGTGAATATCAACGGTCCGAACACCCTCTGTACCGGCGATACCGCCACTTTCGCTGCAACGGCGAATATCTCAGGCACCTTACTCTGGTCCACCGGCGACACCACGGCAACGATACAGGTCGCCACCGGTGGGCGCTACACCGTTTTGTTTACCGACCTCTGTGGCCGGCAGGCAACGGATACCCTGATGCTGAATGTACTGGACGTGCCGCCTATACTTCTTCAGGCCCCGGACGCCCTTTGCCCCGACGAAACAGCCGGAGCAAGTGTGTTTTCGGAAGGCGCTACGGGTTATACCTGGTCAAATGGCAGCGTGGGTGACAGTGTGATGCTGACAGGTGGCGGCACTTATCATATCACCGTGACTAACGGATGCGGGGAATTTGATACGGTTTTTACCGTAGACAGCCTGACTTTCCCCACTCTTGAGATACAGGGGACCGCTCCCCTCTGCCCGGGCGGTTCCGTGCAGCTGGAAGCAACGACAGAACCTCAAAATGACCTACAATGGTCCAACGGAAGTACCGCGATAATCACCACATTTTCTACCCCGGGCGTTTATACCGTTACCGTCACCAACACTTGCGGCAGTGCGGTCGATAGTATTGATCTGCAGCCTATTGGGTGTGAGAATTGCTTTTACGTTCCCAATGCCTTCTCTCCAAATGACGATGGCATCAACGATGGTTTTCTGCCTATAGACCTTTGCCCGGTACAAAACTACCGCCTGCAAGTCTTCTCCCGATGGGGTGAGCTTGTGTTCGAAAGCGATCAGCTTGGGCAAAGCTGGGATGGCAAATCCGGCAGTGAACCGATGAACCCTGGCGCCTATATTTGGCAGCTGACCTACGAACAGGCCGGGCAGCAACAGGTGCAGGCCGGGATGGTGCATTTGATCCGATAGTATGGGCCTATGTTGCGTGGAGTGACTTTGCTGTAAGTAAACGTCCAAACAAATAACGGTTTCCGTAATTATATAAGTGAACCCGCAAAAACTCCACAAACACATTTTTATGCAAAAGCCATCTTTACTATTCCTTCTCGTATTATGCCCATTTTTTCTACTTGCCCAGTACAAAACAGTCAACCTCGACTTTGAAAGCACCTACATTGGGGATAACAACCCGCTTCCGGCAGAGACGAACATCCTCTTCACCGGGTCCATACCCTCCTACATCGACCGGGTCGAGCTGAATATTAAGCCTCCCAAAGGTAAATCCACCGTCCTGCATTACGCCGTATGGCAGCGCCCGCTGGACAACAAGGAAAAAACCTACAGCCTGCCCGTCAATTACAAGTTCCGCTCCTCCGCCAGTTATGATATTGAGGTCTTGTATTTTCAAACCCTAAGTAATGCACAGCGCACAGAACTCATTCAGACCCTTAACAACCGTCTGCAATTATTCCTGGAAACGCAGCTCACGCAGGAGTCCAAAACCATCGAATGGGAAAGTAAACCCAAGCGCCTCCTACAGGAGATGAACGACTTGCTGCAGGCCGATCTTCAAAACTACCGCACCGGTATTGCTGCACCGGCTCAGGAGTTGTCCAACCTGGTAGCCCTGCAGATGGAAAAAATGGCGGATATGCGCATGCGGGACAGCGTGGGGCAGGTCCGTATGGCTGAAGAACAGGTGCTGCTGCGGCAACTGCTGCAGAACGAGCTCGATCGCATGCTGCCCGCACCGCTGTACAAAATTGCGGACGCCCGCATGCTGGAAGATTGTCCGACCGAGTCCAAAAAAGGAGCATTGGCTGTTAATGCCGGTTACGGAGGCGTTTACTTCAGTGGCGACCTGGGGGAAGACCTGGATTACGATACGGCGCCCTACGTAGGCTTATCATTCCCCTTAGGCAATAGTGCCTTCGCGCCCCGCTTTTTCAGCAATACGTACATTGGATTTGGCTTATTCCTGCAAGACTTTGAAAATGCAGATGAGCAAAAGCTAACCGGCCCCATCACCGGGCTGCCCATTTACGCCAGTCTGGACTATAAGCTTTTCCAGTTTGTCTACCTGAATCTGGGTGCCACCTTATTGGAAGAAACCACCGCCGGAGACCGGCAGGAACTCTTTGTGCGCCCCTTCATCGGGCTGAGTGCAAAGGTGAATCTGTCGGTACAGTTTGAGCGGTAGGCATTCAGGATCGCAGGTCATCCCCTGAAAGATGACCTGCCATTCAACCAAAAGATCAACCTCTTTCTACCGGACAAGTCATGCAGTGCGAACCGCCACGGGCCCGGGAGAGCTCGTTGGAAGGCAATGCAATGATGGTATTCTCCACCTCCTCCGGTTTAAGCGAGCCATCCTGGAACGCCTGCAGCATACTCGTGGCATGCATAATTTGGTAACCGGTACTGCGGAAAGCCTTCTCGGTGTAAGGGTTGCGGTCGTAAGTGATCGCCACGCCGGGCTTCAGGGCTACGAGGTTGCAGCCATCTGTCCACTGCTCCCGGTCCTGATAGGGTGAAATGCCTTCCCCGCTGAGAATGAATTCCATGTCCGGATTAATCTCCCCATGGAAAAACTCCTTGATAGAAGGATAATGACGGGTAGCGCCATTGGAGGAAAATACTTCAACGTAAGACCCCAGCCCATCCAGCACGATTGGCTTGAAAGCCACAATGTGGTTGGTATTGATTTGTGTGAAAATGGTGTCAATGTGCATGTAGCTGCGGTCCGTCGGGATATTGATCTGCACGACATGCTTCACTACGCCTTTTTTAAAAAGGACTTCTTTGAGCGACTGAATGGCATGGGCGGTCGTCCGCTCACTGCAGCCAATGAGCAGGTAGTCTTCGTTGATGACCATCACATCTCCACCTTCAATGCTAACCATTTCCCGGCGGCGGGAAGGCGGGAATAGTTCTACGTTGTTCAGGTTGATGATACGCCCCTCTTTGCTCAGTGCATTGAAAATGGGGTGTGCCCAAAAGATATACCGGGTCAGGAAATTTTCGCGGAAGCGCGCTTCTTTAGCCGCTTTGGTGATGATGACATGGTCGTTGACCGTGACCGCGATGTCCCGGGTGAAGATGAAGTTCGGGATAGGATCAAAGAGAATCATATCCTCTTGCTGCAGGTAGCCCGTGATCAGCGTCTCGGTCAGCGCTTTGTTGTCCAGTTTCAGGAGCATATCTTCGTAGGAGCGTGGCAGTTCTTCATAGTCGATGATTTTCTCGATCATCTCCTTTTTGTCGGCTTCCGAGGCAGCCTCCAGGGCTTCAAAGAGAAGGTCTTCTGTTTCGAGGACATTGTCTTTTCCTACAAAATGCTTAAGAATTTCCGAAAACACATCGTGCTCTTCCTGCATCTGCGGCAGGTACACGATATCGTCAAACAGGAGCTCTTCGGCCCGCTTTGGGCTAATGCGGGCAATGCCCTCATCGGGGCGGTGAATGATAACGCGTTTAAGTGGCGCAATTTCTGAAGCCACGTTTACAGTTACAGCCATACTTGGTTAGGATTTAAAGGGATACGACTTTTTCAATCTCGTAAATGGAATTGATTTTTCCGGCAAAGATGCAATAAAATTGGGGATTTTCATGGAGGACAGAAATCTCCGTAGGCCGCCCATCGTCAATATAACTGGCTTTAAGTTTAGACTTAATGGTAAACATAGAGGTGAAGTACTGAAACTCCACCTTGTCGGTAAAGTAATGCCGGATTTGCCCCAGCATTTTGCGGTAATTGCTGGCCGGTTTGGCGGGGCAGAAGTTGCAGATATCCGTAAAGTCCGGGCGGCAGTTGGTGTTTACCTGCTGACAGTCGAAGGTGGGCAGGTTGTCGTAGGAGACTTTGTGGTGCGTGTAGGCTACGCTCGACAGGGACAGCAGCCCGCTTTTGCCGTAAGGCATTATGGAGCCAAAGGGACCGTCCATAATCGTCAGCCCGATATCCCGGACCTGAGGGGAATTGACAAAAGCCATTTCTGAAATCTCATGCATCAGGTCGATATCACGCACGCCAAAGAGGCGGTTGATGGCATTGCTGCCGGCGTAGGTCGCGTTGATCACCTGACGGGCTTTAACGGACTCGCGCTTACCGCTTTCCAGGTCTTTCAAGCCAACCTGCCATCGTTCGCCATCGGCTGTTGCATTGACCACTTCCGTGAAAAGCCGGGGGGTCACCTCCGGGCTTGCCTCGTAGAGCCGCTGCCGGTAGTACTCTGCGATGAGAATGGGGTCGAAGGTATACTCCACGGTCTTGTACAAGGCCTCCAATCGGTGATAGTTGAAGTACGGATGACGCTCCACGGGCTCGCAGGGAATGCCGATAAAGGCGCAGAACCGTTCGAACTGCGCGGCATCCGTAAAGGAGCCAAAGCGGTCGATGGCGTAGTACTTCTCGAACTCAAAGTTGATAAAATCCTGATGGTCAGCTGTAAAGCGCGCTTTGTTGTCGTCCGACATCCGGGCCGTTGCCACACTGCGCGGATAGTGGTACCCGCTGTGCAGCCGCGCCTGATTGACGATGGAAGCTTTTTTCAGCAACACCTTTTCCTTCTCCACGAGCAGTACCCGCTGACCTTGTTCCCGGAGAAACAAAGCCGCATAAATGCCGAAAATACCGCCGCCGACGATCAGGAAATCGTACTGCTCCATATTTAAAATTGTGCCGCTACCTGTTTGAGCCCTTCGCAAAAGTCACTGTAATCATAACGCTGCAGCGCCTCATGGAAGTTGAGCGTATGCTCCAATTGCTCCGGCCGGGAAGGGCCAATCAGTATGCCGCCTACATCCGGGCTATGAAAAGCATAAGCCATGCCACAGTGGTTCATATTGGAGACCGCAGGGCGACCGGGCTGCTCATTGGCCGCCGCGAGTACCTCTTGCAAGGGCCCGACGATGGGGTGCGGCTTGTCTGTATCTCCGCCCCGCGCTTTCAGGGAGCTGCCCTGATGATAAGCCGCCGCATCAAGCTTGACCCCTCCGGCATTCACCCCGTAGGTAATGAACCGGGGCTGTCCATGGAAAGGCTTGTAGCGCCCATAGTCCGATTGCAGCAGGTTGTGCTTCATCTGTATGCGGAAGTCGAAACCATAGGCTTCGTTCACCTTAGCATGCACCTCCGGATGACGGATACCGGACAGCCCCAATCGGTAGCCCAGGTCCTTTGCGCGCTGAAAAGCCTCAAACGTAGCCTCGATTTCTTCGGTAGCCTCTCGGTTATCCCAGTGGAGCATGAAGGTGTCGAGGTTGTCCCCAAAGGCATAGCGGTACTCATCGAGCATGATGAGCAGGAAACTTTTGGACAAATTGCACTCCGGTGTACGCATATTATTGACACTCCCCACTTTCATCATCACACGGAGGTCATTGATGCCGTGAGCGTTGATCCATTGCAGAAGGATTTGCTCTGCCCGACGGAAGTCCCCCGGGTTTTTATTGATAGGATAGTTGGTAGCCCCATCCACCTCCCGGTAGCCCCGGTCGTAAAAATGGTCCAGGAGTTTAAAGGCGGTGGCGCGTTCGGTGGTCCACCCCCACATTGCAGTACCTAGTATTAGTGTCGGCGCGGTGCTCATGGCCGTCGTTTTTTGAGTTCGATCATGGAGTTAATGTAGCGCTTGGCCAGAGGCAGAATTTCCACCCGGCTGCTGCTGACGTCATCGGTCCACTTGACGGGCAGTTCGTAAATCCGCTTGTTGAGCCACTCGGCCGTGGTTAGCAGCTCCGTGGAAAAGAACCAGCCATCGTTTTGCGCCCCAGCTTCATGAAGTTCCGGATAGACCTCCCTTTTCAGCCATTTGAACCCGCACATCCCATCCGAAAAACCTACGCCGAGGTACGTTTTTAGCATCAGGTTAAACACCCGGCTGGCCACTTCGCGCTTGAAGGGCCGGTTCACGACTTTGGATTTGGGGTGCAGGCGGGAAGCGTAGACCACATCGTAATCCTCTTCAGCAATTGCCCGGTAGGCTTCCAGGAAGTGCGGCAGGTCGGTGGCCAGGTCGAGGTCCATGTACCCCACGATATCTGCTTTAGACTGCCCCCAGGAGGTCTTGAGTGCCAGCCCGACGCCGCGGCGGGGCACTTTCACGAAAGTGACTTCCGCGATACGGTTGCTGAGTTCCTTCGCGATTTCCAGGGTCCGGTCGGTAGAGCCATTGTCGGCAATGACGATCTTCCATTGCCCTTCCTGCGGAAAATGCGCTTTCAAAAATCCATTCAGCTGCATTACCTGCTGGGCCAAAGTTGCTTCTTCGTTTAGCACGGGGATGGTGACATCAAAAGTCTTCATGCGCTCGGGATTGATCATTAAGCGCGAAGATAAACAACTGTGGTTGTACAGGTAGGTGATTTTTGCTTTATTTGTAGTCCTCAATTCAATGATGATCATGAACAACAATTCTCAAATACAGCCCAAACCCTTCTGGAAGCGCCCCGAAGGCGTCACTGGCGCTGTTTTTCTGGGTGCCCTGCTCGTTGGTGGAGGTTATCTGCTCTATACGGCATTGCCAACCTTGATTGCTTTAGCGCAAAACACGCTCTACCTGGCAGGAATGCTGGCTGTACTGGCTGCCATCGTTTATATGGTGCTCGACCCGCGCATGCGCAACCTCATCTGGTACATGTACCGCAGCGTGATGCGCTGGATTACCGGCATTTTCGTAGAGCTTGACCCCATCGGCATTCTCAAAAACTATGTGGAGGACCTCAAAAAGAAGGTCAAACAGATGGAAAAGCAGATCAATATCCTGCGCGGGCAAATGCACAAGCTCAAGGAATTAATCCATAACAATAAAAAAGAGATTGAAGCCAACCTGCAGCTGGCCAGCAAAGCCAAAGCCAGCAACAAGCAAACGGTGATGATCCTGAAGTCGCGCAAAGCTGGCCGCCTGAAGGACTCCAACGTCCGGCTGGAAGACCTCTACCAGAAGATGGAGGTACTGTACCGCGTGCTCACCAAGATGCACGAGAATTCGCTTATCCTTGCCGAGGACGTGAAAGACCAGGTTATGATCAAGGAGCAGGAGCGCAAAGCCATCCACGCCAGCCATGGGGCGATGAACTCCGCCATGAGCATCATGCAGGGCGACCCGGACAAGCGCGCGATGTTTGATGCTGCCATGGAAGCCATCACCGACGATGTTGCCAACAAAGTGGGAGAAATGGACCGCTTTATGGAAATGTCCTCCAACTTCATGAACTCGATCGACCTCCAGAATGGCATTTTCGAGGAAGAAGGGCTCAAAATGCTGGAAAAGTGGGAAAAAGAGAGCACTTCACTCATTTTAGGCGAAGACGAAAAGCAAAACCTACTCTCTCAGGCCGCCAACGAAAGCGATGTGCTGGACCTGGACCAGCCTATCAAGGAGCCCGTGCGGCAGGAAGGGCGGCGCAATCAGTATGATACTTTTTTTGATTAGCCTGTATTCAACCAAAAATTTATGGGTCAATTCCTTGCAGTGGGGATAGTAACAAAACTACAGTTGCACCCCATTCCTTCCGATCCAATTGATTTTAATACCCTTCAGGAGGGTCTAGAAAACCGGGGTATCGACCTGAGCATTTACAACGGGCAGCAGTATGGCGAGACTTGGGATGGTCAACTTAAGCCATCAATAGTCGAAACAGAGTTGTTAGACTTCCTTCAGGCAGTATATGCCAAACTACAACCTTTTACCAAACTGGACGACAGTAAGGAAGTTATAAATAACTTCAAGTCATACCCGCCCGAATCCTGGTTTGAAAGACTTTCTGAAGCAAGTTTTTATAATCTTCAAAATGATGCCTACGCACAGGGGAGATATTACAGCATCGACGGAAGGCGTATACAACTGAGGTTTGTTTCAGCCGCTCTTGTTATGGGAGGTAAAATCTTTATGGAAACGGATAATGGTTTGTTCGATCTTTTTGCGGCAGGGTTACAAGCTCAATTAGATTCATTCCAGCTATCGAAAGCATTAAAGGTATATATCACAGGATGAGTATTTTCATCAGACATTATGAAGTATTAGTAATTCCCGAAAATGATTCCGGGTTTAGCGTAAACCATAGATAAATACCGTGCCTTTAGGTACGGAACATCGGTAGATAATCCAGGTTTGAAGGCAGGTCCGTGCCGTAGGTACGGAATGTGTCAGCACACCTTTTCCATCAATATTGCATTCCATCCCTAAATTCCCTACCTTGAGATTAGATAATTCAAGTAATATGGCTGAGTCAGGAATAGAGGGGAAAATATCCTGCCCTGCCTTCAAATCCCGCTCCAACCCTTTATTCCTTAGCCCCTTGCAAGGCTTCTGCTTCTTTCAAAGCGGAGGCTAAATTACGCGCTCCTGCTTTCGACAATCCCCGCTCCAACGCCCATGCTGTCCCAGCTATTTTCAACAAAAAAGCCTGTGGTTTAGCTCCGTACAACTGCTTCGACAGCGCCAGAACGGTTGCCGGTGACAACTGATGCGTTGTAAATCCAAAATTCGCATCAGCCTTAAGCGGAGTGAACTCAAAACCCATTGGCAACTCCCCCTTACAGGCGTCTACAAAGAGGACAGTGCAGTAATCAGCGATCAGCAGCGCATCCTCCACCTGCAGCTGATAACGATAAACCACCGTTCCCCGGAAGTCTTCGTCTGCCTCCATCGCCTGCCCAAACGCCCACCCCAGCCCATCGTCCTGACGGGCATCATTGCCGATGGCAATCAACAAAAGTTCATTTGCCGGATTGGATTCAAGTGGGTTCATGTGCAATTCGGGATTTAACCGGGTCATACGCCCAGCGGATTATTGTACAAGCTACTGTTTTTTGTACGTTGCCCCATCAGCTGCCCATCATGGCTGAACAGCTCAATCCGAAGCGGCATATCCCCGATGGCATGAGTGGCACAGCTCAGACAAGGGTCGTAAGCCCGAATGGCAATCTCTACCTGATTGAGCATGGGCTCCGTGATTTCCTTTTGCCGGCTGAGCTCCCGCCTGGCCACTTCCCGTACCGCCCGGTTCATAGGCTCGTTATTATGGGTGGTGGAGACGATAAGGTTGCACCAGGTCACCTGCCCCTTTTCATCTGCCCGGTAATGGTGCATCAGCGTGCCGCGGGGCGCTTCCACAACGCCCACGCCTTCTTCCTGCCGCTGTCCTTCCCGAACCAGGTCATCGCTCAGGATTTCCGGATCATTCAGGAGTTGGCGGGCAACTTCGGCACAGTGTAACATTTCAATGAGGCGTGCCCAATGGTAATACAGCGTTCGGTTGACCGGGCTGTGGCCCGAAAACCCGAAGAAGCGCTGCCGTTCCTGTTCTGCCAGAGGCGTGCCGATATGGCTGCAGACATTCAGCCGGGCGAGTGGGCCTACGCGGTTCCAGCCATCGGCTCTGCCCAGGTGTTTCAGGTACGGGAACTTGAGGTAGGTCCAGGGCTCTACCGCCTCTCCGAAATACTTGCGGTAGTCCTGTGCCGGCACGTCATTCAGGGTACGCTGTCCGCTTGCGTCAATAGCCCTAAGCTGCCCATCGTACAACTCCAGTTCGCCCTGAGCGCCAACCAGCCCAAGATGGCCAGAGGGGTAATCCGCAAAGCTATCCAGCCAGGCCCGGTTGGTTTCGTGGTATTGCCGGAGCATCTGCAAGGTCTCCTGTGTCCACTCAATCATGGTGTCTACGGAAGGTATAGCTTTCCCATCCAGGAAAAACCAACGTTCTTCGGGCGTAAAGGTCTTGTAATTACCACCTGGCACTGCCGCTACGCCATGTATACGCTTTCCGGTAATGGCTTTGATAATTTCCTGACCGAATTTCCGCATCATTATACCTCGCTTTGCCAGGTCTTTATTGGCCATCACGACCCCAACAATATTACGCTCTGTCACAGGCGTATCTCCCTTGAGGAGCAAGTCGGGCGAAGCCAGGTAGAAAAAGTGCAGGGCGTGCGATTGAAAGACCTGGCCGTAGTGCAAAAGCCGCCTCAGCTTGGTGGCTGTGGGTGATAAATCTTCGGGCATCAATCCATGTAGTTGGTCAATCGCTTTGGCGGCTGCCAAATGATGGCTTACCGGACAGATACCGCACAGGCGTTGCACGAGCACAGGTACCTCCCAGTACGGATGCCCCTGAATGAACCGCTCAAAGCCACGGAACTCGACGATATGGAAGCGGGCTTCACTGACCTCCCCCTGTTCGTCCAGATGAATGGTCACCCTGCCGTGCCCTTCTACCCGGGTGACAGGGTCAATGGTAATCTTGGTGGTCTTTTGGTTGGGCATGATTAGTCGTATTTAAATTCTTCATGCGTCAGGGCATAGGGTTGCCCAAACAGCGCATGTTTCAATACTTTCCAAATGTGCCGGGCATCGGGCGGGCAGCCGGGGATGAAGTAGTCCATCCGTACGATTTCCTGGCAGCCGTAAACCCGGTCTAGGAGTTCCGGCAGATCCTCATGTTTAGGGATGACGACCTTGCTATCCTCCAACTCGGTGGTGCGCCCGTAGGCTTCGAGCAGGCACTCTTCAATAGGAATAAAGTTGCGCATGGCAGGCAGTCCGCCCCAGATGGCACATTCCCCTACCCCGATAAGAATGTCACAATGCTCCCGGAAAGCTCGCAACACCTCCACATTTTCGCTGTTACAGCAGCCGCCTTCGATGATACCCACATCGCAGCGCCCCTCAAAAGCCTTAACATCGGTGATCGGAGATTTATTGAAGTCCACCAACTCCACGACGTCCAGCAATTCTTCATCAATATCCAAAAGGGACATGTGGCAGCCGAAGCAACCTGCAAGGGAGGTGGTCGCTACTACTTTTTTAGGTGCTCCGGGCTTAGGCGCTGGCACCTCTATCGCTCCTTCTTCCTTTTCCCAGCCTTGTCCGGGTTGATCGTATTTACGCTCTCCAACCGGGCGGGCCAGGCTCTTGCCCCGCACCAGGATCGCACCCACCGGGCATAGGTGCATAGCCTGCAGAGCCTGAGCCTCGGTCAACTCGGTTTCAGCTTTGTAATCGATGGCTACTTCGGTGTCTTTGCCGCGGTTCACAAAAGAAAATACGGCTTTCCCAGCATCGGTATGTACTTCCTCCACACAGCGCCGGCACCGGATGCAACGATTATGATCAATGACCATACGCTCCGGCCGGTAATCAATCAGCCGGTTCACGAACAGATGGGGGAATCGGGTTGCGGTCACCCCGAGCCGGTAGCCCAGCCCCTGCAAATCGCAATCGCCACTTTTTTCGCAGGCCGGACAGAAATGATTGCCTTCTGCAAACAACATTTCCACCATACCCTTGCGCACATCCTCCAGCTCCTTTGTTTGAGTCACCACCTTCATCCCGGGTTTCACCGTAGCGGTGCAGGAGGCCGTAGGTTTACCATTGACCAACACCGTACACACCCGGCAGGTACCCAACGGTGGCTGAATGTGCTCATAATAGCAGAGTGATGGAATAAACACGCCTGCTCCGCGTATGGCATCCACCAGGTTTTGCCCTTCCTCAGCCTGAACCTCAATACCGTCAATTTGGATGGAAACAGCCTTTGCCATAATCAGTTGGTTTTAGTGGTTCCTAAGGTTTTATTCACCGTTTCCCGGTAGTCGCTGACCGCCGCCTCCAGGTCAAAGGGTTGGGCGCCCGCCACACCGTTAGGCGTAAAGTACCGGGAAAAGTACCCCGGGAAATGCTCCATTGCCGTGAGCAAGGCATGGGTGGCAGCCCGGCCCAGCCCGCACCGGCTGGTTTGCCGCATGATGTTGCTCCAGTTCTGTATTTCAACGTAGTCGTCCGCCCGGCCCAGCCCTTTGGCGAGCTTGTCCAGCTTACGGGTAAAGATGAAATTCCCTGCCCGGCAGGGGGTACAAACGCCGCAGGATTCTTCAGCAAAGAAGTTGGAAAAGTTCCGGAGGATCTGAAGCAGATCGCGTTGGGTATTGAATATCGTTACAGCGCCCCCGCACCGCAGGTCGTCCCAGTCGAAGCAAGAGTCACCGTAGTTGGGGTCGATGCACTGCCCGGAAGGCCCGCTGATCTGCACGGCCAGCGTAGATTTGGCACCAGCCCAATCCAAGACCTCTGCAAGGCGGGTCCCCCACTCTATTTCGTAAATACCAGGGCGCTCACAATCGCCGGCAATACTGAGCAGGCGGGTACCTTTCATCTGAGGCGTGCCCAGGGCAGCAAATCGTTCAGCCCCAACTTCAAGAACACGGGCAGCGGCAGCAAAGGTCTCCACATTATTGACCACGGTGGGCTTTTGGCGGTAACCTCTTTCCACCGGGAAATAGGTCCGGACGCGTGGTTCGCCCCGCAAGCCTTCCAGCGAATTCATCATAGCGGTCTCTTCGCCACAGACGTAGGCCCCGGCCCCCAACTGAATATGAATATCAAACCGGAAAGGCGTTTTAGCAGGGATCTGCGCCCCCAGCCATCCCCGGTCGTAGTACGCTGCTACCGCCGCTTCCAGTTCAGGCAAAAGCCAGCGGTATTCCGCACGCAGGTAAATCCAGCCTTCTGCCGCACCGGTAGCATAAGCGGCATGTATCATCCCTTCAATGACCAGCCCCGGCAGGTACTGTAGCAGCATACGGTCTTTGAAGGTACCGGGTTCCCCTTCGTCGGCATTGCAGAGTATGTATTTCTCGTTGCCCGGCTGCTCCCGGCAAAGGCGCCATTTCTTACCTACCGGAAAAAAAGCACCGCCCATGCCCCTTAGCCCGGAAGCTTCGAGGGTGGAAAGGACTTCCTCCGGGTCAAGCTGCAGCAATGGCTTCAGGGTTTCTCCGGGAACAAAAGGCCGAAGTAGCACTGCCCGGTCCGGTGGCAACTGATACCGCAGATGCTGAGGAATGGGATTGGCGAGTTGTTCAACGGGCACGCCGCGCCGCAATTGCCAGACCAGTGCCTTTACCTTTTGGGGTGTCAGATGGGTGAAAGGCTGAAAGTTGATCAGGCAGGCAGGCTCCAGGTCACATAGCCCGATGCAGGAAGTCTCGTAAAGCCCGAAAGTACCCGTAGGGTCGGTTTGCCCAATCCGGGCGCCGGTCGCTTCCTCAAAAGCAGAAATGACAGCACCCATACCACTATGCACAGCAGTGACGCTGTTGTTGACATAAATGGTGTACTGCCCGGTAGGCTGCCGGTGAAAGAAATGATAAAAGGATACGACCCCTTCAATTTCCACTTCAGAAATCTGATACCGCGCGGCCAGAGTCTTAATGCCCTGATCGCTAATGTGCCGCTTCTCCAGCTGAATGGCCCACAGGTCGTTCAGCAACGTGCGGCGATCCGGAAGGTCGGTTGCTGGTTGCATAGGCTAGGGTTGGGTCACTGATTAAGGTACCCCTTCCTCAATTAACATGCACTGATTTTGGTCAGTCCCGTTTGTTAATTCCACCTAACCGAAGCCCGGTATTTGAATTTTATTCCTCCACAACCACCCTCCACCCAACCTCCCGCAGACTGTCCACCACCCGAGAAGCAGGCGTATACCCATAGGCCGTGCCGCCCAGAAAGAACATTGTCTCAATCGGATGCGGTACATTAAAGTAAATCACGGAATCCGCAGGGGAAGTCTGCCGCAGGGCTTCCACTTCAATCCGTTTTGCCCACGCTGCTTCGTCTCTATCCAAAGGCTTGAGGCGTTCAAGGCTGTAGCGGACCGGAAGGAGGAGCAAGCCCACTATAAAAACCTGCACCAACCGTCGCCAGCGCCCAAACCGGTATTGGTAAATCTTAAAATGCTGCCAGGCCAGGGCGGTGATTAAGAAAATGGCAGGTGCCGAAATGAGAATATAAGCAGGCATTTTGGTGGCAGCGAAGGAGAAGAACCCCAGTGGGATCGCTATCCAGACCAGTAGTGCCCACCGGCTGGCATCCGTTCGCTTGCGGATACTAACCCATGCCCACCAAACCAAAGGCAGGTAGATGAACTCGCCAAACAGTATCCGTATGTTATTGAGGTGGAAGTACCAAGGTTGATCGTGCCCTTCGAGCCCTTCAAACAGGTGGAGATAGTTGTAGTATTGTTCCCAGCGGGCTTCTACCGGGAAAGCCTGATGAGTGTATATTTGCCAGGGTGCAGCCACGACAAATGCAGCACAGGTCATCAGCAGCCCATGCCCAAACCAGCTTTTCCAGGAATACTGCCGGTAGTGAATCGCCCAGAGCGACCAGACGGGCAGTACAATAAGCCCGGGAAGCCACTTGGTGAGCACAGCCAGCCCGGTTAACAGACCTGTAATTAAGGCGAAGCTTATCCGCCTCTGCTGTGCCGCCCGCAGTGCCCAGTACGCCCCGAATAGAATCAGGGCAACAAATAAAGCGTCGACATGGTCAGTAGCTCGCCGCCCTCCAGCCAGCTCCACCAACATACCGTGTATCGCCCAAAGGAAAGCAGCAATAAAACCAATGCGGGCATGGTAAAGGCGCTTACCCAGTCCGTACATGGCACCTATCCCCAAAGTGGTAATCAGCACACTTGGCAGCCGAAGTGCCAGCAGGTGGGTGCCAAAAAGTTTCATACTGCCACTCATCAGCCACAGCGCAAGGGGCTGCTTATGGAGCCAGATGTGATTGGCGGACCAGTCCTCGGGCGGATAGGGCAAAACGGGGTGGGCATACAGCATGGGGCGAAAGGGGTAGCTCATCATATTCTTAGCCACCAGCGCGTGGAAACGCTCATCCCAGGGATTCAGAAAGGGGTCATTGGCGCTGAACAGGCGCAGCAAAAAGCCGCCCAGCATCAGAAACAGGATGGCTATTTCGGATTTTGATTTTGTGTGTAACCGCCAGGCGTAACCAAAGCAGACAACCGCCCCGAGCAACACGACCCACCAAATTGGAGAATTGGTCATTCTTTATTTTAAAAGATAGCTGTATCAAAAGACGGGCTCCCCCAGGTCCTGCACGTTGCGGTAAATCGCTGAAAGCGGAATGTCAAAGCCTAAACTTGCCAGGCTGATGGTTTTGTCCAGCCCGATCGCTGTCGTCATCTTCCAGTAGCCGGGCTCTTCCCGGAAAAGGACATCCACTACAGGTTTGTCCTGATCAATTAGAACGTACTCCTGAAAAGAAGGCAGGGAGCAGTACTTGTGGAATTTATCGCCCCGGTCGTAGCCAACGGTTGATTTTGATAATACCTCCACGATCAAAACCGGATTAACAACGGCATGGGGATCTTTATCCGCTGCCTGAATTTTACCGCAAATCACCATGGCATCGGGGTAAACAAAGGAATGAGCATGGTCTATCCAAAGTCGGGCATCACTATTTAAGGCTGTGCAATTGGAATCTTTAAGGCTATTGTTTAGGGCTGTAATAATATTACCCCCCATAATGGAGTGATTGATTGAGCCTCCACTCATCGCATGGATCCGCCCTGCTTCGTATTCATGCCGCTCCTCTGCCTGCGCTTCCAGGGCCAGGTAATCCTCAATAGAATAGTATTCGGTTTGCTGCTCTGCCATAAAGTCATGCTGTTTATGCCTTTCAAAGATAGCTATATTCCGCCAGCCTTTCAACTCAGTGGCGGCATTCGAGCTCGCCCTGACAATTGACCTGTTGCTGGAAAATATGCACCGATGGTCTTGCGTTCCTAGCAACATGAAAGCAAGATTACTCACCTTCTTTATTTTTTGTACAGCACTGAGCCTCGGCGCCCAATCTTATGATACTGCGTTTGGCATGCGCCTGGGGACCGACTGGGGGCTAACGGTCAAGCAGCGGATTTTTGATAAGACCACCCTTGGGGCCATCCTGCAAACGAGCCTGCAGCGGGAGGAAGCACTCGTAACGCTCCTCGGTACGCAACACATGCCGTTCATTACCAAACGATTGAACATATACGGGGGCGGCGGGCTGCACAAAGGCTGGGGCAGCGTGTCGACTACTACGGAAGGCAGCCCGTACGAGGATCCTTTTGGGCTGACCCTTATCGGCGGGATCGAGTTGTCACTCGGCAAGCTCAACCTGACGTATGATATCAAGCCGGCCATCAATCTTATTGGCGGAGAACAGACCGTTTACACTCAAACCGGCATTTCGCTGCGCTACGTCATTCTGAAGCGCAACTGGCTGAAGAAAAAGCAACGGAAAAGACGCCGCCAAAGAGAAGGCATCAACTGGCGGTTCTGGGAAAACTAAAGTGAATTGGCTATTGGGGGATGCTATAGTCTTTGCTGAGCGCTTTTTGCAGGCGCACCTGCTGCCCGTCCAGGTTCAGGCTTACCTCCAGCCCGTCTCCCGAGCGCTGAAAGGTCCCGTCTCCCATGGCAGAAGAAAAACGGAAGCCCTGATCGATAAGATCAAGAGCGGCGGAGTCCTGAGGTGCCATACCGGTCATCAGTACATTAAGCTGATTGAGCGGGGGCAAAACGCCATCGAGGACAAAATGCTCCCCAATCAGCGTATCTTCATGCATGCCCACGAACAGGATATGCGAGCCCGTTTCCTGACTCAGGATGTAAGTCCCTACGAGTTCCTCCCGCGTGGGTGGCAGCTGCAACTCAAACTTCCCGTTTTTGTATACGCCCAATTGGGTGTAATGGAAGCCTTCATCTTCCTGCATTTCATCCTGCCAGCCCTGATAGTAGACGATGGCCTCCCCTTCCCGGATAGCATAGAGGTAATCCCCTGCGCCAGCGTACCAGCCACCCGCAGCGGCAAGGGCGGAGTCCGGAATGCCATAATCTGAAAAAGCAGTAGGTGGGATGCTATCGCAGGCGGCAATATTGGCAATCTTGACTTTTTGCTCTTCGACTAGTGTATAGACGGCACTTTTGGGGATGCCCGTTTCGCTATTGACCTTGGTTTCGCATAGTAATCGGACGCTAAAGTCCTGAGCGGCTTTGTCTTCCGTTGCACACCCAAAGACCAAGAGGCCAAGAGCAAAGAGAAAAGGTAGAATAATCGGTTGGCGCATGGTTTTTCCGTTTTGATAAAGGTAGCAGTTTTTTCTAAAAAAGTTTTTCACTAATTCCGGAACTATTTTATCTTTGCATCGCTTTGATAAAAAGGAAGTCAAAAAGCGACTTCTGGCAAAGCAAAATGGTGGTTGTAGCTCAGTTGGTTAGAGCGCTGGATTGTGGTTCCAGAGGTCGCCGGTTCAAATCCGGTCATCCACCCTACTAAAGCCTGCCGGTTATTCCGGTGGGCTTTTTTTATGCAACCGCTCTCCGGTTGGTGATGTTTGGAATACAAAAAAACTGACATGAGCGCATCCGCAGAAATGCCCTACTTCATCAAGCCTTCCGTCAACCTCGACCGGTCGGCAAAAACGGAAGCCTACGAGCAGGCCCTGCTGGCCATTCAGGCTAACCTCGAAGGGGAAACGGATGCCATCCTAAAAATGGCTACCATCAACTGCCTGCTCAAAACTTATCTGCCGTATTACTATTGGGTGGGCTTTTATGTTAAAAGCGGTGAACGCCAGTTGTCGGTAGGGCCCTATCAGGGCACTCTGGGCTGCCTGCACATCAGCTATGACAAGGGCGTTTGCGGTAAAGCGGCGCGGGAGGAGAAAACGCAAATTGTACCCGACACCCACGCCCTGCAGCAGGGCACCGACCATATTGCCTGCGACCCCAATTCCTGCTCTGAAATCGTGGTACCGGTTTTTGGTAAGGATGGTGCGCTGATCGCTGTTTTTGATGTGGACAGCACCCTCAGGAATTCCTTTGACGAGACCGATCAGCTTTATCTGGAACGCCTCATGAAAACCGTTTTTTAAAACTTATGCTTCTTCCGGTACTGCTTGGCTTGCCGGTAGATTTTTCCGAGCTGCTTGTCTTTCGTTTTTCGTTCCAGTACCGTAGAGGTAAAATGCGCCTGCTCGTTTTCCATTTTGTAAAAATGCCCTAACACTTCTTCCTCCAGTTCTCCTGCATCCAACGCCGCCAAAACCGCACAGCCAATTTCGGAAGTATGCGTGCAATCTGAAAACTTGCAGGCTTCCGCCAGGGCATAGATTTGCTCAAAGGTTTGTTCCAGCCCTCCCGAGCGGTCAGTGATGCCTACTTCCCGCATGCCGGGGTTATCGATCAGTACAGCGCCGTTGACCAATGGTACCAATTCACGGTGGGTGGTAACATGTTTGCCCCGGTCGATGCCTTCGCTGATGGCGCCGGTTTTCATCCGCTCCATCCCGCTCAGGCTATTGATCAGGGAGGACTTCCCTACACCGGAAGAACCCAGTAAACAATAGATTTTTCCCTTTACGACCTGTTTTTTTAGCCCGGCAATCCCGGCTTGTGTTTCATTACTAACCGCAAAAACCGGGACATCACTTGTGCGGGCTTTTATTTTTCCAAGCAAGTCCTCCTGCTCTGCTTCCGATACCAAATCCACCTTAGTGACCACAATTATAGGTTCGATTTTCGCAGCGTGGCAGAGGGTCAGGTATCGCTCCAACCGGTTGATGCTGAAATCTCTATTCACCGATTGGACAATAATCCCATAGTCAATATTGGTAGCGATGATTTGCTTTTCACCAAACTTGCCGACCGCCTGCCGCTCCAAAATGGTATGGCGGGGCAACACCCCATGAATCAGAGCTTTGCCTTCGTCGTATTCAGAAAGCGCTACCCAATCGCCCACGGCGGGCAGATCATTTTTTGATGCTGCCGCAAATCGCAAATTCCCTAATAACTCTGCATCGTACTCTCCAGCATCGGTGCTTACCATATAGCGCTCACGATGCTCTACCGTCACCCTGCCTACTAAATGCTGACCAAAGCCATGCTCCTGCCGGTAGGCTTCAAGGGCTTCGTTGTATCCAAGATCTTCCAGATTCATTGTTAGTCCTGCGTTGCTGACAAAGCGATAACCCGCGTTTCTGCAAATAAGTGCCGCTGTGCTGAAATTTATTTCGGCCCTACCCCACTTTCTTTGGCGGATGGGCTTGCAGGAAACGGACGATCTCCTCCGGTTCGTCGGTCAGGCAAAGCAAATCGTAATATTCCCTGCCCCAGGCCAGCTGCCTTAACAGTGGATAAATCAGCGTTTCAATTTCATACCGCTGCCGGCCGAGGAAAACCATGGGGCTATAGTAGTTGAAGGTGCCGTAGTGGTTCTGCGTGGCATCCATGAAAATCTCCTGGGTAGTGCCTGCACTGCCGGGGGCACAAATAATACCGTACAGACTGATGGCCAGCAGGGTGTCTTCCCGAATGCTATTCGAAAAATACTTGGCGATATGGCTGGCAAACAAATTGCTGGGCTCATGCCCGTAGAACCAGGTGGGAATGGCGAGGTTTTCTGCACCGTCCGGGTAGTCTTCAAGGACGGCCTGAGCCGCCTCATGATAACCGGGATCGGTATAGTGGGGCGCAGATTTTAAGGTGCGCAGGGCTTGCTTGAGGGCATCTGCTCCATAAGGCGAAAGGTATGCACCAAGGTTAGCTGCTTCCATAATGCCCGGCCCGCCTCCGGAAACCACAAAGTAGCCGGCTTTCGCCAAAAGCAGGGCGGTGAGGGCGGTTTTCTCAAAGTACGGATCGGTGCGCAAGGTGCTGTGCCCGCCCATGATGCCCACGCAGCGGCGGCTGGTCATGCCTTCTTCATCAAATTGCAGCAACTGCCGCAGCCCCTCATCAATGGAGTGGTCGTGAATGCGCTGCCACAGGGCCTCATTGATGGGCGGGTTTAGCTTGGAAGCCGAAAAGTGCTCGTAGATGTGCAGGTCCGCCTGCTTGCCTTCAACCGGGGCGATGAGCTCCTGCCAGGTGTAAAGCGCCTTCCTAAATGGATTGTAGGGCAAAGGTTGTACCGGTGGCGGATAGATATGGGCACCAATCCGCCGTAACTGCACCTCGGTTTCCAGGTCCATGGGGCAACCCAGGAAAGCCGTATTGCCGATGCGGCACTTGTCCCAATCCAGGCTTTGCTCCCGCAAATCGACGCCCTGCACCGTACAATTGGTTAAATCCGTCCGGCCTTGCAGCGCTGCCCATTCGGTGATCAGTATTTCCTGAGGATGGTCAAATTTCGTCATAGCGTTGTTGGAGTTGTTGGTGAATGGCATGAATCTGCCGGATAATGGACTGCTGCCCGTCGTTCTGAATGAGGTAATCGGCTCGCCGGACTTTCTCTTCCTCCGGCATTTGTTTGCGCATGCGGGCCCGGACAGCCTCATCCTCTGCCCCATCCCGCTCTATCACCCGCCTTAGACGCACTTCCTCCGGAGCGCTCACCACAATCACCGCATCAAGGGCTTTAAAACTGCCACTCTCATAGAGCAGAGCAGCTTCCTTGAGCGTGTATGGCACACCGGACTGTTCCTTTTGCCAACGTTCTGCATCCGCCCCAACTGCCGGGTGGACGGCGGCGTTGAGCTGTTCCAGCAAACTGGAGTCACTGAAAGCCTTTTGAGCAATATGTGCCCGGTTCAGCACGCCGGATACATCGTAAGCTTCGGAGCCGAACAGTGCAATGATCCTGGCTTTGAGTTGCTCATCGTTGGCCATCAGCCATTTGGCGCGGTCATCGGCATAGTAGACCGGGATACCCAGGGTTTCAAAAATACGGCAGGCGGTGGTTTTCCCACTGCCGATGCCTCCGGTGATCCCAATTTTCAGGGGTGGTTTTGGCAATTTGCTTTCCATAGGCGATAAAAATAAGTGCCTGAAGTTTAAAATGCCGCACAATCGGCCTATTTTTAGAATCATGGCGAGAAAAACAACCCTCCTCTTACCGTTTCTACTACTTAGTTGCGTCCTCCTGGCGCAAGACCTGCACTTTTCGCAATTCCGCAATGCGCCTCAGCAAATCAACCCGGCTTTGGCAGGAGCTTACCGGCCGGACCAGCGCTTTGGTGCCAATTATCGTTCGCAGTGGCAGTCCGTACCGGTGGCTTACGAGACTATTGCGGCCGGCTACAGCCGAAAGGTGCGGTTGCCGAAGCTCCGGAATCATCTGTTTGGGGCGGGGGCGCACTTTTTGTATGATCAGGCGGGAGACGGGCAGCTGAGTTGGGTTCAGGTGGGGCTTTCGCTGGCGTACCACTTGCAACTTTCGGAAGAGCAAACGCTTTCCGCAGGCATTCAGGGGCGCTTTGGGCAACGGACCCTGCAGCCCAGTGCCTTTCAGTTTGGTGATCAGTTTACCGACAATTTCTTCGATCCCACCACCCCTTCAGCTGAGGTGCTGCCCCGCACTGCCGCGGGCTACAGCAGCCTGGGCGCAGGCGTGAACTATCGCTACGCCGATACCCGCAGCCGTACCGAAATTAATGCCGGTATAGGCAGCGCTCACCTTAATCAGCCTTCTTTGTCTTTTTTGGAAAATGAAGCGGTCCCCCTGCCCATTTTGGTCAACCTTCATGTTACAGGTGTCGTAGAATTGAATGAAACCTGGGACCTTGCAGCCTACCTGCTCGGGCAGCGGCAGGGTAGCTACCGGGAAATCGTAGGCCTGGCCGGCGGGCGCTACCACCTGAATGAGTTAACGGACCTGCCCTTAGCCCTGCAATTAAGTGGCGGCTACCGGCTCAGTGATGCCGCTATTGTCCTGCTGGAAGTCTTTTACCGGGACTGGCGGCTGGGGCTAAGCTACGATATCAACACCTCCCCTTTCCGTCAGGCCACTAATGGCCGGGGCGGAACAGAATTGTCCCTGCAATATTTCATCACCGAAGTCAAACCACCCAAAGCCTTCAAAGCCTGCCCGGTCTTTTAGCCCAACTTAATGCTTATGATTCACCGATTGCTCTTGTTTTCCATGCTGCTCCTTGCCCCGTTGCTGTTGACTGGGCAGACCTTCAAAGCTTTCGTAAAAGCGGGTGACGAAGCCCTTGCCCGGCAGGATTATCAGGCCGCCCTGCAGCACTACAGCGGGGCACTTGAACTCCGCCCGGAGACCCCAGCCATCATCCTGAAATACGCACAAGTCGCGCTGCGCTTTCATGCCTATCAGCAGGCAGCTGAGCAATTTCAGGAAGTTTTGGACAGCCCGCAGGGCGACCGCTTCCCGCAAGCCCTGCTTGGCCTGGGCGAAGTCTATCAGCATACCGGGGATTACAATCAGGCGGTTGGCTACCTGACCGCCTTCCTGAAACGGCCGGACCTTGCTCCGGTAGACCGCGTAAAAGCCGAACGAATACTACAGCAATGCCGGTGGGCGCTCCGGCAAACAGCTGATACCCTGACCAAGGTTGCTCATCTTGGAAGAAGCGTGAATACCGATTACTCCGAATTTGCGCCCCTGCTGTACAACGATACCTTTTACTATTCCTCTTTCCGCTACGAGCGGGAAGAAGACGACTACGATCCGCCACGCCGCATCACCAAAGTACTCTATCGAAAGGGGCAAAGCCGGGGCCGCCCGCTGCGCCGGGGCTTCAATGACGATCAGTTGCACACCGCCCATACGGCCTTTAGCCTTGATGGGAACCGGGTATATTTCACCATTTGCGATTATGTCAATGCCTCTGAAATCCGCTGCCAACTGGGCTACCGGGTGCGGGACAGCCGGGGACGCTGGGAGCGGAAAGTAAACTTTTTGCCAAACACGGTCAATCAAAAGGGGAAAACCGCCACGCAACCGAGCCTGGGGTACGACTCCACAGCACAAACCGAAGTGCTCTTTTTTGTACAGGAAAGCGATGCCGGAGACCTGGAGCTGTTCCGTGCGGATATTGATACCGCTGGTCAGGTGGGAGAACCTTTACCTTTGTCAGCGCTCAACACTGCTCAGGACGACATTACCCCCTTTTTCCATACGCCTACGCAAACCCTCTACTTCAGCTCCGCCGGGCGGGATAACTTCGGTGGCTATGATGTCTTCCGGTCAAGACTTACGGCTGAAGGCTGGTCGCCCCCGGTCAATCTTGGGCTGCCCGTCAATTCAAGCTACAATGACCTCTACTACAACCTGAGTGAGGACACCACCCTGGCTTTTCTGGCCAGCAACCGGACCGGTGCCTACTACCTCGATGACGACTTTGAGGCCTGCTGCAATGATCTTTATGCCGTGCAATACCTTATGCCCATGCCAGATACCCCGGCACTAACAGAAGTCCCGGTCACGCCGGAGCCGGTGCAGCCCGTTATCCCCGAACCGGAGCCCGTCCCCAATACGCTGCAGGACTTTCTGCCCCTGGCCCTCTATTTCGACAATGATGAGCCCGACAAACGTACCCGGCGCACCACTACGCAGCGCACTTACGGGGAAACCTATGAAGCCTATGCCGCGCGGAAACCAGAATACCTGAACCGCTTTGCTGATCCGCTGGAGGCTGAGTTAAGGGAAGAAGCGACCTACGCCGTGGAAGCCTTTTTTGAGGAAGAAGTGGAGAAAGGATATGTATTCCTTGGGTGGTTTTCAGAAATATTATTGCAACGCCTTGAAAGTGGGGATACTGTCGAGATTTTCATGAAAGGCTACACGAGCCCAAGGGCCAAAAAAGACTATAACCTTGCCCTCAGTAAGCGGCGCATCAGCAGCGTCCGCAATCACTTCCGGACCTATGAAGGCGGGGTTTTCCTGCCTTACCTCGAAGGCGGGCAGCTGATCTTATCAGAGCGCCCCTTTGGTGAAGCCACCGCTTCCAATACCGTCAGTGATGCCCTGGAGGATTTACGCAACAGCATCTACCATCCGGATGCTGCCCGGGAACGGCGGGTGGAAATTGTGGAGATTAAAGATTAAACAGGCTTATTGCGTGGCTACTACGAGGTCGAAGTGGATGTCAATTTCTTCCTCCACTTTGATCAGTCCACCCATAGCGGTAGGTGGCGTAATACCAAAATCCCGCATACAAAGGGTCTTTCTGGATTGAATCCGGAACTTCGCCTTGCTCAGTGCCTTCACCCGTACCGGCAGGGAGATTTGCCGGGAACGGCCCGCCAGTCTTACAGAGGCCTCAGCCGTCAAATCAGACCATCCTTCGACTGCATTTAAAGCCAGAGGCAGGTGCAATTCCTCGGGCTGAATCACAATTTCAGGATAGGCATCTGCCTTGAGTGCCTCATAGAGGTCTTTATTCATAATGCGGTTGCCACAATCCAATGCGCGGACGGGGATCCGCAGGCGGGTACCTTTAAAGATGTAGTGCCCGTCGCAGTGCTGCTCCAACTCATAGGTAATGGGCTCGAAGTCTTCTTCGCAAACGCAGGAGAAGGGCTTGATATTGGACGTTCCAATGAGCGTCAGTTCAGACTCTTCAAGAATGTAAGCCCGCTCCCGATCGGCATATCCGGAAAGCAGGACAACCAGCACCAACAGCAGGAAAGTAAAGCTAACAAGGTAACGCATGGCTTTGGGTTTGGGTGATAAAAGGACTCCCGACAGGCATGGAGCGCCGGCCGGGAGCCTGTTTTTGCAAGTGCCTCGGGTTTTAAGTCTCTGACACCTAAGTTGAAGTTATTTTGCTGTTAATCGAGGCGGAGGTTCCCGCGCATAGCAGCGCTACGTAAGGGGTTCTCTAACGAAGAGTAGCTGCAAAAGAACGAAACTTGGGGTGTCAAGGATTTAGGGCCCGAGGCACTAGTCTTTCGACTCTACGTTTTTCTTTTCCCTAGAAGCCAACTACTGCTTCAATCATCAGGCCGCTGAAATTGCCATCAGAGAGCAATGAGCCTGGTGCAAAGTCAAGGTATTCCTGGTTCACATACTCCGCTTTCAGGAGGATGTTGTCGATCACGAACCAGCCACCGCCGATTTGATAGCGGTTAATGGTTACGGAAGCGTCACTGGATACATCCGCATTAACGGTATTGTAACGGCCACCGATGTAGAAATCCTCATTCTTGCCGAAGCGGTACAGTACATCTGCAGCAACCTGCGTCATGTTGCGCTTTTCAGGTTCGAACCAGTTACGTCCGCTAGACATTTCGTAGGTTCCGAAGAACTCGAATCCACCGGCTTTGACAAATGCGTTGCCCATGAAGGCAGTCACTTCGTCCATGAAACCAGGGCTGTAACGGCCGGAAGAGAAGATACCGCGGTCGCCAGCGCCTACACCCGGAGGAGACATCACGAGGTAGTAACGGGAGCCGCCACGGTCACCACTGTAAAGGTGGTTAACAGCAGAGCTGGCAGTGTGGTAGGCAGAACCGGTTATCCGGAGGCGTACGTTATCTGCTACTTCGCTGTCGTAGCCAATCTTACCAATGATAGAAGGGGCACGCTTGGAGTTTTCGTCTACTTCACTGGTGTTTGGTGCAGTAATGTTACCGTTGATTTCACCACCGGTGATCCCCAGCATGGCAATCCAACCTTCTTTCTGGTAGTAAACTTCACCACCAATCTCTGTATTGAAGGCATCAACGATGTAGTTGCCTACGAATGGGTTGTACATGGCATTACCGTTGTCCGTACGGCGGAAGTGGGCATCACCGTAGTTGATTTCCATGTGACCGGCACGGATGGTGATGTTTTCCATCAGCTTGTCCGCAAAATCACTGTTGAGGAAGGACAGGTCATCAACTTGAATGAAACCGCCTTTTACCCATGCTTCCGGGTGGTGGCGGGAAGACAGGTAGGTCACCAGGTTCAGGCGAACGCCCTTAGCCAGTTCCACATCGATGTTCAGGTTAGCTGTGGCCAGGTTAAAGCCGTTTTCAAGATTGTACAATTCATTGTCAAACTGGCCGTCGCCGTCCACATCCATCAGGGTGTTGCTGTGGTCGAGTGCCTGGAACTGCTGTGCAAAGTTACCGCCTATGCGGACTTTTACACCTTCGAAGTCAAGGCTGTCCTTTTTGAGGTATTCGAATTCATTCACACCTTCCTGATCGTAAGGGCGAAGGTTGTCAATCCTGGCTTGCTGAGCCATCAGTGAGGTCACCGCGAGCAGTGCGATGAAGCTAAATAGTGCTTTGAATAATTTCATGACGAGTAGGTTTTTTAACGTGGTTGTTTTATGTGAATCGCTAACACACGCACCGTTCAGGCAGGACCGGGCATGACTATCCCGGTCAGAAGTCCTGTTAGCAAGGGCGCTGTTTTTCGAGAAAATCCAGATGAATCTTTAAGTCTTACCGGTCCAGGCTTGCGTTACCATTGGAAGGCACCATATTGACACTATAATCAATGGTGACTTTTTCGCCGGTTTTGATGGAGCCCATTAGTGCAGTGGGAGGTTCCACTCCATAGTCGGGCATGTTGATGTCATAGCTGCCGGAGAAGACTAATCCGCCGTTGGCTACCGGCTTCCCGTTCGCTTTGAGCGTGACGTTTTTGGTTTGCCCGGCCACCGTAAGCTTACCGTTGGCAGTGATCAGGTAGTTACCGTTAACCCATTTCACATCCGCAGCGCTTGCTTTAAAGGTGATGTTGGGGTGCTTGTCTTTTTTGAGGGCATCCCAGGTTTTGCCGTCCATAATCCGGCCTTTGGTACTGATAATACGCTCAACTGGTACAGTCACCGACAAGTTTCTGATGTTGCCTACCTTACCATCTGTCCAGTCGACGTAAGCTTCAGCATTTATTTTGGTAATATCCGATGTCCAATCGTGCAAGGTGGATGTACCCGATACGGTCATCTCAAAATGCGCTACCTCATAGGCCTGCCCGGAAAGTGAAGCCGCAATAAGTAGTGCGATTAAGTTCAATAGCAGGTTTTTCATATCTCTCTGTTTTTATTGATAGTTCAAAGATATCCTACTTAGCGGGTGGGGATTGGTGACATTCGTCAAAACCCTGTGTGACCTTTATCACTCAGGCGTCAAAGGCTCAACAATGCTAAACCAAAAAAGTAGTTTTTCAAGCCTTTTTACGATATTTAAGGTGCATTCGCCTTGGTAAAATTTCCAAATCACCATAACAAACCTGACTTTATGAAACATCTTTTGTGGGTTTTCACCCTTTTGCTGCTCTCTGACAGTCTTTTGGCACAAGCCCCATCGGGCTACCAAATGCCCCCGAAGGCCATCGCCGACCTTGCCAACGCCCCTCTGCCTCCCGCTCTGCGCATCAACAGCAGCCGGGAGTGGATGATGCTGATGGAGCGCCCCGGCTACCCTTCCATTGAGGAACTGGCACAACCGGAACTGCGCCTGGCGGGCCTGCGTATGAATCCCCGGACCAACGGGAGCAGCCGGAGCTACAGCTATTCCAGCCTTACCCTGAAACACATGGATAGTGGAAGAACCTTCAGCGTTTCCGGATTACCGGATGCTGCGCAGATTGAAAACCTGAGCTGGTCACCCGATGGTAAACGGTTTGCCTTCACCATTACCACTCAGAAAGGCATTGCGCTCTGGACAGGCACCGTAGCGGGGAAGTCAGCCAGCGCCCTTACCGATGACCGCGTAAACGACGCCATGGGCGGCACGCCTTACGACTGGATTGGCAGTGATCAAATCCTGGTCAAAATGGTGCCCAAAGACCGGGGCGAACGCCCGGAGGAAATCCTGGTGCCCGCCGGGCCGGTCATTCAGGAGTCTGCCGGGCAGAAAACCACCCTACGTACCTATCAGGACCTCTTGGAGAATCCCTACGACGAAGAACTATTTGAATACTACACCACTTCCGAGCTGGTGATGCATGATCTGGAAAAAGGTACCTCAAAGCCTTTTGCGAAAGCAGGAATGATAGCCGGTGCCAGCCCCTCGCCTGATGACCAGTATATTATGGTGGAGACCATCCACCGGCCTTTTTCCTATCTGGTGCCTTATTATCGCTTCCCAACCACCACGGAGGTATACGACCTGGACGGAAACCTGGTCAAGCTAATCGATGAGCAGCCTTTGATCGAGCAGTTGCCTAAAGGCTTCGGGGCCGTACCGGAAGGCAAGCGACGCATCAGCTGGCGGGACGATCAGCCGGCAACGCTGTACTGGGTGGAAGCTCAGGATGGTGGCGACCCGCAGCGGGAAGTGGACGTCCGGGACAAACTCTTTTACTGGTCAGCACCTTTTAAAGATGGTGAAGTGAAGGCGGGACTTGATTTTGAGCTCCGCTTTAGCGGCATCGTCTGGGGCAACGCTTCCACTGCCATTGCCTATGAATACTGGTGGGCGACCCGAAATATTAAAACCAGTCTGTTTGCACCGGGAAAACCGGATAGCAAAAAGGTGCTGTTTGATCGTTCCTATCAGGACCGCTACAGCGACCCCGGCAGCTTTGAAACGACCTACAATGAATTCGGCGAACAGGTACTGCTCATGGCAGATGGCGGGCGCACCCTCTTCCTCACCGGGCAGGGCGCTTCACCGGAAGGGAACCGGCCTTTTGTCCGCACTTTTGACCTGAAGACCAGTGAAACGGAGGAGCTTTGGCGTTCTGAGGCTCCTTATTACGAATCCCCTGCTTTCATTTTGGATGCAAAAAAAGGCCTGGTCGTGACCCGCCGCGAATCACCGGACGATCCGCCCAACTACTATATCCGCAACTGGAAGACCGGCGACCTTGATGCCATCACGGACTTCCCCCACCCCTACCCGGCCCTGGCAGGCATCGAAAAGGAAGTCGTACAGTACCAACGAAAGGATGGGCTCGACTTGCAGGGCGATCTGTATTTGCCAAAAGGCTACAATCCGGAAACGGACGGTCCGCTGCCTGTGATCATGTGGGCCTATCCCCGGGAATTCAAAAGCAAAGGAGATGCCGGTCAGGTACAAGGCTCGCCTTATGAGTTTGTGCGCTTATACTGGGGTTCGCCTCTCTATTGGCTTACGCAGGGCTATGCGGTATTCGACCGGGTAGCCATGCCTATCGTCGGGGAGGAAGATGAGGAGCCCAACGACTACTTCCGGGAGCAGCTGGTGGGCAATGCCGAAGCCGCCATTGACGTACTGGCAGAGCGGGGCATTGCCGACCGCAACCGCATCGCCGTGGGCGGGCATTCCTACGGCGCCTTTATGACAGCTAATCTTCTGGCTCACTCAGACCTCTTCGCAGCGGGCATTGCACGCAGCGGGGCTTACAACCGGACGCTGACTCCATTTGGCTTTCAGAGTGAAGAGCGGACGTACTGGGATGCACCGGAGGTCTATTACACCATGTCGCCCTTCATGCACGCCGACAAAGTCAACGAGCCACTCCTGATGATTCATGGAGAGGCAGACAACAACAGTGGGACCTTCCCGCTGCAGAGCGAACGCATGTATCAGGCCATCAACGGCCTGGGCGGTAAAGCCCGGTTGGTCATGCTGCCCCACGAAAGCCATGGCTACCGCGCCAAAGAATCCATCATGCATATGCTGTACGAGCAGGATGCCTGGCTGGAGAAGTATGTGAAAAACCGGGAGGTGAAGCCTTAAAGGGTTTGCTGCAAACGGACTCCTGAATCCGTGCTTTTCCGGGAGCCCCCGCTCAGTTGCGATAATGCAGGAGCGGGGGCTTCTTGTTTGCCCGGTAGCTTCCTAACAAAATTGTAAGCAATCCTCTTCAAAACCAAAATGCGCTCCTCAACCTTATTATTTCCAAAACTATATGCGATTTTTTGTTTTTGCAATGGCCTTGCTCATCAGTAGTTGTGCTCAGGGCCAACAAACAACTCAGGACAAGCCGCTTCCCAGGTTGGAAGCCGCCTATCAGCAAGCGATGGAATAAGCGTTACAAGGCACGACCAGCAGGCATGCCCGAACGGGCATAAGATGCGGCAAAGGGGAAACTGCTCTTGTCAGAAAGCCTTACTGCCGCATCGCCTCCACGGGGTCCATACGGGAAGCCTGTATAGCAGGGATCAGCCCGGAGGCTACACCGACCAGGACGGAAACCACCACGCCCAACACCATATTCCCAAAGGACAGGTACATGTCAAAGTCGATGATGTTGGATAGCATCGTAATGATGGCGTAAATCAGACCCAGCCCCGCCAGCCCGCCGATAAAGCAAAGGACCACGGACTCGATCAGGAATTCCAGCAGGATGACAATGCGTTTGGCGCCCAGTGCTTTTTTGACCCCTATCAGGTTGGTGCGCTCCTTGACGGAAACGAACATGATATTGGCTACACTGACGATGCCCACCAGCATAGCAAACAGCCCAATCACAATACCCACCAGGTTGAGAATGCCGAAGAAGCTATCGAAGACACTGGAAATCATGGACAACTCGTTGAGCGCAAAGTCATCATCTGCACGGGGTGGCAGGCGGTGGTGGGCTCTAAGAATGCCTCTGATTTCGTCCTTCATTTGCTGCATGCTGACGCCTTCTGCTGCTTTGGCATTTACGGAAGTGTCGAAAATCTGACGGGCTTTCAGGTTGGCCAGCCCCCGGGCGTTGTTGTAGGAAACGAGCAGGCAGTCATCAAAGTCGAGTGGATTTAGCAGGGCATCTCCTGATTTTTCAATCACACCGATGACTTCATACTTACGCCCCATCATTTTGATGGTCCGCCCAATCGGGTCAATCTCGCCGAAGAGCTCCTCGGCCACTACTGCCCCTATGACCATTTTATTGCTGCCGTAATGGTATTCGGCCGGAGAAAAGTAACGCCCTTTTTCGAAGTCAATTTGAAACATCTCCACAAACTCCAGGGAGGAGCCAATCAGGACGGCATTTTCAACCGTATTGGACTTAAACCTTACGCTTTTATAGCCAATCACCACATGGAAGGAAGCCAGGTCAACGGTTTTCGCTTTTTCGTTGATCACCTCGTAATCAGAATGGTCCGGGTTGGGGCGTTTGATGTAGTGCCACCAGGCGCCGCTGACATCCGCCCAGGGCCACTTCTTCACGTACACTACATCGCTGCCCAGTTTGTCGAGGCTGCCCCGGATGTTGTCTTCCAGCGAATCCACTGCCGACAGTACACCGATAATGCAAAAGATGCCGATGGAAATGCCCAGCAGGGAGAGGAGGCTCCGCAGGCGGTTGGAATAGAGCTGTTGCCAGGCTTGGGCAATGGCTTCGTAGATGATGCGCAGTACAATCATGGTAGTGGCTTATCCTTTTATGGCGATGGCTTTTTTGTCAAAGGGGTTCAGCGCAACGCCTTCCACCTCTGCTTCGGCTTCCACGCGGAACTCAGAACCCACCGCATTGATGGCTTTGGCGGCTTTCGCTAAACCGCTAAACAACAAATTGCGCTTGCCAAAATCATCGATGCCCGAGCGGACAAGTTCAAAGGGCAGCTCAAACGGCAATTCGCGCACCTCACCGGGCAGCACTTCCAGCCGGTGGTCCAGCTGTACCTGCCCCAACTCGTATTCATCCACCAGCTTTTCCTTGCCACGCCCGCGGCTGTACCGCTCAATGAGGATGATACGGATGCGGCGGACAACCTGTGGGTTTAAGGATTGCAGGCGAACACGCCCCTGAAGCACACGGTCAGTCCCTTCCAATGTTTCAGGAAGGACCAGCTCCAGTTTGACGCCTTCAATACCCAACCATTTTTTGACTCGTCCGATCATGGTGTATTGCAAATCTGTTGTTTCGCATCAGCCAAGGTAGACTACCCCAGTCAAAGCGCCATGCTTTTTCTATCAAGGCAGGTGGAAATTATACCAATCGCGCGTGCCAGCTTTCACTCAGCGGCTTTAGCCAGCCTGCATCGAAAGCCGCCTTTGATTCAACCAGGGTATCAAAAACCAGGGTATGGTCATTGATTTGCCCTTCGGCATACCGGCGGGCAAACTCCTCCCGGCTGACGGTGTGCACGGCATCGCCATCCTGATAACTGAAGTACATGCGGTCGAATAAATCCACCCCGTATTCCGCCTGCAGCTTCTTCAGAAAATGTACGGAGGAATCAATGGAGCAGCCACTGGCATCGGCCTGGCTTTCATCCACCATAAGGATCACAAACCGGTCGTGCAGCACATCGGCATCCGCTTTCAGCTGACGGTTGTGGCTCACCCATTGGCGGGCAAAGGCTTGCAGGTTCGATCTGATCTCCGGCACCGCGTCCGCCGGAAATGGCTTATTGGCCTGGTATACCCAGAGGCGGGTGGTATTGGAAAGGGTATCGGGAAGTGTCATTTTGCTTCAATTTTACCTCAAACATAATTAATGTGCGTCAATAATTAGGTATACAACTGAGGTGGGGCAGTTGGTTCAATTTTTGTGTTTATCGAGCGCATCACAATTTAACTATTTTCCCCACCCCCAGCACCTGCCCACACTGCACCACCCGCCAAACATATACCCCGCCAGCCTGCCCGACCAGCTCCACGCCATTTACCCCCGCCCGCAACGGCTGACGGTGTACCCGCCGGCCCACCGCATCGTATACCTCCACCCAGGCATTCACCGGCAGCCAGCCGGGGCGCAGGGAGAGGCTGAAGCGCTCCTGGAAAGGATTGGGGAAAGCGGTGGCTGATGCTTCTGCTTGTTCTTCCTCTGCCGTGCTATTAGGCATAGTGAATTCCAGCTCCTTGCACTGTGTGCCGCTGCCATTGGCGTTGCTCACCGTGAGGCAGACCTCATAAGTGCCGTAGCCGGGGAAGGTATGCTGGGGCAGGGTATCCGTGCTCGTGCTGCCGTCACCGAAGTCCCACAGCCAGTCGGTTGGCTCGTAGTCGCTCAGGTCATAGAACTGTACTTGAAAAGGCTCCAGCGTATCCTGCTCGTAGCGCCAGCGGGCCAGCGGAATATTGTCGATGCCGAGCGTGTCGCAGGGGCTGCCGTCTATGGGGCCCAGGCGGTAATTGGGCTGGTTTGGGATGGAGAAGGCATTGAAGGTGGGCAGCTCGATGCCGTGCTGCTCGATGCGGCAGTCCGGGCAGTCGGCATCTGGGTTGTGGATGACGTGCAGGCTGGTCACGCCGTTGTTGGAAGCGATATAGATTTTGCCGTCGGGGGCTAGCTGACCCTGGAAAAATGTGGTGGGCAGAGGATCTAAGTGCCCATCGTAGTCGGCTACCAAAGTACGGGTGGCTTCGATGTCTTCTGCCAAGAGGTCGTATTGGTATAAATCTAGGGATGCCATAATGTAAAGATATCGCGAATTTTTTGATATTGTTGCACCGCCACCTGTGCCCTCTTTTTCGTAGTTACCTTGCCGAAAATTACTAAGCAGACCTGTGCAGCGGTCGAAGTCGTAGATCGTTACATAGTCACCTGCTGTACTGCTAATACCGTTATAGCGAACATGCTTGGTGCCATCGGGAGAAAACAAGGCCTGACCAAGACCGGTAGGAACGGCCTCCCCTACTTCCTGAATCCCTATCAGTTCGATACCCGCAGGTGTAAGGAAATAACGGTAGTAACGATTGGAGTTGAAAGCGGGCAGGATGACCCACCAGTCGCGTCCGTTGGCGTGGCGGCAAGCACTGAGCTTGCCTACGTCTAAAGTGCCGTTTAAAAGTAGTTCTTTTCTTAATGTTACTGCTCCCTTGCCTTCAGCAGCGGTTTTGTCTATCTCTGAATAAAAAAGGTTTTCGCCTACGACCTTTAATACCCCCTCCACTTCGATCAAATCAACTTCGGTGTTGAGTAACACCAATTTGTCAGCATTTCCAGGAAGTGGAAGGACTAAGCCTGACTGAGGAAATGCCCACCCAAGATCCAACTCTTCCTGATACCATTCATCTCCTCCTTGCATAATTTCATGGTTACTGCTATATACCCCCTCACCATTAAACGTACAAAATAATTTCCCTGAATCACTACTATAGCCAACATTATTTGCATCAAAGAGCATGCTCCCTTCTTCTTCATTTGACTCAATATGCAGTGTTTCATCCTTGAAAGAAAGTATAGAAAGTCCAAAGGAATCATTAACCGGGGTTCCCGGTCCACCACCATAGCCCAAAACCCAATTATAATCGTGCAGTTGAGCGGATATCGTAGTCGTGGGAAGCTGTATACATACTACTATAATAACCAAAATGTTATATAACCAGCTGTTTCCTAAAGTGACTGAGCCTTGTTGTTTTTCTGCCATGAGCACGATCTGTGCTTTTAGGGTAAAAAGATAAACCAAGGCACTGCAAAAAACAGTGCCTTGGCTAAAAAGAGCATTACTGCTTGATCAATTCAATGGTAGAAGAGCTGCCATCCTTTAACTGCAAAGCCAAAAAGTATAAACCTTTTGTATAGTTTTCTAGACTCAACTCGAACATGCGCGCTCCTTCGTCTAGCGGATGCTGAGCCATTAACTGCCCCATGGCACTGTATACCTGAAGCTGTCTAGCATCAGCTGCCCACTGTAAGGTTATTTGCGCTTGGGCTGGATTAGGGAATACCTTTAAATCAGCAACCTGCTCAGAGCGGATTGTAGTGTTGCCTGGCTGAGCGATTAGCTGTTTTACACTGCAAAGCAGGCTGTCATTGTAGCTGGTAGATTGGTAGGCAGACAGCACAGCACGGGCGTGTTGCACTCCGGGGCCACCAATATCAGGGCATTGGTTGGCGATGCCCTTTAGCGTATCCAACTGTAAGCTATCCAATTCCCAATCCCCTTGAGCTACATTGAAGAGCAGTAATTGATAGACCTGTAATTCCAAATCAGCAGCAAGGAGTATATCTGAAGCGCCTTGCCCGTAGGCAGTGAGGTCCATTGCATTCGAAACAGACGCTTCCTGCCACTGTAGTGCCCACGCCCGGCGGGTAGCCATTGTGACACCCAGTAGGGAGTCAAGGTCACGGAACGCTTCGAATAATGCAGCGGAGTCGATGGCTGTGGTTGCATTGTGCAAGTCTTCATACACCCCATTCAAATCTGCGTACAACATCGTTACACTATCTTGATTGGCAAACCAAGCTTCCTGTTCGGCCAAGGTGAGGGCAAACATGCTGTTGTGCCCCCGCTCCAAGCTATCTAAAGTCTCCAATGTCTGTCCGGTCTGATCATTGTAGAAGGTATCCAACTCGAGGTGTTCAGTGAGTAAACTTGGGTTTTCATTTATTTTTTGGTACAGGCTGCGCTTCAGCCGCCAATCCATGACCGGCTCACTTTCAAACGCGCCCGTCATTAATAGCGAGTCCAGGCGTGTTTTTTCTTCTTCTCCTACGTATAAGCTACACCCTTCATCTATGGCGCAACTGTCGGCTGCTTGGCCCGAGAACGGCTGAAACCACTGTATCGTAGAATTAGGTACATCAATACTGTTAGGATATAATATACTTCCTTGTGAACCTTGTACCCGATAACGAGAAAGGAATACAAACGTCTCCGTTCCCAAATGCCGAGCCGAGGCATCACTATAAGTCCCCAGCCACTGATTACCTGGATGCTCTTGCACCCCTATGGCTGTATTGGATTCACAAAGCAGCCCAATATCATGCGTATTCAGCTCATTCTGCCGGATGCTGGCCGGGCTATTGCCTCTGAAGCGCAGTCCGACTGTATGGCCGTCGGTGCTGTTGCAGCAATAGACTCCCTGGGGATGATTGATCGCCGTTATGCCCCGGCTATTTGCTTGTCCCGGAGTAATGGCGTAATCAATAGTATTGGCAAAGATGACATTGCTTTCGCCTTCTTCCACGAAAATGCCAGAGGGGCCGCCTCGGGTCATGAGGATTTGCGTACCAAC
>CAJXNH010000010.1 GCA_913057245.1 uncultured Phaeodactylibacter sp.
GTAGTGGTTCTGGAAGCATCCCAAAAAATAATAACTTTATTTTAAATTCTCAGCACACAGGCGTGCTGAATAGTTACGAGGAAGAAACCAAAGAGAGGATAGCTCCAACCCGGATTCCTGAGTTTTTGCTCTTACCGGCAAAACCCTTCACCGTACAGTCTAATTTGCCTATGGAAGCGACCATGCCACCTATTCGGCGCGTTATTCCACCAACAGTGGCTCCAATACCCTCACGGGTGCCTGTTCCACTACCGGTAGCGGATGAACAGGCAGATACGACTTTGGAAGTCGATTTTGAACGTAAGCGCAACCGAAAGGCGCTATTTCCTGATGTAATTAAAAAATACTAATCGTATGAAGTTCTTACTTCGAACTATGTTTGCAGCCTGGCTGCTCCTGTATTCTCTGTGCCTTTCCGCACAGCCCGAACTGAGGGGCAACAGCAAATTTACAATAGGTATAGAAACAGGATTCAACACTGCTACATCCTGCCGGGCCTGTACGTACAATGAGCTCAACAAATCGCGTATCCCTTTTGCACTTCGGGGGGAGCACCGCATCTTTCGGTGGCTTAGTGTACAACTTGAGGTTGGCCATCAAAACATCCGTTCCAGCAGCGCACTGATCTCGGGAAATACCCTCATCCTTGAAGGCAACTACTCGATTTATCTGCAGTCCCAACTTACCAATCTGATGACGACTATCGGGCCACGCTTTCAATTAAGGATCGGACAGGGAGACCTGGGGGCAGAGTACAGAATTGGGGTTACGATGGAGACGCTGAGACAGCAATTAACGATTGGTGCAGAAGAGCCATTGGCACTCCATTACGGCTGGGCTACAGCCAGAGTAGACGCTTTTCGCATAAGTTACACTTATTGGGCTACCGAGCGCCTCGCGATAGCTATTGGGTTGGAAACCATGCAAACATTGAACATGGGTACGCTGCAGTTTCAGGGTGCCCCGCAGGCAAGCATTCCAGACAGCGCAGTCAGGGAAGCTTTAGTATTGGAAAACGGCACCTATAATACCCGGCAAAACTTCAACCAATTCCAGACCATCACCCTTGGCGTGCACTGCCGCCTTTAAACAGTAACAACTATGAAAAAATCTATTTTATTTACCCTTGCCACATTGCTTTGGGCTTCTCTTTCCTACAGCCAGAAATCGCTTAGCGGAGGTATTCGCATGCAATTTAATATGCCTGTATCTTCCTTTAATACGGGTACCGGCAATGGTGGTGCCATCTGGGTCAATAAGGAAATCAGCAAGCGCAGCAACCTATCCCTTTCAATTGGCTACCAGTACTACGCCGGCCTGGGTACTGGTTTTATAGAGGATTCAGAGCGCATAGGCCCTACTCAGGTGGTCAGTACAGTAGAAACTGCTGTGCTCGATGCGCTATCCTTTCTCACACTCGATGGCACTTATCATTTAAATACAGCTGCCTCTCCCTGGTCCTTTTCCCTGGGGTTCCGGCTGGCCAAAAGGATTCAATTTAAAGGAGAATCAGCGTTGCTTGCTGAAAACCGGGCTACTTTTCTGGAACCTGGTTTTCCTTCCTCCAACAACGTGGATATTATCAGCAATCATGTCAATAGCGGAGCCAGTATCACGGATAGGGTGGACAAGCTCGAAAAACAATTAAGCCCTGTGGATGCTGGCCTTCAACTTGGCGTACAGTATCAGCTCATCAAAGGGCTTACAGCTGAAGCCGGATTCTATCAGGGTATGCTCAATCAGTGGTCGCCGGAATTTAAAGGCGAAAATGGCTACTGGATCACTTCCTTTTCAATGGGGCTAAGCGCCCGCATTTTTTAATCTGTTCAACTTAAAAATTACTCTTTATGAAAAATCTCATCCTTCTGCCTCTTATCGTTCTTGTTGCACTAGCCTGTGAAAAACAGACACTAGAAGTCTATACCCCACCCACCGATCGTGAGGATTTTTACATGCGCTTCGAAGCTAAAGATACCATGCATACAGCATTTCAGCCAGTCAACTATACTATCGGAAATACAATGCAGCTATACTATCCACCAGCTGAACAAACCCTTCTTTTCCGCTTTGCATGTGATCAAAATATTATCAGGAGGGACGGTAAGCTATACCTGCGCACAGGCATCTACAACCGGGGGTACAGCGCGGAATTGAATCCGCTATTTGGCTTCGAGTTTCATCTGCCGGAGCTGCAGCCTGCACAGCTTCCTACCCGAGAAGCACTAAAAGCCTATTTTTACCCCGGTCGCACAATCGATTTTGGCGGCGGCCCGGATCAGGTCAACGCGCTGATGCGGTTGGATATTGGTTACCCGGTCACCATCTTCGCCTCCCAGAGCGCTTATCTTTATAATCCTACGGGTAGCCTGACCATCACAAAAGTGGAAGACTACGAATACGAATACGAAGAATTCCCCGAACGCACCCTGCGCGGCCTGCGTGCGGGTCGAGTGTGAGTTCCACGGCCAGATCGGCCGCTACCTGGGTGCCAACGGGCATAGTACGTTTCCGAACACGAATGTAGCGGTGGATATTCGCAATGGCAAAGGAGCCTTTTTGGTCGTTTATGAGTAAAGCTTAAAACAACCATAGGCAAGCTGTACATGTCACTCTTAGCCCCTCCTGCAGCAAGAAATGGCTTATTTAGCAGCTTTTCCATCCCGGGCAAGGCACCAAAACGAGTTTCAGAGATAAATCAGGGCATACCTGAACAAGTACAAGCCGAATTGGTATAACCAGTATCCGCCCATACCGGAGTTTCAGACTGTAAACGCTATTCCTTACTTTTGCAGCCGGACCCCGAAAACTGCTGCTGATGAGAAACTGCCTTTTCCTTTTACTGTTTATGCCCGTCTTCCTTTCTGCCCAGGTGGTCAATACCGAAAAGCTCCGTTCCACCAATGAAGACGGCTGGCTGGCGGAAGCGGGGTTGGATTTCGGGCTCACCCGCAACAAAGCCGGGCAAACCCTCAGCCTGGGCAGCCGCCTCAGGATGGAATACGATACAGGCAAAAGCCGTTGGATGGTGCTCGGTGCCTACAACCTTACTCAGTTCAGAAATGTGGAAGACCCGGGCAGCGTGCCCCGCAATTTTGCTAACAATGCCTTCGGGCACCTGCGGTACAACTACCTCGCCAATGACTGGCTGACCTGGGAGGCCTTCACGCAGTTTCAATACGACCAAATCCAGCAAATTGATGCAAGGGTGCTGACCGGTACCGGCCCCAGGGTGAAACTGCTGCGCACGGATAGCAGTCAGTTGTTCTTTGGGCTACTGTATATGTATGAGCACGAAGCCTCCACGGATGTTTTTGAAGTGCCGGAAGAGAGGAGCGTGAATGTCTTCCTGTATGACCACCGCCTGAGCACCTACTTGTCCGGTGGTTTTCAAATCACAGAGACCTTCAACATCAATCACGTCACCTATTTCCAGCCCAATCTGGCTGACTTTGGCGACTTCCGGATCTCCTCCGAAACAAGTTTAACCTTCAAAATCAGTGAAAAACTGGCGTTTCGGACCTATTTCCAGCTGATGTATGACGAGCGCCCGCCGATACCGGTCCCAAACACCATGTACGTGCTTAATAACGGACTTGAAATCACTTTATAGATTGGGGTTTCACCCTGGGATTTATTATATTTACGGTTGCTTACTTTGATTGTACCATTACAAATATGCCTCGAGAAAGCTATTATTTAGAGACAGAGCTACTGTCTTACTTTTCAGATACCCCTGAGCTATTCCAATTCATTGAGCAAGCGGCAGCAGATGGCATTTGGTACTGGGACCTGGAGCGACCGGAAGAAGAATGGATGAATGCCCAATTTTGGCGCACCTTAGGGTACCCGCCGGAATCCATGGAACATACCCCTGCTTCCTGGCAGCAGCTTGTCCACCCCGATGACCTTCCCACTGTACTGGCAGATGCAGCACAAGCGCTGAAAGACCCTGTTTATAAATTTGCAAGAGATGTCCGCTACCGGCACTACAAAGGGTACTGGGTTAAAATGCGCTGCTTTGGTGTCGTGCTGAAAAACCAACAGGGGCTTGGTACGCGAATGCTCGGCGGGCACCGGTATCTGGGTGCTGTTCCGGAAGGGAAAGACCAACAGTTGCCGCACGATTTCCTTAGCCATCTGCTGCCCAATTTGCCCGGGGCATCTTACAAATACCGGCTCTACCCCGATGGCAGCGATGAGTTTTCCTTTCTCAGCCCGGAGATAAAAGCCTGGTTTGGCATTCCGGGAGAAACTGAGATCATTAAAAACACCGAAGGCATTTGGAAAGCCGTTCATCCTGAAGACACGGTTATGCTGGAAACAGCCATACAACGCTCAGCTGATGACCTCACCCCCTTTCAACTTGAATGGCGACTGATCACCCCCTCCGGCATGAAGTGGATCAGCACAACTGCTCAGCCGCATAAAAATGAGGACGGCAGTGTGGAATGGTACGTCTTTGTAAGCGATATTACGGATCGTAAAGAAGCCGAAGCGGCTCTGCGGGCGCAACTCCAAATGCAGGAAGCCCTGCGCAAAATTTCCACACAACACATCAGCCAGCCACTGGAAGACGCCGATGTGACCATCAATCAGGCGCTGGGCACCATCGGGCGCTTTGTCAACGCAGACCGGGTCTATATTTTTGACTACGACTTCAAAAAGCAAACCACCAGCAATACCTACGAGTGGTGCGCCGAGGGCATCGAACCTGAAATTGACAACCTACAGGATGTCCCTATGAGCTTTTTCCCGGACTGGCTGACCGCACACCTTAACAATGAGGTCATGCATATCCCAAATGTACAGGAGCTGCCTCAGAATATGCTTCGTGAAGTCCTGGAGCCCCAGGGCATAAAAAGCCTGCTGGCAGTCCCTATGTATCAGGGCGACCGATGCACCGGTTTCGTTGGCTTTGATTCTGTAAAAGACTACCACGTTTATAACAAGCAGGAAATGGAGTTTCTCCGCCTCTCTGCTCAGGTACTGGTCAATATACTCACCTATACAGAGGAGCGGGTCAAACTGATCAACAGCAAACAGGAACTCCAAAAGCTCACCCAAAATGTGCCAGGTGCAATCCTGAAATTACAGATGACGCCTGAGGGCAAGTTTTCTGTGCCTTTTCTAAGTGAAGGCGCCCGCAGGCTCATTCCTAATTTGAACATCGAGCAGGTACATAATAACCTCGAAGAGCTGCTATTCCATATCTACCACGAGGACCTGAGTGCTTTTTACCACAACCTCCTGACTTCATCGGAAAAGCTATCCAAGTTTTACATGGAGTATAGGGTCCGAACCACGGAAGACATTATCCGATGGCACCGTATTGATATGCGCCCCGAGCAGGAAGCCAATGGTGTAATTGCCTGGTACGGCATTGTCCTTGATGTTTCCGAACAAAAAGAAATGGAACACATCAAGGATCAGCACCGGGCACTCAAAGACAAGTACAACGAAGTAGAAAACTTTGCCTTCATTGCCTCCCATGACCTGAAAGAACCTCTACGTACCATCGGCAGCTTTAGCCGGCTACTCCTGCGGCAATATCAGAGCCATCTGGACGATAATGCCAAAGAATACCTGAAGTTTATCACCGATGGTAGTGTCCGGATGAGCAAACTCATTGACGGCCTTCTTGAATTCAGCCGCCTGGGCAGGAACCGCACTCAGGAAATGGTCAGCTGCCAGGCTATAGTAGAAGAAATCCTCTCAGACTTTGATACCATACTCCGGGAGTCCGGGGCGGTGGTAAAATATGCCGATCTGCCTACCATACAGGGGTTTCCAATGGAACTCCGGCAGCTTTTCCAGAACCTGATCAGCAACGCGATCAAATTCAGGAAGCAAGGCCATATACCTGAGGTAGAAATTAACGCCCGGCGCCGGGAAAAAGCATGGCTGTTTGAAGTCAAAGATAATGGCATAGGCATCCCGAAAGAGCATCAGGAACGTATATTCGAAATCTTTAGCCGCCTGCACAGCCGGCAGGACTACGAAGGTACGGGCATCGGGCTGGCCAACTGCAAAAAAATTGTGGACCTCCACAACGGCGATATCTGGGTGGAATCTACACCCGGAGCGGGCAGCACCTTTTACTTTACGATCCCTGATAAGCAGTAACGCACTTATCTCAGCTTCTCATTATTCGCGTGCCGGTCGGCATCTCGTTTCGTCTTTTTTGCGAGGTTCTGGTGTAGCGCTTCGGTGAGGTCCACGCCGGTCTGATTCGCAAGGCAGATCAGTACAAAGAGGACATCCGCCATTTCATCTGCCAGTTGTTGCGGGGCAGCCTCGGCATCCTCCGGGCGCTTGAAGCTTTGTTCGCCGTATAACCGGGCCATCAGCCGGGCCATTTCGCCCACTTCTTCCATAAGCACAGCGGTATTGGTCAGCTCGTTGTAGTAACGCACGCCGATGGTCTTGATCCAGTCGTCTACAGTGGCCTGGGCTTCGCGCAGGGTCAGTTCTTGTGGCATAGGGCTATTCAGGGTTTTTGCTGTCTAAGAAAATGGTAACCGGCCCATCATTGAGCAGGCGCACCTTCATATCTGCGCCAAACTCACCTGTCTCCACCGTACGGCCGGAAGTGATTTCCAGTATTTTGATAAACTTCTCATACATCGGAATGGCATATTCCGGGCGTGCCGCTCCCATAAAGGAAGGGCGATTGCCTTTCTTCACGCTGGCATGCAGGGTAAACTGGCTGACTGCCAAAATATCGCCGTCCACGTCTTTGACCGAGTGGTTCATCTTGCCTTCCGCATCGCTGAAGATGCGCATTTTGGCAATCTTACCGGCGAGCCACTCCAGGTCTTCGTCCGTATCCTCGTCCTCAATGCCCACAAACAGGAGCAGCCCTGGACCAATCTTACCGACGATCTTCTCGTCTACCGTTACAGATGCTTCGCTAACACGTTGCAGAATAATTCGCATAGTAAAGTCAAGTTTGTGGTTGAACAGGCTAACTTACTGATAGTTCTGAATTGGTGTGTGGTCAAGCGCTAAAATAACCGCCCCTGTTCCCCAACCTTCTCATGCAGGTCGGGCGTATTATTGCGCACGTTGTTCACGCGGTCGGATACCTGATATTTTTTGAGCAGGCCATCCGGTGGCGGCTGCAGCATATCCATCACCTCCTCTACGCTCAGGTCGGAAATCCAGCGCTGCTGATCCTTGGGCTTGGGCAGGACCAGGGGCATGCGGTTGTGAACGGGCGCAACTTCGGCATTAGGAGGCGCCGTAAGGATGGAAAAGGTCTTAACAGGATAGTCGCCATCGTGCCAGATGTCCCATATCCCAGCCATTACAAGCAGGCTATCATCTTTAGGCAGTATACGGAAGGGCGTTTTCTGTTTACCCTCGGTACGCCATTCGTAGAAACTATCCGCAATGACCAGGCAGCGCCGCTTGCGGATGGGCACCCGGAAGGAAGGCTTGGCGCCAATGCCCTCCATGCGCGCGTTAATCAGCTTAGATGCATTTTTGCTGTCCTTTGCCCAATGCGGAATAAGGCCCCAGCGGTAGTAGTTGAGTTGGCCAGGCTGCTCATTAGTTAAAACGTATGAATGCTGCGTTGGGGCTACGTTAAAGCTAAGCTTTAGGTTTTGCCCGGTCTCAATATCGCCCAGCTGCTGCCTGAGCTTCTCGGGAGAGGTCACAAATGAGAAACGTCCGCACATGTTTGCATCTTTTTGTTGGCTATGGGGTTGGAGCATGGGGCTGTAAAAAACGCTTAATCAGGGTGTTCCGGCTTTATCCACGACTGCTCACACGGTTATGCTATTTCAGATCGTTGGACAAGGCATTATTATTGGAACACAGCGTTGGGCCGCCTTGTTTCCAGGGTTTTCCACACCTGCTTTTCAGGCCCCGCCTAAAGGTAAGAAAACCAAGGGTTCACAAAAACGCTTTTCCACATCAATTGTGGGCCGTGGCCTTAGTAACCACCCCAATGGCCCACACTGGCCAAGAATGGCTATTTGCCATATGTAATTTTACGTTATATCAAAGGAGCTTTGGGGATATCCACATCTGTTTTCGACATTTCAATAAGGCCGCTGAAGGGGGTGTGGAAATAAAAGTTACTGAGGCCTGTCCTTTTGAACAGGTTGTGGACAAGTGGCCTAAAATCCTGATAGCTCAGCAGTAAGCGATGTGCAAAACAAGTGTAAACTTTACAGGCCTGGTGTTAACAATGGATTAACCTAAAATTTACATTGATTTTTATCCACCTTTCCACACGACTGATGATAATAAGAGAGATTAAAAAAATTGATAATAAAAACTATTAAAGGGGATCAGCTTCCATTTAGTTTACTTCTGCATGGCCAAACAATTGGATGTATATTTGTTCCCCATTTGAAAATACGATTTGGAGCGCAGTGCTCTACTTTATAAAGCAATAGAAAATGGAAGCAGTAACAACACCGCCTTCATCCCGGCGTACTTCCCCCGGCACCACCAAAGGTTACCCTACAGCGGTAAAGGTTTGGCTATGCATCGGGCTGTTCATGATCTTCGTGCAGGTGGTCGTGGGCGGTATCACCCGCCTGACTGGCTCCGGCCTGTCCATCACCAAATGGGAAATTGTCACCGGCACCCTGCCGCCTATGAATGAAGCCGCCTGGGAAGCAGAGTTTGCAGAATACCGCGCCACCCCGCAGTACCAGAAGATCAATGAAGGGATGTCGATGAGCGACTTTAAGTTCATTTACTTCTGGGAGTATATCCACCGGTTGTGGGCGCGGCTCATGGGCTTCGTCTTTATTATACCTCTAGGATTCTTTGTGGCGCGCGGCATGGTCGACAAACCGCTTTTAAAACGCCTGGGCGTTGTCTTCCTGCTGGCCACGCTTGTGGCCTCTTTCGGCTGGATTATGGTCGCCAGCGGGCTTATAGACCGTCCCTGGGTCAATGCGTACAAACTGACCATGCATTTGTCGCTGGCGCTGATCCTGTTCAGCTATTTATTTTGGACCACTTTAAAGGTCATACAGCCCGATCCGGAAGTAATCCACAATAAAATGTTGAAAAAGGGGGCAGTCGCCATCACAGCCCTTGCCGCGGTGCAGATCATCCTGGGCGGCATTATGTCGGGTATGAAAGCCGGGCTCTATTTCCCGACCTGGCCTGATATGAATGGCGTGGCGGTGCCAGAGGTTTTGCTCGCCGCTTCCAACTGGACTGTGGAAAACTTTGTGGATTACGATGCCACGCTCTTTATGCCGGCTTTAGTACAAATTTTACACCGGACAACGGCATATGTACTGACAGCGCTGGTTTTGTGGTTTGCCTACCGCGGATTGAAAGCACAAACCACGGCGCATTTCCGTACTGGTTTATACCTGTTGGTAAGTATGTTGATAATACAAGTAGGCCTCGGTATCTTTACTTTGATCAATTGCGTGGGCACCGTTCCGGTCGGTCTCGGCGTGTATCATCAGGCCGGCGCATTGATATTTTTAAGCATCGTTTTATTTGTAGATTATCAAGTGCTGAAAACCAGCAATTAACAAATGTGGAAAAGTTTGTGGAAAAGTAAATGCCTGATTTCAGACTCTTTTTTACATTAGAAATCCCCCATTCAGCGCACTTGTCTGAATGGGGGATTTTACGATATTAATCGACACGAGGCTTACCCCAAAATAGCTTTCACTTTAGCAGAAATAGCCTTGCCCTCTGCCCGGCCTGCAAAGCGCTGAGAAGCCAGCCCCATGACTTTGCCCATGTCCTTCATAGACGTGGCGCCTACTTCCTCCACAATGGCTTTGACTTCTTTTTCCAGCTCCTCGTCTGACATTTGCTCAGGCAGGTAGCGCTGAATGACTTCAATTTCTTCGGCTTCCTTGGCGGCGAGGTCTTCCCGGCCTTCCTTTAGGTAGATTTGCTCGGAATCCTTGCGCTGCTTGACGAGTTTTTGCAGCATCTTGATTTCATCTGCTTCTGTGATTTCCTTGCCGGAGCCACTGGTCTTTTCCAGCAGGATGGCAGATTTGATGGCCCGGATGCCGCGCAGGGCAGCCTGGTCTTTGGCTTTCATGGCGTTCTTGAGGTCCGTCATGATGGTCTTTTCAAGGCTCATATTATAGTTCTGTTTTGCTTGTCAATCATTTTTTTGCCCGGAAAGTTCAATCCTGGTACGACCGGGCTGAATTAATTGCTAGTCTTTTATCTCTTTACCCCTTGCTGGTACTGGATTGCAAAGGGTTAGGCATTTTGCCAGTCTTCCACCCATTTGGCGAGCTGTATAAAATCGTCCAGCCCCAATTGCTCCGGGCGCTCACTAAACAAAGGCTCCTGTAACAGGGGCGACCCTTTGAGCAGGCTTTTCATGGTGTTGCGCAGCATTTTCCGGCGCTGGCTGAATGCCTGTTTGACCACAATCCGAAAGGTGCGCTCATTGCAGCCCAGGTCCTGATCCGCTTTGCGGGTAAGGTGGATCACTGCAGATTCAACTTTAGGAGGGGGGGTGAAACTCCCTTTACCTACAGAGAAGAGGTACTCGCCTTCGTAGTAAGCCTGCACAAGCACACTGATCACGCCATAGGTTTTGCTGCCTGGCCCGGCCACGACCCGTTCGGCCACTTCCTTTTGGAACATACCCACCATTTCCGGGATGTAGGACCGGTTGTCGATCATTTTGAATAAGATCTGGGAAGAAATATTGTACGGGAAGTTACCGATCAACCCAAACGCATCCTCTTGCTGCAGGGCTGGCAGGTCTGCCCGAAGGAAATTGCCCTCTACAATATGCCCTTTAAGTTCCGGGTAGTGTTTATGGAGGTACAGGACCATGTCGCGGTCGGCTTCCACCACAATAAGCTGCTCCGGGCGCTGCAGCAGGTACTTGGTCAGCATGCCCCGCCCCGGGCCCACTTCCAGCAGTTTGTTATACGCTTCGCCACCCAGCTGCAGGCTTAGTGCAATGCGCTCCGCGATAGACTCGCTGTTGAGGAAGTGTTGGCCGTAGGATTTCTTCGCTTTCAAATGAGGGCTGCTATTGGTGAATAAAATTTATATTTTTGCATTTTGAGGACGGAGCAAAAATAAATGATGCAATTTTGATTTGCTAAAATTTTCTAAGCAACAGGACAGAGGGAGGTTGTGTGAAAATATTAGTGAATCCTAAAAGAAAATTGCATCATTTATTTCCGTCAAACTACTCAGTGAATCCCTCACCGCTGTGCTGTTGTGCCTAAAGGTACGACGATGAAGCGGAAGAGCGAAGACAGCACGGATAAATCACAACTGCAGGAATGAGCAAACTTAAAATAGGCCTGAGTATAGGCGATATCAATGGCATCGGACTGGAAGTAATCCTGAAGACTTTTCTCAATGGGCAAATGTTCAAACAGTGCACTCCAATGGTGTACGGATCTTCCAAGGTCGTTTCCTACCATAAGAACATCATTGAAGGCAATATCGAGTTTCATGCCCTCCGCCCGGGCGACCGGCCACAGGAGGGGAAGCTCAATGTAGTGAACTGTTGGAACGAAAACGTCAACATCACTCTGGGCAAAGCCACAGAACTGGGCGGGCAGTACGCTGGCCGCTCCCTTGAAGCCGCTGTTCAAGCCTTAAAAGCTGGGGAAATTGATGCACTCGTCACTGCTCCGATCAACAAGGAAGCGATGAAGCTCGCACAGTTCCCCTTCCCGGGGCATACCGAATACCTGGCGCGCGAACTCGACCGGGGCGAGCACCTCATGCTGATGATCAACGATGGCCTCCGCATTGGCTTAGCGACCAACCACCTGCCGCTACGAGATGTGGCAGATGCCATCGATAAGAATGTGGTCAAACGCAAAGTGGAGGTAATGGAGGAGTCCCTTCGCGTGGACTTTGGTATAGAGCGCCCGACAATTGCTGTATTGGGCCTCAACCCGCACGCAAGTGACGGGGGCGTCATCGGTTCTGAAGAAGAGACTTTCATTCGCCCTGCGATCGTAGAGCTCAAGAAGAAAGGCATGATGGTGCTGGGGCCATTCCCGGCAGACGGCTTTTTTGGTGCCGGCCACCACACCAAATTTGATGGTATACTGGCCATGTACCACGATCAGGGGCTGACACCATTCAAAGCCCTTTCCTTTGGTAAAGGGGTGAACTACACTGCTGGCCTTACGCACATCCGGACTTCCCCGGACCACGGTACGGCTTACGACCTTGCAGGCAAAGACGAAGCCGATCCGGCCTCTTTCCGGCAGGCCGTCTATGATGCGATAGACATTGCCCGCAACCGGAAACAGTACCTGGAATTGCACGAAAATGCGATGAAGGACCTGCAAAAGCCAGCCGATATCGATGGGGAAGATGAGGTGCTGAATGAGGATGAAGATTAACAGCTGTCGCTCCCCGCACAAAAATTATCGTAATCTTCAAAACAATTGGTAGCCCTTACCGGATTACTTAGTTGAGCAAAATGATGCGATGGCCGGTTTTAAACCTCCGTTGGTTGATTAAATCAAGTCAATCGCTGGCGCGCTCGTACATTTGCACCTTCAACTACACAATTGTTTTTTCATGATACGATTGCTACTCCTGTTTTCGGGGCTACTCTTTACCCTTTTTATACAGGCACAGAATGTCACCATAAGTGGCACCATCAAGGATGGAGAGAATGGGGAAGACCTCATCGGCGCTACCGTTGCAGTACCGGAGCTTGGCCTCGGCACTTCTTCCAATGCTTACGGTTTCTATTCCCTCTCTGTACCCACGGGAGATACCCTGAAAGTCGTTTTCAGCTATGTGGGCTTTCAGTCTCAGACTTTTAGCCTGCTGCCCCTGCAGGATACCACCTTTAATATCAACCTGACCACGGGGGTACAGCTGGATGAGGTGGTAGTCAAAGCCAACTCTTTCCAGGAGCAAATCAACTCCACGGAAATGAGCGTGGAAGCAATTACCACGCGGGAGGCCAAACTGGTACCGGTGCTACTCGGCGAGAGCGATATCCTAAAAACGATCCAACTGAAGCCGGGGATCCCCTCGGGCAGCGAAGGGCGTACCGGGCTGTTTGTGCGGGGCGGGGCGCAGGATCAAAACCTCATTGTGCTCGATGAGGCGGTGGTGTACAATGCCAACCACCTCTTCGGCTTTTTCAGCACCTTCAATACGGATGCAGTCAAGGACCTCAAAATCTATAAGGGCGGCTTCCCGGCAGAATACGGTGGCCGCCTTTCTTCTGTCATTGATGTCAAATTGAAGGATGGCAACAATCAGAAATTTGCCGGTTCCGGAGGACTGGGGCTCATCTCTTCCCGTCTGACCCTGGAAGGGCCCATTCAAAAAGATAAATCCAGCTTTATCGTTTCCGGCAGGCGTACTTATGTGGATCTGCTGACGCGGCAGGTCAACCGGGCGAATGAAGACAACGAAGATTTTTCACCCATCCCGGACTATTACTTCTACGATCTGAACGCGAAAGTTAACTTCCAGCTCAGCGACAAGGACCGTCTTTTCCTGAGCGGCTATTTTGGGCGGGACGTTTTTGGCTTTAGCAGTGACTTTTTCAATTTTGACTTTGATTGGGGAAATGCTACAGGCACGGCACGCTGGAACCACGTCTTTAACCCCAGGTTATTTGCCAATACGACTTTCACGTATTCGGATTACCAGTATAATATCAATAACGAGATCACCGGCTTTTCCTTTGGGTTGGGCTCCAATATTGCGGATGCGAACCTGAAAACGGACTTCTTCTATGCTGCCAATAATCAGCACACCATACGCTTTGGCGCGATGGCAACGCACCACACCTTTACAGTAGGCCGATTGCAAGCCGGTAGTGATGACGGATTGGTCAGCTTTTCGGCAGGGCAGAAATTTCAGGGCGTGGAATTTGGGGCCTACGTTTCTGACGAAATGGAGCTTTCCGATGCCCTGAGTGTCAATGCCGGGCTTCGGTTTTCCGGATTTAACAATGACGGCAAAACGTACGTGGGGCTGGAGCCCCGGGTCGCTGCCCGGTATAAACTCTCAGACCGCTGGGCGCTGAAGTCGAGCTACGCCCGAATGTATCAGTACCTGCACCTGATTGCAAATGCCGGAGTAGCTCTGCCTACCGATATCTGGTACCCTTCCACTCAGCGCGTACAGCCACAACGTTCTGATCAGGTGGCAACAGGGGCATCCTATCTGCTGGGCAGTAAGTATTTTCTGAATTTCGAGCTGTACTATAAATGGCTGGACAATCAGCTGCAGTTTGTGGATGGCGCGCAGATTTTTGTCAACGATGAACTGGAGGACGAATTTGCAGTAGGAGAGGGTCGCGCCTACGGCATGGAATTTAGCATAGAAAAGAAAGAAGGGCGGCTCACTGGCTGGATTGGTTACACCCTTGCGCTTACCCGCCTGCAAAACTTCGAAACCCTGGACCCTGGCGGCCGCTTCGCACAGGAATCAGAAGGCTTTGGCCCTTTCAACCCGATTTACGACCGCCGGCATGATATTTCCGTGGTCGCATTATATGAATTGAGCAAACGCTGGACGGCTTCCGCAACCTTCGTCTACGGATCGGGCGATCTGACATGGCTGCCTCCGGGGCGGTTTACGTTTCAGGATGTGCCCGGGGCTGGGTTTGAAGCGGTGGTGCCCGATTACCGGGAGCGGAACAATTATCGCCTCCCGGCTTATCATCGCCTGGACCTCGGGCTGGTCTATAAGTTTTTCCCAAAATGGGGAGAAAGCGACCTCACGCTTAGTGTAGTCAATGCGTACGACCGCCGCAATGCCTTTTTCATCTTCTTCGAACCAGAGTTTGAAGGGGAGGAGTCCAACACCGGCGGGATCGACATTCCGAACCGGATTGCGGCCAATCAGGTGTCCCTGTTCCCGATCCTGCCTTCACTGACCTGGAATTTTAAATTTTAATCATCACCCGACCAATCATCTTTAGTGCTATGAATAAATTGCATCTTAAACTATTGATGGGGCTGATTGCCCTAAGTGCCTGCAACCTGGAGCAGGAAGTAGAGATCAACCTGCCCGACTATGAGGTCCGGCCTGTGCTTGAGGCTTATGTGGAACCCGGAGAACGTTATCGCCTGCTCCTCACGCGAAGTGCGGGCTACTTTGCTCCTTTGCCTTCGCTGGACAATTTGCTAGATGAGTTGTTGCTGGACAGTGCAGAGGTGAGTATTACCCACGATGGAGTGACCTATCAACTGGAAAATACGCTGCTGTTTGATCCCACCACTCAGAAGATTTACAACTACGCTGCGGGTTCTAACGACTTGGTGCCCACCGAGAGCGATTTGCCCTTTGAGTTGAATATCACTTTGCCCAACGGGGAGACTATCATGGCTGAGACCCGGTTGCTGCCACAGGTGGAAATTGACAGTGTGGTGATCGAGTTTCCGGAAACGGGTAATCCCGGCGATACTTTGGCCCGGGCGCTGACTTACTTTACCGATAATCCGAATACGGACAATTTTTACCGGCGCATGTTGCAGCTCAATTCACTGGATAGCCTGCCGGAGCAGGATTTTGTTACCGATGACCGGCTGGTGGAAGACAGTACCATCGCGTTTGGTACTGGATTTAACTATAAGGTAGGAGATACCCTGATCACCACGCTTTACCACATTTCCGAAGACTACGCTACTTTTCTGGAGAGCGTTGACGGGGCAGCGGCGGCAAATGGCAACCCTTTCGGGCAGCCCAGCCCGGTGATCTCCAACCTGGAGGGCACGGCTAATGCGCTGGGTATTTTTACCGGCCTGGTGAGCTTTCGGCGAAATGATATCGTGATGAGAAATTAAGACGGGAAGAGCGCAAAATAACAAAGCCGGTAGGTTCCCAAAAGGACACTACCGGCTTCGTTTTTTACTTTAAGGCTTTTAGAAAGTACGGATTAGTTACCCGCTTTCATCAGACCACCCAGCTTTGCGTTTGGCTGGATTACGGTGCGGCGGTTTTCAGCACGGCCTTCAGCAGTTTCGTTGTCACCTACTGGCTCATACTCCCCTGCACCAGCGATGGTCAGCTGATCAGGATTAGCACCTTTGCTAATGAGGTAGCGTACAACGCGGCTGGCACGAGCAACGCTCAGGTCCCAGTTGTCACGGTAAGCAGCACCTTCGATCATCTTTTCGTCGTCAGTGTGGCCTACTACCATCATTTTCAGCTCAGGGTTTTCCTTCAGCGTCATCGCAAGCTCTTCCAGTGCACCACGCTCATCAGCGCTCAGTGCGGTAGAACCGCTACGATAAGAAATAGCCTCAGAAGTTACAACGTACAGGTTGCCGTCACGCTCTTCCATTTTCAGACCAGAATCCACATAAGCACCGAAGATACCGTCGATTTCTTCCTTGATGGCATTCAGTTCTTTCTCAGTCATGTTCAGCTTCTCCTGCACTTTAGACATCTGGCTTTCCATGTTTGCCATTTTGCCTTCCATGTCAGAAATTTTGCCTTCCATTTCTGCTTTTGTAGCTTCAAACTCTTCCTGAAGTGCTGCTTTTTCCTCCTCGAGGGTCTTCAGGTTAGCCTGAGTTTCAGCGAGTGCTTGATCAGTAGCCTCCTTAGCAGCTGCCAGCTCGTCATATTTCTTTTTAGAAACGCAAGACTGCAGCGCGCCAATGGCAAGTGTGAAGATCAGTAATTTTACTATCAGACGCATGTTCGTTTGGTTTGATTAGTGAATTATATTGGTTTTAACGTTTGCCCGCTCAATGGACGAATTACATGGCTCAAAGGTAAAAAAAGCTTGTAATATTTTACAAATACTACGATTTGATTGGTGACAGGGGCTGGAATAATTGCTGAAGGGGTTAGAAAATTACCGGGTTGACCATATAAATTCAAATGTGGAACGTCATGCCGGGCTGTTTGTTTGCTTATTTGGCGTTAAGCCACAAGAATTTGCCCTTTTGTTTTTGCCAAGTATTATTGCATGATATACCTCAGGGCTCAAAAAAAGACTATTTTTCTGTAATTACCTATTTTTGTGCCTATATTACTGCCTAACCAGAAATAGTTAAATGGAACACCGGATTAAGGAAGAAGGTAAATTTAAATACATTGAGACCCAGGGTGAGGGGCCTAACCTTCTGTTATTGCATGGGCTTTTTGGCGCGCTAAGCAACTTCGAGGGCATCATTGAGCACTTTAAGCAAACGCACAATGTAGTTGTGCCCATACTCCCTATTTTTGAACTTCCCATCCGGAAAGTATCCGTTACCGGGCTCGTCGATTATGTGGTGGACTTCGTAAACTACAAAGAATACGAAAAGGTGAACGTGCTCGGCAACTCGCTGGGTGGGCACATCTCACTGCTGTATGCGCTGGCTCAGCCGGATAAGATCAGTTCAATTATCCTTACCGGTAGTTCAGGCTTGTTTGAAAGTGCGATGGGGACGAGCTTCCCCAAGCGCGGTGATTACGACTTTATCAAAACTAAAACAGAAGCGACTTTCTATCGCCCTGAAGTAGCCACAAAAGAACTGGTGGATGAGGTTTTCGATATTGTCAATGACCGCAACAAAGCCATTCGTGTGATCGCCACTGCCAAGTCAGCCGTGCGCCATAACCTGGGGGACAAACTCCATCAGATTGAAGCGCCGACTCTGTTGGTGTGGGGTAGAGATGACAATATTACACCGGCATTTGTAGGTGAAAAATTCAATGAGCTGATCGAGAACTCCCGCCTGGTCTTTTTAGAAAAATGCGGGCATGCACCAATGATGGAGTACCCGGAGGTTTTCAATAAGCACCTGGAGGGCTTTTTGTCAGAAGTAGCGGCTAAAGAAAACGCTTAACCGCTGGTCGCGCGATTTATAAACAGGGAGACTATCTTGCCAATTTTTACGTTACAGGGTTACTTAAGTGCTGTTAACTTCTGATTCCTTTATCTTTACAGGAAGCGAATACATTGCTGTTGTATTTCAGCACGGTGTATCTATTTGTATTGTAAAACATAACCATACATGTCTATTCTAAGAACGTTAATGATTGGTAGCGCGCTATTGCTGTTGGGTAGCTGCGGCAGCCAGCAGAAAGTAGTGCAGCCTGCTGAGGAACCTGTAATGGAGACAGAGTTCCGGCAACTGGATACCATGTTCGTCTCTGCATCCCGTGACCCGGAGCCGGAAAATTTCACCCTGCCAACCTACCGGGCCAGCCATACCCGTACGCACGATTTGATGCATACCATTCTCGATCTGCAGTTTGACTGGGAAGCAGAACAGGTCCTGGGCGTAGCTACACTCACGCTGTCTCCCTATTTCTACCCTTCTGATGAGGTCACCCTTGATGCCAAAGGCTTTGAATTCGAATACATCCGGTTGAAAGACAGCGACAGTAACCTGGAATATGACTACGATGGGCGGCAGGTGAAAATCAACCTGGGAAAGACTTATAAAAAAGGTGCATCTTATACCCTGGAGATCAAATACGTGGCTACGCCGGCAGCGTCCGGCGGCAGTTCTGCCATTACCTCCGACAAAGGGCTGTTTTTTATTGACCCCCGGGATGAAGACCCGGACAAGCCTACTCAAATCTGGACACAGGGAGAGACCGAGCACAACTCCCGCTGGTTCCCAACCATTGATAAGCCTAATGAGCGGACCACGCAGGAAATGTACGTGATTGTTGAAGAACAATACGAGGTGTTGTCTAACGGTGTACTCGAAAGTGTGGAGGAAGAAGCAGGTATGAAAACCTGGCACTGGGTGATGGATCAGCCACATGCGCCCTACCTTTTTATGCTGGCCATTGGGGAGTTTGCTGTGGTGGAAGACACCTGGGAAGGCAAGCCGGTGACCTACTACGTTGAACCTGAATATGAAGCGGATGCCGAAGCCATTTTTGCCCACACCAAGGAAATGCTTTCCTTCTTTTCGGATAAGCTGGGCGTAAAATACCCCTGGCAAAAGTATGCACAGGTGGTGGTGCGCGACTATGTTTCCGGAGCTATGGAGAACACCACTGCTGTCATATTCGGTGACTTCGTACAGCGCCACAAACGCGAGCTCATCGATAATGGCAATGACCGTATCGTTGCGCACGAGCTTTTCCACCACTGGTTTGGTGACCTGGTGACCACCGAGAGCTGGTCTAACCTGACTATGAACGAGGGGTTTGCCAATTACAGCGAGTACCTCTGGTTTGAGCACAAATACGGGCGGGACTATGCCGACCACCATCTGTTGGGCGAATGGTCAGGTTATCTGAGCTCAGCCCAAGGTAATCTCCACCCACTCATCCACTTCGGGTATGAAGACAAGGAGGATATGTTTGATGCCCACAGCTACAACAAAGGTGGCTCGGTGTTGCATATGCTGCGCAACTACGTAGGCGATGATGCCTTCTTCGCCGCCCTCAACCTCTACCTGACGGATAACGCATACACCGCAGTGGAAGCCCACAACCTCCGGTTGGCCTTTGAGGAAGTGACCGGCGAAGACCTCAACTGGTTCTTCAATCAATGGTACTTCGAGCAGGGGCATCCGGAGCTGTCTGTGACTTATGATTTTAATGAAGCGACCGGGCAGGCAAATATCACGGTAGAGCAAACCCAAAATCCGGAAATTATGCCTGCCATTTTCCAGCTGCCTGCCGCCATTGATATCTACAAAGCCAATGGCGAAAAGGTACGCCACGAAGTTATGGTGAACGAGCGTAGCCAAACATTTACTTTCGAACTGGAAGAAGCACCCGCTTTGATGCAGTTTGATGCGGACCGGGTGCTGCTGGCAGAGATGCAGGACAATAAAACTTCAGCACAATACTTATTTCAGTACAAAAATGCCCCGCTGTTCCTGGACCGCTACGAGGCCGTGCTTGAACTACGAGGCGAGCAGAGCCCTGAGGCACAGCAAGTCATGACCGCTGCACTCGAAGACCCGTTTTGGGCCATCCGGGTAGCCGCCATGCAAAACCTCTCACCGGAAGCGGCTGCTGATGCAGGTGCTATGCTTTCCAAAATGGGCAGTGAAGACCCCCATTCTGAGGTCCGTGCTATGGCCTTCTCTATGTTGGCCGAGCTGGAAGATGCAAGTGCGGTCAGCCTTGCTCAACAGGCCATTCAGCAAGACTCCGCCTACAGTGTGATTGGGGCCGCGCTTCAGTACCTTACGGTGCTCGATCCGGAAGCCGCCCTTGAAATTGCGGATGACCTGGAACAGCACTCTTCCAGCGATATCCTGCTGGCGGTCGGAGAATTGTACGCCAGCACCGGCGATGCCGAATACTTGCCGTTCTTCAAAAAGAACCTGACTGAAGTTAGTGGATTTTCTGCTATCTATTTTGTGGATGCCTATGTGGAGTTGGCTGTCAACAGTGACATGGAAACCTCCAAAACTGTCGCGGATCACCTGAATTCCTTCGCGCTTGGAGAAAGCACTTCCCCCTGGCTTAAATTTGGGGCTACCCGCGGGCTGAACGAAATGCGGAAAGCCTTCGGGCAGGCGGAAGATAAGGAGCAGCAGGCTTACGCCGAAGTACTGCTGGAAAGGCTCAAGACCATAAAAGCCAGCGAGAAAAACCCACAGCTGCTTTCTTTTTACAATCAGATGTTGTCAGATATCAAACCCTGATGTTCTGCTCTCTTGACTTTTCGGTAAAAGCAGCTTATTTTACCCACGTTTGATTAGGGCCCCGGCACGCCGGGGCCCTAATCATTCACTTGCACGCATCATCATCCCCTTAAGACCAGCGTATTTTTACTTAAAAGCAACCCTTCTGGCAAGTAAAAGTCTGTTAAAGCAGGCTGTTTGCCAATCTTTTAAGGCACTGGGCTCGTTATTAGTGGGTCTGTTCACGATTAGATTTTTGAGGAAAAAAGCAACATGGCAACGCAAGACAATTATCAGCTGCTCATCGAAAAGCTGGACCAGTTTATCCGCAAGTACTATATCAATCAACTGATCAGGGGCGCGCTGTATAGCGTGGGGCTGATTTTGTTCCTGTTCCTGGCTATCAGTGTTCTGGAATATTATTACTACTTCAGTTCGGGCGTGCGCAAGCTGATGTTCTTCTCCTTCATCGGAGTGAGCGCACTGGCCGTAGGCTTCTGGGTGGCTTTGCCGCTGGCCCGTTACTTCCGGCTCGGGCAGGTCATTTCGCATGAGCAGGCTGCTCAGATTATCGGTCAGCACTTTGGGAATGTACAGGATAAATTGCTCAATGTTCTGCAGCTCCGTTCACAAGCAGAAGCAGGCAGTAGCCGCGAGCTCATCATGGCGAGTGTGAACCAAAAATCGGAAGAGATCAAACCGGTCCCTTTCAAAAAAGCTATCGATCTGCGGAAGAACCGCAAGTACCTGCGTTATGCCTTGCCTCCGTTGGCCCTGCTGCTCATCATCCTTTTTGTGAATGCCAACCTCATTACCGACAGTACCACCCGACTGATCAAAAACAATGAGGAGTTCGAAAAGCCTGCTCCCTTTAGTTTTATCCTGGAGGAAGAAGCGCCATCGGTCGTGCAGTTTGAGGATTACCCGCTGACCGTGAAAATCGATGGGGACCAATTGCCGAATGAGGTGTTTATCGATGTGGACAATGTGCAGTACCGGCTTGTAAAGGAGTCTCCGAATACCTTCTCGTACCGCTTTAGCAGTGTACAGAAAAGCACAAAATTCCAGCTATTTTCCAGCGGCGTGGAGTCTAAGCCTTACGAGCTGAACGTACTCCGCAAGCCTAACGTACTGGGTTTTGATGTTGAGCTGGACTTTCCGGCCTATACTCAGCGTAAAGATGAAAAGCTGTCAAGCATCGGTGACCTTGTCGTTCCGCAGGGTACCAACATCGACTGGGTCTTCAATGCAGAGCATACCGATGCAATCGACCTTAAGTTTACCGGTTCTGATGACCGGGTGGAAGCCAAGCGCTTTTCTGATGACCTTTTCACCTACCAAAAACGGGTGATGGAAGATCAGGGCTACAAGCTCTACATCTCGAATAAGGCGCTTCCCAACGCGGATTCCATTTCTTACACTATTTCGGTAGTACCGGACCTGCACCCTAATATCTCCGCCAAAAAATTTATTGACAGCACACAGCAAAAGGTGCTGTTCTTTGTCGGTGAAGCCTCGGATGACTACGGGCTGCGCAGCCTGACGTTCAACTACCACATCAAGCCCGCCAAAGGAGAGCAGGGGGAACTGCAAACCGTTGTGCTGGATAAGCCGGCTGGTAAGCAGATTCAGTACGATCATGTTTTCGATATCAACACCCTTGGCCTCGAGCCGGGCGATGAAGTCACCTACTACTTTGAAGTGGCTGACAACGATGGGGTTAACGGCAGCAAAACTGCACGTACCAACCTCATGGTCTATGCTACGCCCACCGTTGAGGAGTACAAGGAAATGGCCGAGCAGAACGACAACAAGATCAAGGACGAGCTAAAAAAGGCGCTGGAGGAATCCAAAAAGATACAGGACGAAATGCGCAAAATGCGGGAGAAACTCCTGCAGGAAAAAGAACTGGACTGGCAGCAGCGCAAGGAACTGGAAAAGCTCCTGGAACGCCAGAAAGACTTGGAAAAGAAAATTGAAGAAGCCAAAAAAGCCTTCGAAGAAAACCGCAAAAACCAGGAAGAATACAGCGAACAGGATGAAAAAATCCTGGAAAAGCAGGAGAAGCTGCAGGAAATGATGGAAGACGTCATGAGCGAGGAAATGAAAGAGCTCATGAAGCAGCTTGAGGAGCTGATGCAGGAACTCAACAAGGATGAAGCGCTGGAGATGATGGAAGACATGGAAATGTCAGACGAGGAAATGGAAATGGAGCTCGACCGCATGCTGGAGCTGTTCAAGCAAATGGAGCTGGAGCAGGAAATGAACGAGGCCATTGACGAGCTCAACAAAATGGCGGAAGAACAGGAAAAGCTCAGTGAGGAAACCGAGCAGGCAGAAGAAGAAAAAGCGGAGCAATCCCCTGAAGAGCAGGAAGCCAAACAGGAAGAGCTGAAGCAAAAGCAGGAGGAGCTCAATAAAGACTTCGAAAAGCTTCAGGAAAAAATGGAGAATATCCAGAAGAAGAACGAAGAAATGGAGTCTCCTCAGGAAATGGAAGACCGGGAGCAGGAAATGGAAGACGTTAAGCAGGACATGGAGCAAAGCCAGGAAAGCCTGGAGCAAAAACAAAATAAAAAGGCGTCAGAATCTCAGAAGAAAGCTTCAGAGAAGATGAAGAACATGGCCAACTCCATGCAGATGGAAATGCAGTCGCAGCAGATGCAACAGATGGAGGAGGACATGGACGCCCTGCGTCAGTTGCTGGAAAATATTGTGGGGCTGTCCTTCGAGCAGGAAGACCTCATCGATCAGTTTGAAGCGGCAGAAATCAATACCCCGCGCTACGTAGAGCTGGTGCAGGAACAATTTAAGCTGGAGGATGATTTCCGTCTGGTGGAAGACAGCCTTCAGGCACTGAGCAAGCGCGTATTCCAAATCGAATCCTTCGTAACAGAGAAGGTAACAGCCATCAAGAGCAACCTCAAGGAAAGCCTTGAAGAACTGGAAGAGCGCCACAAGCCACAGGCAGCCAATCATCAGCAGCGCAGTATGAAAAACCTGAACGACCTGGCCCTTATGCTCAGCGAGGTCATGAATCAGATGCAGCAGCAGATGGCTGGTCAAATGGCGGGCAATCAGATGTGCGACAAGCCAGGCGGAAGCGGTCCGGGCGGTAAGCCTAAAGACAAGATCAGTCAGGGGCAGCAGTCGCTTAATCAGATGATGGAGCAAATGAAAAAACAAATGGAGGAGGGCAAAGGCAAAGGTGGGCCCGGCGCCAAGGAATTTGCTAAGATGGCTGCCCGGCAGGCTGCCCTTCGCAAAGCCCTGAAAGAAAAACAGCAAAAACTGAAGGAGCAGGGCCAAGGCAGCCGCGAGCTTGAGAATATCATGGACCAAATGGACAAAATCGAAGAAGACCTGGTCAACAAGCGACTGTCCAATGAAATGATGACCCGGCAGCAGGATATCCTTACCCGCCTGCTTGAGCATGAGAAAGCCGAGCGCGATCGCGAATACGAGGAGAAACGTAAAGCAGAGCAGGCGAGTCAGCAGGAACGGGAAGTGCCCCCTTCGCTCGAGGAGTACATCAAAAAGCGGGAAGCCGAAATCGATCTGTATAAAACAGTCAACCCTTCCCTCAAGCCGTACTACAAATTTATCGTTGAAGAATATTTCAAAACCCTGAAAACGGACTAAACTTGTAGCCTCAGTCTGGTAATTGTGCCAGGCTGAGGCTATTTTAGCCCGCCTGCTTTTCAGGTACACTTGCTTTTTACTGAAATTTGACCTACATTACAGGAAGTAACAATGAGTTTGGAGCCTATTATGCTGAAACTTTCCTCTGATACCAGGAACATCGCCCTGGTAGAGTCTTTCGTAGAACGTGCGGTCGAACAGTACCAGATAGCCCCGGATATTTATGGTAATATTCTGATTACCCTCACCGAAGCTGTCAACAACGCTATTATCCACGGCAATAGCAATGATGAATCCAAAACGGTACAGATACAGTTAAGGCGCAATAACAATTGCCTTGCCGTGCGCGTAACGGATGAAGGAGAAGGATTCGATCATTCTGCTGTACCTGATCCGACCGCTCCGGAAAACCTGTTGCAGGTAGGTGGGCGTGGCGTTTTCCTCATGCAACAGCTTTCTGACAGCGTGCACTTTCACAACAACGGCTCCACCGTTGAAATGCGCTTTAATCTTTAATGACTACAGACTGGCCTTTCGATACAGACGCTGAACTGGAAACAGGTATCTCCTTTCACGATGAGGGTGCCGGTTTTATGCCTGCCCATCCTGAAAAGCTATACACCTGGATTGAAGAAGTCATCCACCGGGAAGGCGGTCAGCTCCGGCAGCTCACTTATGTCTTTTGCTCCGATCAGTACCTCCACCAAATTAATTTGGAATATCTAAACCACGATACCTACACGGATATCATTACCTTTCCTTACGCTGAACCACCGGTCATTCACTCAGACATTTTTATCAGCGTGGAACGGGTGCGCGAAAATGCGGATATGCTAAAGATTCCCTTTGAGCAAGAGCTTCACCGGGTGATCATTCACGGGGTACTCCACCTCTGTGGTTATCCGGATAAGTCGGAAGCCGAAGCCCTAAAGATGCGTTCGAAAGAAGACGAGGCCCTGGCACTGCTTAATTCCGGATTTTCAGTGGATTAAAAGGCCTGATGCTTTAGTTGGGCTGCTTTGGCGTTGTACCTTTGTGCGGATTTCCATCATTCAGAAGCTACGCTATCCATGCGCCATACCCGACTGCTCCGTGACAGCCTGCCCCTTTTAGCGTTCGGATTACTGCTCACCTTTTTCTCCAGTTTTGGGCAGACCTTTTTGCTTTCCCTTTACGTGCCTGCGATTGAGGCCTTGCTGGGCATCAGCAATACCGTTTTTGGTAGCTTGTATGCTGTAGCAACGCTCTCGAGTGCATTTACCCTGCCCTGGCTGGGCGGGCGGTTTGACCGTATGCCTATTCGTGCTTACACGCTCATGGTGTTGGTGGGGCTGGTGGCAGCACTTTTGTTACTTTCTTCGGCTCGTCACCTCGTAGTCGTGGTCATCGCCTTTTACGGGCTTCGGTTATTCGGGCAGGGGCTGATGAGTCATACTGCAGTTTCCGCTATGGCGCGTTACTTCGAGGCCAACCGGGGCAAAGCCATTGGCATTGCAACGTTGGGGCACCCGCTGGGCGAGGCCACCCTGCCACTTTTGGTGACCTTACTCATTGGAGGTTTTGGATGGCGCTCAACTCTACAGTTCTCTGCTTTGAGCGTTGCTATTGTGGTGTTGCCTGCCACGCTACTGTTGCTTCGCGGGGCGAAGTCCAGGTTGAAAAAATTTGAGGCCAGCAGTGATACGGATACTGCAGGAACAGCACACCAAAGCATTTGGAAGCTGATAGCTGAGCGCCGGTTCTGGATTATTACGCCACTGGTATTCATGACCGGCTATACGAATACGGCTTTGTTTTTCTTCCAGCTTAAGCTGGGAGCAGCGAGGGGATGGACACCGGAATGGGTAGCCGGTTCTTTGTCAGCTTTTGCACTGGCCAGTGCTTTGGGAATGGCAGGAGCAGGCCCACTGGTAGACCGGCTTTCGGGGCGGCAGTTATTTCCGGGCTATATGATTCCCTATGTGGCCGGCTTGCTCGTGCTGGTATTTTTTCATCAGCCTATTGCCTATCCTGTAGCGCTCCTGCTCATGGGATTGGCAAACGGCTCTGGGAGCACGGTTAAGAATGCCATGCTGGCAGAAATTTATGGCATTCAGGTTATCGGAAAAGTACGCAGTGTCTTTACGACCATTATGGTAATCAGTACGGCTCTCGGGCCCATCAGCTTTGGTGTGCTTCTGGATGCCAATCTTTCTTATACCTGGATATTCGCATTGGTAGCTGTTATCATTGTGCTTACTATTGTGAATGGATGGCGGCGGCTGGCAGGCTGATGTCGAATTTTTTTAGAAATTACGGCCGCCAACGTTCAATCAAGCAGCTAAGGCAGAGTCATTTCTATTGCCTGACTGCCCAACAATCCAACAAACCTGTATACATTTGCCAATACCAGGCTGCTGACATATCGGGGTGAATTCCGATGGCACCAGGAAAACTTTATCATCTACAGACTTTTGAATTGAGTTAACCCATGAAAGTATTAAAATTTGGCGGCTCTTCCGTCGCGAAACCGGAGCGCATTAGAGGCATCGTAGATATCCTCAAGGGCTATTATACGAAAGGCGAGAAATTTACGGTAGTGTTCTCTGCTTTTGGAGGGGTAACCGATTCCCTCATCGAGATGAGTACCCTTGCCGCGAAAGGTGATGAAGCTTATCAGGCTGCCTTTGATGCCTTTCGGCAAAGGCACCGGGATGCTGTCACCGAGTTGCTCAATGAAGAGTTCCAGGCTATAGTGCTCCCGGAGCTGGAGCGTAGCCACGAGGTCCTCAAGAATCTGCTCTATGGTGTTTTCCTGGTTCGGGAAGCCTCATCGCGTACGATGGACTATGTGCTTAGCTTTGGAGAACGCAACTCAGCTTTCATCATCGCAAATGTTCTGCGCCAAAGCGGGATTAGTGCGAGTTACCTGGATGCGCGTCGGGTCATTAAGACGGATAAGGCCTTCGGCTCGGCACGGGTGGATTTCAAACTGACCTATCAGAAAATCCGCGAGCACTATGCGCAGCACCCGGATGTGCAGGTAGTCACTGGGTTTGTGGCCTCTGCGAAAGGGGGATTGACGACTACGCTGGGACGTGGCGGGTCAGACTACACCGCAGCCCTGATTGCCGCCGGGCTTGACGCGAGCGTGATCGAAATCTGGACTGATGTCGATGGCGTACTCACGGCTGACCCCCGTAAGGTGAAACGGGCTTTTACCATCCCGAGTATGACCTACGCAGAAGCGATGGAGATGTCTCACTTCGGCGCCAAGGTTATCTATCCGCCCACCCTGCAGCCGGCATTGCTTAAAAAGATTCCACTTTATATTAAAAATACTTTTAATCCGTCTTTTGAAGGCACCCTTATTTCCGATCATGCAGATCCGGATGGGCACGCCGTAAAGGGGATTTCCTCCATCAGCCACGTAGCGCTGCTGACCCTGTCGGGTAGCGGGCTCTTTGGGGTACCGGGTATTGCGGGCCGCCTGTTTTCTTCCCTGGCAGCAGCGGGTATTAACATCATCCTGATCACACAGGGCTCTTCGGAGCATTCCATAAGCTTCGCTGTTCAGCCAGCTGTGGCGAACAAAGCCCGCAAGCGTGTAGAGGAGGAGTTTGAGTATGAAATGAGCATGAAGGTCATCTCGCCGGTTAAGATAGAAGAGGATCTTTCGGTGGTCGCCATCATCGGTGAGAATATGCGGTATCAGCCGGGTATCTCAGGCCGGCTTTTCCAGGCGCTTGGCCACAATGGTATTAATGCAGTCGCTATCGCCCAGGGGTCTTCTGAGCTGAATGTATCGGTGGTGATCAACCGGGCGGATGAGGCAAAAGCTCTCAACGCGCTGCACGAGTCTTTCTTCCTTTCGGATACCAAAGAGCTGCACTTGTTTATGATCGGTGTCGGGCTCATCGGTAGTACGCTGATTGAACAGATCAAGGATCAGAGTGCCTACCTCAAAGAAAAACGGGGGCTGGAAGTCCGGATTGTGGGTATGGCCAACAGCCGACAAATGCTTTTTCAGGAAGAGGGCATTGACCTGGACAACTGGAAGGCTGCTCTGCAGGAGAAAGGTATGGATATGGACTCTGCCATTTTCATCGGTAAGATGAAAGAGTTGAATCTGTCGAACACCATATTTATTGACAATACAGCAAGTGCTAAAATCGCTGCCTTTTATGAGGACATCCTCAACTCGAGTATCAGCATATCAACGCCTAATAAGATTGCCGTCTCTTCTGGCTTCGTACAGTATCAGCGGCTGAAAGCCATTGCCGTCCGCCGGGGTGTACAGTTTATGTACGAAACCAACGTAGGTGCAGGCCTGCCGGTGATCTCAACCTTAAATGACCTCATCATCAGCGGTGATCAGATACTGAAGATTGAAGGGGTCGTCTCGGGCTCCTTATCTTTCATCTTCAATAATTTCAAAGCAGGCACAAGCTTTAGCGAGATCGTAAAGCAAGCTCAACAGCTGGGCTACACCGAGCCGGATCCGAGGATCGACCTCAACGGGTTGGATGTACAGCGCAAGCTAATCATCCTGGCCAGAGAAACCGGTTTGCCTTTGGAAGCAAAGGATGTGGAGATTGAGAATATCCTGCCCACTGCCTGTCAGGAAGCGGATACGGTAGAAACCTTCTTTAATGCCCTGGCTGATGCGAATCCGCACTTTGAGCAGTTGAGGGCAGAGGCGGAAGCGGAGGGCAAAGCCCTGCGGATGATCGCGAAGCTGGAAGGGGCTAAAGCCACTATTGGGCTGGAGGCCGTCGATTCAGATCATCCATTCTACAATCTAAGTGGCAGTGACAACATGATTGTATTTACCACTGAGCGCTACAAAGACCGCCCCCTTGTGGTACGTGGGCCTGGTGCCGGAGCGGCAGTAACGGCAGCCGGGGTTTTTGCTGAAATCATCACCATTGGAAACTACCTCAGTTAATGAATCAGGAAGTACGCGTTTTTGCACCGGCTACCGTAGCGAATGTAGCGGTAGGTTTTGATATACTCGGATTTGCGATTGATGGGCCGGGGGATGAAATTATTGCCAGGCAAAGTGATGCTTCAGGTGTTACGATCTCTTGCATAACGGGTGATGGTGGTAGGCTCCCTTTAGAGGCAGAGAAGAATACAGCAGGCTTCGCCGCCATTCGTTTGCTGGAGCAGTTGGGCAAGACAGAGCTGGGCGTAGAGCTGGAGATTCATAAAAAGATGCCTTTTGGAAGTGGGCTGGGATCGAGTGCGGCAAGTGCGGCTGCCGGGGTAATGGCGGTTAATGCGCTGCTTGGCATGCCTGTGCCTAAAATAGAATCCCTGCACTGCGCTGTCCTGGGCGAGCAAATTGCGGATGGGGCTTACCATGCGGATAATGTAGCTCCTTCTTTATTGGGCGGAGTTATCCTTATCCGGGCGAATGAGGGCTTAGATGTCCATAGCCTGCCTATTCCGGACGAACTGCATGCGGCTGTGGTCTATCCCCACGTAAGTATCCTTACCAAGGATGCCCGTGATGTACTCAGTCCCACCACTACCCTGCCCCAGTGCATTCAACAAACCGGTAACCTGGGCGGACTGGTTGTTGGCCTATACGAATCAGACTATGAATTAATTGGGCGGTCCTTGCAGGACGTGATCATTGAGCCGCAGCGCGCTCAGCTCATTCCCGGTTTCAGCACCGTCAAGTCTGCTGCTTTGGAAGCTGGTGCGCTGGGATGCAGCATATCCGGAGCCGGCCCGTCTGTATTTGCATTATGCAAAGGGCGTGAGATAGCTCAGTCAGCCGGGGCTGCCATGCAGCAAGCTTTTTTAAATCAGGATATTCCCTGCGATCTATTCGTCTCCCCTATCAACAAGGAAGGCGCCAAAATACTAGCTTAGCGATGAGACTATACAGTACAAAAAACAGAAGCGAATTTACCAGCCTCCGGGAAGCCGTACTACGTGGCCTGCCCCCTGATAATGGGTTATACATGCCCGAGTCTATCCCCGCTCTGCCCGAGCCTTTCATTCGCAACCTGAAGGATTATTCCTTTCAGGATATCGCCTTCACCGTAACGAAGACCCTTTTTCAGGGCGTTATTCCGGATGAAGATCTGCGAAAGATTACGGATGATGCGGTGAATTTTGAAGCGCCGGTCGTGTCTCTGAATGAGCATCAGCATATCCTGGAATTATTCCATGGACCTTCACTGGCCTTCAAAGACTTTGGTGCCCGCTTCATGGCGCAGCTCATGAGTTATTTTAATCAGGGAGCGTCCCGGGAATTGGTCATATTGGTTGCCACTTCCGGTGATACAGGAGGTGCAGTAGCTGCTGGTTTTTACCAAACACCGGGTACGCGGGTGGTCATCCTCTACCCTAAGGGCAAAGTTTCCGACCTGCAGGAAAAGCAGCTCACCACCCTAGGGCACAACATTAGTGCCCTAGAAGTGGAAGGCACTTTCGACGATTGCCAGGCGATTGTAAAGCAAGCTTTTTTGGATGAAGAGCTCACGAGCCGTATCCGCCTGACCTCTGCCAATTCCATCAATATTTCCCGTCTGGTACCACAGTCTTTCTACTATTTCGAAGCCTTTAAGCAATTAGAAAATCAGGAAAACGTCGTTTTTTGCGTGCCCAGCGGCAACTTTGGCAATCTCACCGCCGGTCTTTTTGCACAACGCATGGGTCTGCCCGTGCAGCACTTCATCGCTGCGACGAATATCAATGATGTCGTACCGGAATACCTGGAGTCCGGCGCGTATACACCCCGCCCCTCCCAGCGCACCCTGAGCAATGCGATGGATGTAGGCAACCCTTCCAACTTCGCGCGCATGCAGGATCTTTACCATGATCTGGAGGAACGTTCCACGTGGAACAGTATGAAAGCCTCTATTAGTGGTTACGCGTACACAGATGAAGCTACCCGCAAAGCGGTTAAGGAAGTGTATGACCGTTATGGTTACGTGATTGACCCTCACGGGGCTGTGGGGTATCTGGCACTTCAGGAGTATCAGGAAAAGAATCCTGGCACCAACGGTGTCATCCTGGAGACGGCTCACCCGGCTAAATTCCTGCCGGATGTAGAGGTCATTCTTGGTCAAAGCATACACGTACCGGAGCGGTTGGCTGCACTGGCTGACCAGGAAAAAGTAGCCGATCTAATGCCGCCAGAGTACGGTCCGGTGAAGGAGTGGCTCCTGGAGTACTTGGGATAGCACGTCAAGTTCAGCATGTATTAAATGCCGTTCGATGAATATACCATCGAACGGCATTTTTGTTCCACGTGGAACATTTTGCAGCTACACAACCAAGCCCTCTTTTTAGCTGTTAGAAAACTATTGCAAAAGCTACCTTTGCATGTACACGATAATATTAAATTCAAACTAAAAATTAGTATGAAGCAGCTATTGTTATTGCCGCTCCTGTCTTGCCTGGCATTAGGGGCATGGGCGCAACAAGAAAATACCAACACCAATAAATTTAGGCAGCTTTACACCGAACTGCCTACGCCTAATGTATACCGGAATGCCGCAGGCGCGCCCGGGCATGAATACTGGCAGCAAAAAGCAGACTATGTCATCGACATAGAGCTTGACGATGAGCAGCAGCGGATATATGGTGAGGAAACAGTTACCTATACTAATAATGCTCCGGACCCACTGGAGTATATCTGGGTACAGCTCGATCAGAATATGCGTGCCAAAGACTCGGATACTTACAAAATTCAGCAGAGTGAGATGAGTGACCGGATGTCTTCCGGACAGCTCAAGCGCCTGACGCCTACTTTTGATGGTGGCTTTAAGCTGGACTACGTACGGGATGCCAATAATAAGCCATTGCCACACATCGTCAATAAAACAATGATGCGCATCGACCCCCCCGCTCCTATTCAGCCGGGCGAACAGTTTGTGTTCAAGGTAAAGTGGTGGTACAATATCAATGACCGTATGGAAATTGGCGGGCGCTCCGGGTATGAATACTTTGAAGAAGATGACAATTATCTGTACACTATTGCTCAGTTTTTCCCGCGCATGGCCGTCTACAACGATGTAGAGGGCTGGCAGAATAAGCAGTTTTTGGGCCGTGGCGAGTTTACCCTGCCCTTTGGCGACTACAAAGTGAATATCACGGTGCCGGCGGACCACCTCGTGGCTTCCACAGGTACTTTGCAAAATGCCAATGATGTCCTTCCGCGCGACAAGCGCAAAAAACTGGAAGAAGCCCGTGCAGAAAGAGAAATACCGGTCATTATCTATTCGGAAGAAGAAGCCCGCGAAAACGAAAAAACGAAGTCTGATAAGAAGAAGACCTGGACCTTTGTTGCTGAGAATGTGCGCGACTTCGCCTTTGCTTCCTCCCGGAAATTCATCTGGGATGCTATGGGCGTAGAGCAAAGCGATGGCAGTGTAGTCATGGCGATGTCGATGTACCCTAAGGAAGGTAATCCGCTCTGGGAGCGCTATTCTACCAAAGCAGTGGCTCATACACTGAAGTGGTATTCGCACTATACTTTCGACTACCCCTACCCGGTGGCATGGTCGATTCATGCGAAGTCCATTGGTATGGAATACCCCATGATCTGCTTCAACTTCGGGCGCCCGGAGAGCGATGGCACCTACAGCGAGCGTGTGAAGTACGGTATGATCGGTGTGATTATCCATGAGGTAGGGCACAATTATTTCCCGATGATCGTCAACTCGGATGAGCGGCAGTGGACCTGGATGGACGAAGGGCTGAACTCTTTCCTGCAGTACCTGGCCGAACAGCAATGGGAGCGCGACTACCCAAGCCGCCGCGGGCCTGCTTACAAAATTGTTGACTACATGAAAGGTGACAAATCCAAGATTTCACCAATCATGACCAACTCGGAGTCCATTTATCAGTTCGGAAACAATGCCTATGGCAAGCCGGCTACTGCTTTGAATATCCTTCGGGAGACGATCATGGGGCGTGAGCTCTTCGACTATGCCTTTAAGGTATATGCCAATCGCTGGATGTTTAAGCACCCCTCTCCTGCTGATTTCTTCCGGACTATGGAGGATGCCTCTGCGGTGGACCTTGACTGGTTTTGGCGGGGCTGGTTCTTTACCACTGATCATGTGGACATCGCATTGGAAGACGTGAAGTACTACCGTATGGATACCAAAGACCCACTGGTGGAAAGTAAGATTTCTAAAGAACAGCGTAGCGAGTCTCCACAATATATCAGCAGTATCCGGAATGCCCGCGATATTGAACAGACACAGGATGAGATCGACCCTTCTCTGAGGGACTTCTACACCGATTACGACCCACTGGATTTCGATATCCTGGATAAAGAAGCCTACGATCGTTACCTCAATAGCCTGACTGCCGAAGAGCGGGAAATGCTGAAAGCGGGCCGGAATTTTTACGAAATGTCTTTCCGGAATGCAGGTGGTTTGGTGATGCCAATCATCGTTCAGTTGCAATTTGAAGATGGTACAACCGAAGATCACTACATCCCCGCTGAGATTTGGAAAATGAATGACGAGGTGGTAAAGAAGGTTTTTATTACGGATAAAGAGATAACGCAGGTAGTGCTCGACCCTTATCTGGAAACTGCAGACGTTGATACCGGCAACAATTACTATCCGCCGCGTACACAACTGAACCGCTTCGAAATGTTTAAGCGGCAAGGTACAAGCCGTTGGGGTGGTGGTGAAAACCCGATGCAGCGTGCCCGCCGGGCAAAGGAAAAAGAAGAGGGTACAAATTAACCGCCCTCTTTCACTGATTTTTCTCCGTTAATGGGAGGTGGGCTGTTTTTTCAGCCTTCCTCCCATTTTTTATGGATAAATGTTAAAATTTGGACTGAGAATGGATTTAAAGAGGCTGGTTTTGATAAATGGCATTACGTATCGTGGTTTTTGTTAAGGTGTTTTGTTTTTGGTTTGATTATTAGTGATTTATGTCTTTTTTGATGACTGTATTTTTGTTATAAAAGGCGGTTTTAGCCTTGTTTAAAGCCCGGATAATTCGCGTATTTTTATTCAGCCTTTACAAGGGGCTTGTCTGTGGCGAAGAAAAAAGCAAAAAAAAGGAGCCATCTTTGATGACTCCTTCTACAATTGAATACGGGGGGAAAACTAAATCTGTGTTTTCATAGCGTTTGTGTCGTTTAGTCTTCGAAGCTGCAAATGATGCTGCCATCGGCAGTTAGTACCACATCGTACTCGTCTTCGTCATCATCATCGTCGTTTTCTACTTCTACCCAGTACTGAATACTACCGTCAGGAAGAGTTAGCATCTCGGCATCGTCAATTTCGTAGCCAGGGTACTCTGCATTCAGGGTGGCAACTACTGCTGCAGGCAGTGAAGCGGTGCTGATCTCATCTCCTTCGAAGAGGAAGTTGCCGTCGAGGTCGAAGTACAGGTCAATATCCTGACTGCCCATTTCGATTTCCACTTCAAGGATGTTAGTGTTGTTGCAGAACTCTTCAGTATAGGCTTCGTCGATTTGGTAGCCAGGGTAGTTGCTGTTGATGAATTCGGTTACGCTGGCGGGCAGGTCATTGACTTGGTTGTCGTCGTCGTCATCATCGTCGTCCCCGTTGTCATCATCATCATCGTCGTCGTCATTGCCGTCGTCGTCATCATCATCATCGTCGTTACCGTTGTCGTCATCGTCTCCATAGTCATCGTCATCATCATCGTCATTGCCATCGCTGTTTTCGCTACAGGCAAAGACGCCATCGATAGAGAAGTAGACTTCCAGGTCGTCGTTCAGTTCAACTTCGAAGAACTCCAGCCCGTACTCCACGTCAATGCTGACTTCGTCAATCGCCATACCCGGGAATTCAGCATCCAGATAGTCGAGTACTTCCTGTGGCAGGTCGCTTATACTGATGTAAGTATCGTCATCATCCGGTCCGGAGCTGATGAGGCTGCCGTTGGCATCAAAGAGCAGCTCATATTCGAAGTTGAGGCTGTCAAGCTCTACACCGAAGCGTACATCTCCGTTCTCCAGGTAGCGGTCCACATCGTCCACTTCCCAGTTGGCAAAGTTGGCCTGAATGTAGTCCTGTGCAGCTTCGGGCAGGTCACTGTAGCTGGCATCAACACCGTCTTCGCATGGGCTGAAAACGGCATCGGGGTTAAAAACAGTACTGAAAGGGTTGCCTCCGGGCGAGTTGTTGTCGTCGAGCAGGTTGCAGCTTCCAAGTGTGAGGGCGGTGATGAGCGCGAGGGCTCCAAACATTAAATTTTTCATAGCACAAATTAAGTTGATAAAGATTTGAATTTTGATTGGGATTGTATTTCCCTTTTGATTACGATGCAAAGATGCAGGCAGAAAAACACCTTCACAACTACAAAAAGAGTGATTTGTCAAAACAATAAAGTGTATTTTTTATAAACCAAAGCTAAAACCCCTTTTTGATCCAATTTTATTATTATTTATTTTAATTTGTTTATGTTTTTTGTCATAAATGTGGTTGGAAAAATGCTCGATAATTTTCAAATTTGACATAAAAAAAAGTGGCATTTGCCCCTTTTCTGTACAAAAAAATGGAAATACCAGCCTGGGATTACTTCCAGGCTGGCTTGTTCTCTACTGCTTAGTGACGCGTTTTACGGTACGCTCTTGCCCAATAGTCGCCTCAATGGTATAAATGCCGGCAGGTAAAAAGTCGAGTGTCAGATTGGGGAGGAGTTCTTTGGCCCGGTAAACTTCCTGTCCCTGATTATTAAGTACCCGGATGATACCTTCTGTTTCGCTGGTCAGCCAGTTGAGCTGCACCTGGCTGGAAAATGGGTTAGGGAAAGCCTCGAAAAGAGCGGGCTGTTTGACCAACTCCTCTGAGGTATTGCTGATTTCTTCCAGTTGATAACGGTAGTTATTGCTGGGAGCATAATTTAGCGTACCATTTACATTCGAGGGGCCGCCCAGCAGATAAACCCAGCCATCAAGCAGGAAAGAGGCAGGAGCCCAGCGGGAAACGCCCGGATGCGGCGGCAATTCTTCCCAAAGATCCAACTCCGGGTCATAAGACCAAAATTCGCCTTCTTCCATAGAAGTATGGTCTCCTCCGTCCCCACTCAGCACATAGCCTTTGCCGTTGTAGGAAAACTGGGTGCCGGCTACGCGCCCTTCAGCGGGCAGCGTGGCCACTTCGGTCCATTCTTCTGTAGCCGGGTCATACCGGTACCATTGGTTAGAAATAAAGTTGTCGCCATGCCCAAAGCCGGTATAGATATAGTCGCCCAGCCCAAATTGAAAAGGGTGGTGCCTGCGTGCACCAGGGAAGCTAGGCTTCTGGCTCCAGCTGTCTGTAGCCATGTCATATTCCCACCAGTCCCGGAGGTTGCCATTGGCCGAACCACCCATGCCTACAAAGATCTTATCGTTGTGCGCAATAAATGCCGGATGTATTCTGGCCTGGCAGGGGCAAGGCGCGAGCTCTGTCCATTCACCGGTTTGAGGGTCAAAGACCCAGAGATCACGCATGTAAGCTGAACCACTGAAACCAAAGCCAAAGTAAGCTTTGCCATTCCAGGTATCGCCAATGCCAAAGCCCCGGAATCCTCCGGGGAAATCATCCAGCTCTGTCCAGATATCCGTTTCCGGGTCATACTGAAAGAAAATATCCAGGTAGCTGAATTCATCCGCACCGGCAACGAAGTAACCCTTACCATCCAACGCAAAGGCATAAGAGTGGTCGGTCACCAGGTTGTTTGGCAAGGGAGCTATAGTGTCCCATTCTGACTGAGCCGTCAGTAACAGAGGGGAAACAAGTAGGGCAATAAATAAGTAGAATGGTTTCATTTTGTTGAGATGATTATTAGGTCAATTAAATGGGTGTGCCTTGAAATAGGGTGTTGCTCAGGTTGGTTGTTGAAGGCAAAATCAATCTGACGTATATCGCCGGTTGGTAAACAAGAGACACTAAAATGGCATTTTGGTTGAGGAAATCAAGTGAAAACCTCCAAATTGGTCGGCTACAGGTCAGGGTAAGCACAGTACAGATCTAAATTTCCAGTATCTCCCCGCCGGCTTTCTTATCGTAAGGGTTTAAATCTTACTTTTGTGAGACCCAAAACGCAACGCATGTCAATGGACTATAAAAACCCAAAATTAGTACTCGAAACCGCCAAGGTGCAGCCCGGGCGTAGTGTATGGCGCAGCCCTTCCAACCTGGCCATCGTCAAGTACTGGGGTAAGTACGGGCGGCAGCTGCCGCGCAACCCTTCCATCAGCTTTACGCTGGACCGGGCTTATACCGAGACGGAAGTAGCCTACGCGCCCAAAAAGGGGGCGGACCGGGGTATTGCTCTTGATTTTTACTTTGATGGGAGGCCTAATGAAGCTTTCGCCAAAAAAGTCAAAGCGTTCCTGGAAAGCATCACTGAGGTTTTCCCCTTTCTGAACCAGCTGGATTGGACGATACGTTCCACGAATTCTTTTCCACACTCATCGGGCATCGCCTCATCGGCATCAAGTATGAGTGCGCTGGCCTTGTGCCTGTGTACGATAGAGGATGAACTCTTCGGCACGCTCAGCGACGATGATGCCTTTCGGCAAAAAGCCTCCTATATAGCCCGCCTGGGCTCCGGCAGTGCCAGCCGCTCGGTATACGAAGGGCTGGCGATGTGGGGGGAAATGGGCGAAGTGCCTGGGTCTTCTAACTTGTACGCCATCCCTATGGCTAATGAGGTGCATGAGGTGTTCAAGACTTATCACGATGCTATCCTTATTGTAAGTAAAGGAGAGAAATCAGTGTCAAGCCGGGCGGGGCACGGCCTGATGGAGGGTAACATCTACGCCAGCAACCGCTATCAGCAGGCCCGGCAGCACATGCACGACCTGCTAAGCGCCCTCCGCACCGGTGATGAGGAACACTTTGGGCGTATACTGGAAAGCGAAGCGCTCACCCTGCATGCCCTCATGATGGCCTCTAATCCACCTTATATCCTGATGCAGCCCCACACCATTACACTTATTAATAAGGTGCAGGCTTACCGGAAGGCAACGGGGCATCCGCTGTACTTCAGCCTGGATGCCGGGCCGAACCTGCATTTGTTCTTCCCGGACCGAATAAAGGAAGAAGCCGAAAACTTTATCCATGCTGAATTGGTACCATACTGTGAAGACGGGCACTGGATTGCTGACCAAGTCGGTAAAGGCCCGCTTCAGCTCTAGTTTCCGTCACTTAAAAGTAAAAACCATGCGTTTCCTTTCCGTCATTATTGGTGTACTCATGCTGGGCCGCCCGGGCTGTACACAACCGCCGGAAGACCGTCCGCCGGTGGGTAATCCGAAGTTTGATGAGCAGATCAGCAGCATGCTCCGGTTCACGGTCCCAACAATTGGCGTTCAGGAGGTTAGGGATATTCAGGATGAAGTTTATATCTTTGACGCTCGAAACCGGGAAGAATACGACGTGAGCCACATTGAAGGCGCCCGTTTTCTCGGCTATAAAGATTTAGACGAACAAGCACTCAACGGAGTGCCCAAAGATAGCACGGTGGTGCTGTACTGCTCCATTGGTTACCGCAGCGAGAAAGTTGCGGAGCAGCTCCGGGAGCGGGGCTTTACCAAAGTGTACAATTTGTACGGCAGTATTTTCGAATGGGTCAATCAGGGATTGCCTGTTGTGGATACCACCGGCGAGCAAACCAGAAAAGTCCATACCTACAATGCCAAATGGGGCAAATGGGTGGACAAAAAGCAGGCTGAAAAGGTCTGGTAATCATCATCAAATCAAATTCTTTATGGATTTATTTGCAAAGTTTTTGGAAGACAGAGGGCCGCTGGGCAAGTGGTCCCGTACGGCGCACGGTTATTACACCTTCCCAAAGCTCGAGGGCGAGCTGGGCAGCCGTATGCAATTCCAGGGCAAAGAAAAAATTGTTTGGAGCGTTAATAACTACCTGGGCCTGGGCAACCACCCGGAAATCCGCAAAGTGGACGAAGAAGCCAGCCGCGACTGGGGCCTGGCTTACCCGATGGGCTCCCGCATGATGTCGGGCGAGACTTCCTACCACGAAAAACTGGAGCAGGACCTGGCAGAATTTGTTGACAAGGAGGAAGTCCTTCTGCTCAACTTCGGCTACCAGGGTATCATGTCCATCGTAGACTCCCTGTTGACACGTAAGGATATTGTGGTGTACGACAAAGACTGCCACGCCTGTATCTACGATGGCATCCGCATGCACATCGGTAAGCGCCTGCCCTTCGAGCACAACGATATTGAAAGCTTCGAGAAGCAAATCAAGAAGGCGAAAGTATTCCAGGAGCAAACCGGTGGCGGTATCCTCGTGATCACAGAGGGCGTATTCGGTATGCGCGGCGATCAGGGTATCCTTAAGGAAATCGTTGCTTTCAAAAAAGAGTACGGCTTCCGCATGCTGGTGGATGATGCGCACGGTTTCGGTACCCTTGGCGCTACCGGTGCCGGTGCCGGTGAAGAACAGGGCGTGCAGGACGACATCGACCTCTACTTCAGCACATTCGCGAAGTCTATGGCCAGTATCGGTGCCTTTGTAGGTGGCGACAGCGAAGTGATTGAGTTCCTGCGCTACAACCTGCGTTCTCAGATTTTCGCGAAGTCGCTGCCGATGCCCCTTACCATTGGCAATATCAAGCGCCTCGAGATGTTGCGCACCCGCCCGGAGTTTAAAGACAAGCTTTGGGAAAACGCCAACAACCTGCAGAAAGGCCTGCGCGACCGTGGCTTCGACCTGGGCAATACGTCCAGCTGTGTGACGCCCGTGTACATGCACGGCTCTGTGGAAGAAGCAATGGTGCTGGTGAAAGACCTGCGCGATAACTACGATATTTTCTGTTCTGTAGTCGTGTACCCGGTGATTCCGAAAGGCATGATCCTGCTGCGCCTCATCCCGACGGCGGCACACAATCAGGACGATATTGATCAGACCATTGAAGCCTTTACCGCGATTTCTGAGAAGCTGAAGTCCGGTGCCTATGCCAAGCAGGCTGAGTTGATCAAGCCCGAATAAGGAAGACAGTAATTTTACTACATATTTTCGAATGGCCGCCTGTGATGGGCTGGCCATTCGTCTTTTGTTGCCATTTCAAGTTTATTCCCTTAAATTGAGACAGCCAATAAGTTGAAATATGGAAAATGCAGTGCAGGAAATACCTAAAAGCCTTGTCTACGAAATGGTGAATGGCCAGCCTGTTTACTACAAAGGCTACCAGGATTACCTGTCTGGTAGTAAACAGATTGATGAAATAATGTGCAGTAGCAAAATACAGGCACTAATTGTAGCCGAACTCATCTTTTTGTTGAAAACCTTTCTGGGTGATGATTATCTGATTTTTACCAATGAAGTAGGTTTGCAGTTCTCTAAAAAATCGTGGAGAGCAGCTGATATTGCAGTTGTCAAAGCGGGTTTAGTAGAAAAACTGGATGACAAGTACCTGGAGGTGCCACCTGAGCTTGTCATTGAAATAGATACCAAAGCTGCCCTGCATGATATTGAAAATCCACTGGGATATTATCAGGAAAAAACGGAGGAACTCCTTCAGTTTGGCGTGAAGAAAGTAGTCTGGATTTTTTCAGATACAGAAAAAGTGATGGTTGCCGAGCAAGCCAACCGGGCATGGCAAATTTACGACTGGGCAGACCCCATTAGCATAGAAGAAGGGCTGGTGCTGGATATGAACCGCTTACTGAGGCGCTAAGCAGGGGCCTAGCATTTTCCCATCACTTGCTCCCGGTAAGCTTTTGGCGACAGCCCGTATTTCCGCTTGAAGACCCGGTTGAAGTACGACCCGCTGTTGAAACCAGCAGTAAGATAGACATCCTGCACCTTGCGGGTAGGGTCCTCCAGCATACGGCGCGCCAGTTTTATCCGCTCATTGTTAATAAACTCCACGGGTGTGACGCCGAAGTGGTCTTTGAATACCCGGTAAAAGTTGGATTCGCTCATATAGACTTTCTGGCTGATTTGTTCCACGGTCAGCGACTCTCCGAGATGCTCACGAATATACCGTATAGCGAAAGACAAGCGGTTGCTGTCATCCACCTGCCCCTGTTCGATGTAATTGGCTCGCGCTTCCGCCTGCAGTATCCGCACAATCAGCTCCTGTAGCATCAGGTTGGCAAAGAGGTCTTTGGACGGGTGGTCTTCCGTGCATAGAAACAGCAGTCGCTGAATGATCTGCTTGATCGCCACCGTATTCGTAAAATGGAAACTGCTGGGGGTGAAAGCCCATTCCTCCCCATCACCCTTAGGTACTGACTCGTTGAGGGACTGAATGGTTTTACGGATCTGATCCTCCGAAAGTGTCATCGCCAGGCAATGCGTGGGGTTGTCGGTTTGAGCTTCCGGAAAATTGATGCACATGGTCTCATCTGCCGGCAGTAGCAGCGACTCGCCCGGCAAAAACTCAAAAGAAGGTTGTTCGCGCAACTTCATCACCTTCTTGCCGCGGATCATACTGGCAAAAACCGGTTGGTGGAACTTCAGCAATACCTCTTCGGCCTGCTGATGGGTTTCAAAAACATTGACTTCAGCCTGTTCCATGGTGAAGGACGTCTTGTTCTCCACCAGCGTGTCGAGGCGGCGGTACAATGAAAAGTTTTGAGGTAACTGCATAAAAGGTCGCTATTTTCAGTGCCTAAGGCTGGGGGCTTACTTCATCAGCAGGATAGCTGATTTTGATGAGTAGTTATTCCAAAGTAAATTTCTCTACTGGTTCTTTCCTCTCCAAATATCCTATGAATAACCGGCCTTGCCAAATAAAATTACGATTTAGGCAACATATCATACTTTCTTTGCTAGGATAGTACAAGTTTGTGAGAGAATACGTCAAACTTGCGGATGAAAACCCTCATAATTTTGCTTTCAGGAAGTTATTCCGTAAAAAATTCCGGAATGGCTTCGCGGTTGAAATTTGAATTCGACAAACCGGCGTTGCTCCGGAAAATGCATGGTTCGATTTTGAATTCAGGTATTACAAAAACAGAAAATGAAACTAAAATTATGAGTAGTGCATCCACTATTGCTCAGGATAAACTGAGCCCGCCAAAATTTAAAGCGCAATACGATAACTTCATAGGAGGCAAATGGACAGCCCCCGTAAAAGGAGAATACTTCGAAAACACCTCACCAGTAGACGGTAATACTTTCACTAATATTGCCCGCTCCACGGCAGAAGACATTGAGCTGGCACTTGATGCTGCCTGGGAAGCTGCCCCGGCCTGGAACACCTCCGCTGCGGCCTACCGCTCCGGCCTGTTGCTCAAAATCGCAGATGTGATGGAGCAAAACCTTGAAACCCTCGCCCGTGTGGAAACCTGGGACAACGGCAAGCCACTCCGTGAAACGATGGCCGCGGACATGCCACTGGCCGTTGACCATTTCCGCTACTTTGCCGGAGTCATCCGGGCAGAGGAAGGCAGTATGAGCGAGCTCGACGCCAATACGGTTTGTATCAATGTAGAAGAGCCTCTTGGTGTAGTTGGGCAGATTATCCCCTGGAATTTCCCCATCCTGATGGCGGCCTGGAAACTGGCCCCTGCGCTTGCGGCCGGCAATTGCGTAGTGCTGAAGCCCGCCGAGCAGACCCCTGTGGGTATTCTGGTGCTAATGGAAATGATTCAGGATATCCTGCCCGCAGGTGTGCTCAACATCGTGAGCGGCTTTGGCATTGAAGCAGGTAAGCCTTTGGCTTCTAATCCCCGCATCAATAAGGTAGCCTTCACCGGAGAAACAACCACCGGGCAGCTGATAATGCAGTACGCATCAAAGAATATCATCCCGGTTACCCTGGAGCTGGGTGGCAAATCGCCCAACATTTTCTTCAAGAGCATCATGGATGCCGACGATGAGTTCTTTGACAAATGCTTGGAAGGTGCCGTCATGTTCGCCCTCAATCAGGGTGAGGTCTGTACCTGCCCCTCCCGTTTGCTGGTGGAAGAGAGCATTTTTGACGCTTTCATTGAGCGGGTCGTGGAGCGCACAAAGGCTATCAAACTGGGGCACCCGCTTGACCCATCCACTATGATGGGCGCACAAGCCTCAAGCGATCAGTACGAGAAGATCCTCAACTACATTGAAATCGGCAAAGAGGAAGGCGCCGAGGTCCTCTGTGGAGGCGAAGCGGCCTACAACGAAGGCCTGCAGGGCGGCTACTACATCATGCCGACCATTCTGAAGGGCAACAACAAAATGCGGGTATTCCAGGAAGAAATCTTTGGGCCTGTGGTTTGTGTGACCACCTTCAAGGACGAAGCCGAAGCGATCGAGATTGCCAATGATACGCTCTACGGGCTGGGCGCTGGTGTCTGGACACGTGATATGCATCAGGCGTATCAGATTTCCCGTGCTGTGGAGGCAGGGCGCGTATGGGTAAACAACTACCATGCTTATCCGGCGCATGCTCCATTTGGTGGCTACAAAAAGTCAGGTATTGGCCGGGAGACCCACAAGATGATGCTCGCCCACTACCGTCAGACTAAGAATATGCTAATCTCCTATGATAAGAAAGCCCTTGGCTTCTTTTAGGGCACAGGTCAATGAGACTATGGCAGGCTTACCAAGCATCCGTGTATGGTAAGCCTGTCTTTTTTTCTAACCAAAAAAGCTAAAGAAATGGTACAACGCGTATTGGTCTCTTCTGAGGCCCGGGACGTCATTGATCAATTGAGGGAACAGCATGGCCCGCTGATGTTCCATCAAAGTGGCGGCTGTTGCGATGGCTCTGCACCTATGTGCTTTGCCAGGGGCGAATTACTGTTAGACGACAATGATGTGTGGATAGGCGAAATCCACGGCTGCCCCTTTCTAATGTCTAATGATCAGTTTGAATACTGGAAGCATACGCAGCTCACTGTAGGCATCACCAGGGGCAGGGGCTCCAGTTTTTCACTGGAAATACCACTGGGCATTCGGTTTATCATCCGTTCCCGTTTGTTTACAGATGAGGAACTGGCGCAATTGGTACCGGTGAGGAAAGGGAGCGAGGTGGAGTCGTCGTATTTATAGCCGTCATTCCTGCAAAGCTGTTTTTGGTGCAACAAATGCTTACCTTTGCCCCGAAAATCAGGAAAAAATGGGCAGGAGAAAAAAGCCAAAAGTATATACCGATGTCCGTTTTACGGGCATAGCGGATAAAGGCCGGGCGGTAGGCAGAGATGCCGAGGGTAAAGTCATTTTTGCAGACGGGGTAGCACCGGGCGATGTGGCCGATGTACTCGTCAAGCGCAAAAAGAAAGGCGTGCTTATGGGCACTGCCCAGGAAATCAAGTCTTACTCTTCCGACCGGGTGGAGCCGGTTTGCGAGCACTTCTGGCTATGCGGGGGGTGTAAGTGGCAGCACCTCAGCTACGAGGCACAGGCGCGGGAAAAGGAAAAAGTGGTACGCGATACCCTAAGCCGCATTGGCAAAGTGGAGATCGAAGAATTCCAGCCCATCCTTGCGGCCAGGCAGACCACTTTTTACCGTAATAAACTCGAGTTTTCATTCTCCAACAAACGCTGGCTGACCCGGGAAGAGATCGAGTCTGGCATCACCAATAAAGCCGATGTACTGGGCTTTCACCGGTCCGGCGCTTTCGATAAGGTCATTGATATTGATAAATGCTGGCTGCAGTCCGACCCTTCCAATGACCTGCGCAACGGAATTAAGGAAATTGCCCTGGAGCAGGGCCTGACCTTCCACGATGCCCGGGAGCATGAGGGCTTTATGCGGCAGGTGATGTTCCGGATTACCACGCAGGGTGAAATCCTCGTGCTCTTCAGCTTCCATAAAGACGAGCCTAAGAAGTATCAACCATTCATGGATGCTGTGATGGAGCGCTTCCCACAAATCACAACGGTCTGCTACTGTATCAATACCAAGGTCAATGACTTTCTGTACGACCTGGAGATGCACACCTATGCAGGCAAAGGCTATGTAGAAGAAAAGTTAGGCGATGTCCGCTTCAAAGTAGGTCCTAAGTCCTTTTTTCAGACCAATACCTATCAGGCTAAGGAGCTGTATGATACCGTAGTGGAATTTGCTGGCCTAAGTGGCACGGAAAACGTCTATGACCTGTACACCGGTATCGGTAGCATTGCACTGTACGTGGCTCAGGCCTGCAAACAAGTGGTTGGGATTGAGGAAATTCCGGAAGCCATCGCGGATGCGGAAGTCAATGCCCGTCTCAACGATATTAAGAATGCGGTGTTTTACGCAGGGGACGTCAAGGACATACTGACTGCGGACTTTGCCGAACGGCATGGAAAGCCCGATCTGCTTATTACCGACCCACCCCGTGCCGGTATGCATGCTAAGGTGGTGGACATGCTGCTGGAGCTCGCTGCCCCGCGCATGGTGTACGTGAGTTGTAATCCGGCCACACAAGCCCGAGATTTGCAATTGCTGAGCGAGAAGTACCGGGTCGTTAAAGCCAGGCCGGTGGACATGTTTCCCCATACCCATCATATTGAAAATGTAGCCCTTTTGGAGCTGCGTTAATTAGTGTTGTCATGAATAAGGAATTTATACACGCCAAAATAGAGCGCCTGGAAACGGAGCTTAAGCCCTACCTGCCCGTCATTTCGAAGGCTGCGGATACCATTCTTGACCAGGACGTATCCTCCTATCCTATATTTATCGTTCACCAGATGGACGCGGTGGATATTGGCATTGCCCTGCTAAGCCACGAAGCGCAGGATGGACCCGCGTGGTCGGTGCATGCGAGTACGCTTGAAGAGCTTGCCACCAAGAAAGTGATAGAAATGAATAAAGTGGATAACTTTCGGGAAGTTTATAAAGATCCAAGAGAAAACCTTTGCCTTTTTGTCCTTAGCGATCTGGGTGCTAACTTTATGTTCATTTCCCGCTAAACAGAAAGTATGGACAGTAGCGCCAAAATCGAAAAGACACATCAGATTCTGTTGATTGAAGATGATCCGGTTTTTGCGCGCCTGGTGCAGGTCTACCTTTCCGATGTTGAACTCCTCAACTGCAACATCACTCATGTTAGCAACCTGGCAGACGGTAGAGCAGAGCTTCAGGAACAGCCGAACAACTATGCAGCGGTCCTTCTCGACCTGAGCTTGCCAGATAGCCGGGGGTTTAGTACCCTTGAGACTTTGCTGCACCAATTTCCGAACCTGAATATCATCGTGATGACGGGGCAAAATGACAAGTCCCTTGGCGTGGAGGCCGTGAAAGCCGGTGCTCAGGACTTTCTGGTGAAGGGAGAGTTTAATGAGGACGGACTGGCCAAATCATTGCGGTTTTCAATAGAGCGGAGTAGTATTCTCAATCGCCTGGAAGAAACCCAGCAGATGGCCAGGATTGGGCACTGGGAGTGCAGCCCGAGTGAGCATTATTTCTCCGGATCAGAAGAGTTATACCGGATTTTCTGCAGGCCGTTCCATCAAAAAATTACCTGTGGAGACATTCTGGAACAGGATGGGCTATTCTCTATTTTTATGAAACTGCAGGGTCAGGCACTGGCAGATAAGAAAGCTCAAATTGATACCTGGATCCGGCCTGAAAATGGCAGCCCCCGCTTTGTGACCATGATTTGTACAGCGGCCAGGCTCTCCAACGGAGAGGCTTTTTTTAATGGGATCGTACAGGATATTACCGAGCGCAAGCAGGCACAGGAATTGAAGAAAGAGCGGGACGTTGCAGAGGAGGCTGCCAAGGTCCGCGAACAGTTCATTGCCAGCATAAGCCACGAAATGCGTACGCCCATGAACGCCATTCAGGGCATGAGTAACCTCCTTATTGAGACCCCCCTGAATACGGAGCAGTTTGAATACGTTGATGCAATTAAACGGTCTTCAGGTTTGTTGCTCGGTATTATCAGCGATATTCTGGACATGTCTACCATTCAGAATGATAAGGTGACCATTACCCGCAAGTCTTTCAGTTTGGGAGAACTCCTCTGCAGTCTGATGAGTGTGCTTAAATACAAGGTCAGGGAAAAGCAGTTAAAATTTGAATTGAATATTGATGCAGATGTGCCCCCAACGCTAATTGGAGATGCTCTCCGGCTCAATCAGATCATGTATAACCTGGTTGGGAATGCCATCAAATTCACAGAGCAGGGCGAAGTCGAGCTCCGGGTTACGAGGCGTGGCCAGGAAGCTGGCCGGGTGAAGCTGTTGTTTGAAGTCCGGGATACAGGAGTTGGCATCCCTGAAGAGCAGCAGGATAAGATATTCGAGACTTTTGTCCGTGTACCGATCGCTGACAAGATTTATGAAGGTACCGGTCTGGGACTGAGCATTGCGAAAGAGCTGGTAGAGCTTCAGGGAGGGCAGCTTAGGGTAGAAAGTACCCAGGGTAAAGGCTCTCGTTTCTTCTTTGAGCTTTGGCTGGATTACACAGACCAGCCCGCTACGCCCCGAAAAGTGGCTGCAAAGGTGCCGGAAGACCTGTCTTTCAACCTGCTGATCGTAGAAGATCACAAAATGAATCAAATGGTGGCACAGCGAACCATACAGAAAAAATGGCCGAATGTACAGGTGGAAGTCGCTGATAATGGGCGGGTAGCCCTGGATATTCTGGAATCCAAACCCATCGACCTGGTCCTCATGGATATTCAAATGCCAGTATTGGATGGTATCGAAACCATCAAAATCATTCGTAATCAAATGCCTGAGCCTGTGGCCAGCCTGCCGGTTCTGGCTATAACCGCTCATGCCAATATTGCCCAGCAGGCCCAGTTCCAGCAAATCGGTTTCAATGACCACGTATTTAAGCCCTTCGAACCGGACCAGCTGTTTGCAGCCGTGGAACGCCAGCTAAAGCAAAATCTTCGAAAAACAGAATAAAGCCCTATCTGCACAATGGCCTACCAATTTCTAAACCTGGACTACCTTGAGCTCATGGCCGGCGGAGATCAAACCGACCGGCGGCGCTTGCTCGAAATGCTGGAAAAAGACCTGTCAGAATACCCGCAGCTCATGCAGCAGACGCTGGAGGAGGAAGACTGGCAAAAGCTGGAACGTCAGGCTCATTATTTTAAGTCGACCCTCCCGTTTACGGGTTATCAAGCGTTGATTCAAACCCATCATTCCGTTTATCAGAACATTAAAGAGGCCGCCAACCGTACCAATATACCCAAACAACTAAGCCAGGTAGAGGCGTTCTGCCAGGCCGTGCGGGCAGAAGTACAGGAGGAGCTGGAGAAAGGTTAATTTTTGTTTTATTATCTTTGGTTCAGACCTACCCAAAATGCTCCTATGAAAGACGTTAAAAAAATCCTCATTTGCGAAGACGAGGAAATCTTGCTTACCGCGCTCAAATTCCGATTGCAAAAACAAGGGTATGAACTCTTTCTTGCTGCTGATGGTGCAGAAGCCGAAACCTTACTCAAAAAGGAAAAACCAGATATGCTGGTCACAGATATCGATGTCCCGGTTAAAAATGGGCTGGAACTGGTCGACTTCATACGGCAGGATCTGGAGTGGGACATCCCCATCGTCATGATTGCCCCGATGGAAGAGGGCGAAGACATCTTAAAAGCGAAAATGGCGGGCGCTACCGACTTTGTTACTAAACCTTTCAAGCCGGTTGAGCTGGTTCTGAGAATTCGTTGTATCTTTCAAGCACTTGAGCATTAAACAAATGAAAACATACCCATGAAAGGAATTATTCTGGCTGGCGGCCTTGGCACAAGGTTGTACCCGCTCACCATGGCTGTCAGTAAGCAGCTGATGCCGGTTTACGACAAACCGATGATCTACTACCCGCTATCGACCCTGATGTCGGCGGGCATCAAAGATATTCTCATTATTTCCACGCCTCAGGATTTGCCCAATTTCCAAAAGTTGCTTGGTGACGGCAGCGAACTGGGGTGCAACTTCTCTTACGTTCCGCAGTATGAGCCCAACGGGCTTGCACAGGCTTTTGTCCTGGGCGAATCCTTCATTGATGGCGACCCGGCAGCGCTAATCCTGGGGGATAATATTTTCTATGGCGCAGGGCTTGAAGAACTGCTCCGCAAGAGCAATGACCCTACAGGCGGAGTGGTTTTCGCCTATTGGGTAGCTGACCCCGAGCGCTATGGGGTAGTCGAGTTTGATGAGAACGGCACTGCTATCTCTATCGAGGAAAAGCCCGCAAAGCCCAAGTCCAATTATGCCGTTCCCGGCCTTTATTTTTACGACAATCAGGTGGTGGATATCGCTAAAAACCTGGAACCAAGTGCCCGGGGCGAGTACGAAATTACCGATGTCAACAAGCATTACCTAAACAAAGGAGCGCTTCAGGTGGGGGTATTGGGCCGGGGCGTTGCCTGGCTGGATACCGGTACCCACAAGTCGCTCATGCAGGCCGGGCAGTTCATTGAGGTCATTGAAGACCGGCAGGGGCTGAAGATCGGGTGCATTGAAGAAGTCGCCTATGAGCGTGGTTTTATTGATGCTGAACAGCTTGAGCGCCTGGGGCACAAATACCTCAAGAGCGGCTACGGCGAGTACCTGCTCAATCTGCTGAAGCAGCAGGAAGGGTAGCCAAAAAGCGTTTTAAATTTTGGTGGAGCAATTTTCCGGAGTCTGCGGCCTGCAGGCCTGACGATGCTTTGGCATCCTCTATGCCTCTGACCAGTTGCAGGGTGCTTTGTTGTTGCACCGCAATCCTGCCTGCTCTATGGAGGCGCTGCGCCAGGTACTCCTGTTCGGTCTGCCCGGGCGTAGGAATGCAAAGCACTTTTTTTTGAGCTAGCCCCCAGTCCATCAAACTGCTGTAACCGGGCCTTCCAATCACGACTGCTGTATGTTGAATGGCTTCCCAAAGGGCTTTCCCTTTTAGATAATTGATGATAGTGACCTTCCCTTCCTGCCGGTGAGGAGCTTCTTCGGGGATACCCCGTACAAGGGTATGATGGCCTGGGAGCTGCGGGTATTGTGCTAGCAAGGCGTCCTCAAGGTAGGTACGCTGGGGCTCGGGGCCGGAAAGGACCGCCAGGGTATCCATTGGTGCTTTCAGGGTCGTAGTAGCAAGTAATCCGGTAAACCGGGAAAGCCAACCTATGTAGTGGGTTGGAATACCGGCAAGGGGGGGATGGCTCAGTGCACCGCTCAGCCCGTTGGCACCCGGCAAATCAGGCACCCAGCATTCTTGAAAGCGGTAAAGGAACGCCCGGTTGAGCCCATTGGCCAGGGGTTGCAGTGGAGGCATTGGTACGATCGGGTGAAGTTGGTGAGTAAGGAACACCCCCGGCACCTTACGGGAGAAACAGCCAAAGCGGTTATCCGAAATGACCGCATCAATCTGGTGCGTTTTAATGTAGCGCTGCAATAGTTGATGCTCCCGCCAGGCGGTGTAGGCGAGTTTGGGGGCCTGCAAGGCCATGCTGGATACCATACTTCTGCTCCGGTAGTGAATATTATAAGCCGGCAGCGGCAGATACTTAAGTTCCGGCCGTTCTGCCCGCAGAAAAGCCCCCGCATTTCCGGCTGATGCCAGAATAGGCGTTGCCCCGAGTTCCTGCAAGGCATCCGCTACCGGCAGGCTCCGGGCGGCATGCCCCAGCCCCCAATCCAGGCAGGCGATAAGAACACGGGGGCGGTCTCGCATGGCGTTACGAAAGATTTTGATTAATTTTCCACAACAACAATATCGTAAATCTATGCGCAACACCTTCAAAGCCGGGCTGCTATTTTTGGGGCTTTCCCTCTTATCGGGCTGTAAAGCCTATAACTGCGGCTGCCCGATGAGTAGTCAGCCTGTTGGGAAGCTACCCCCTCTTCACCAGCCTGGTTGATATGCGCTTAAGTGTAGCACTTAGGGCTTTTCTTTAGCTGATCCTGTATGAGGCTGTATGATCATAAGTGTGATGCATATTTTGTTTGCAAATAAAACCCCAAAAAATGAAAACACGAATCCTTCTTTTTTGCCTTACGATGCTTGTGGCATGTCTGCCTGAACCATACTACTGTGGGAGGGGCGGGGACCTCCTTGCCCCCGAAGGGTTTACTATTCAGAAACTGAATTCCTTAGCAATTAAAGGGAATCTGGAAAGGATTCAGTTTGTAAATAAAGATGTAGGCTATATTTTAGTCGGGGGGTTACCAACTTTTCCCCATACTCAGATATTGAAAACAATAGATGGTGGTTACTCATGGGATAATCGTTGGATATTCGGCAATACGGGCTCTTTTAGAGATATGTTATTTCTGGATGAAAATATTGGAATAATTACAGATTACACCTCCGATTATCCTGTAATAAAAAGAACCGAAGACGGGGGGATAAGTTGGTCCGATCATAAATACCCTGAGTTGGGAGAAGGACGGATTACCCGTCTTCATGCCGACGCTGATCAAAACTTATATGCGAGTTTAGCATCGACATGGGTTGTCAAATCAACGGATAAAGGGAAGACATGGCAGGTCCTTCCTTTTGCGAGAAAAAAAATTTTGGCGCTTTATCAAGACAGGCTTTATTTGCAAATTTCTTATGATGAAATGATGGTCACTGACCTGAATGGGAATCACATAAAAAACATTTTGTTACCTAGTGGCATAGGAGGCTCTGGTCTAAAAGACTTTGAAGTAATTGATGAAGATAATATCATTGCGACCGATAATTGCAGGACAGTTCAAACATCGGATGGAGGGGATACTTGGAGGGGACTTTTTAGGAACATTATGACCTATTGCCAAGCTAGAGTAGTTGGTTTCAATTCTCCTCAAGAGGGTATTATGATCTATGAAAAGGATTACTGTGGCGATTTAGCTGTACCGGACGCTACGATCGGGTTTACTACCGATGGCGGTGACTCATGGAAGGAAAGCGAATACTTTCTTAATGTGTTCTCTTCTTTGATAATTACGGAAAAAATCAACGAAGATAAATTCTTGATCTTTTTGAGGGATGGAGTCTTAGGAGATTTTGTTAATTATGAATTATGGTCATTAGAACGGTAACGGATAAACGGTATGCATATACCTCTTCTTACATACATTTATCTTATTTCTAGTTGTACTTTATCCTGTATAGATACGGTTGTCTTTACTCTGGCAGCCGCCTTTGATCCGTAGCACATTATAGGACTTTCTAGGTGGTGAGTGTGGTGTTGAAAGTCTATCAGTGCATTTTTTAAACTTTGGTCGTATGGAATGTACTTGTTGTAGCCTTTTGTACAATCTTTAAGATCTTTGCAGAACCTTAATCATGAAAGCAAATACACTCTTATTCCTTATTATCCTAATACTTTCAGGTTGTGCAGCAGAGGCAGAGGATACCCAGTCCACAACAGACTCCCCATCGGAAAAAGCTGAGGTAACCTGGCTGGAGCTATCAGACGCACTAAAACAACAACGCCACCGCCCCAAACCCATTTTCATTGACCTGTACACCGATTGGTGCCGCTGGTGCAAAGTCATGGATCAAAAAACATTTGCTGACCCTGAGGTAGCCAGGTATCTGCAGGAAAACTTCTACCCGGTTAAGTTCAATTCAGAGAAAGCTCCGCCGATCAACATCAATGGAAAAGAGTTTGAACTGGTGAGTACCGGTCGGAAATCACTGCACAGCCTGGCTTATGCGCTCATGAAAGGCGACATTAGCTACCCATCCTACGTCATCCTTGATGAACGGCAGCAGACCATCAGCCGCTTTAAGGGCTTCCGGGACGCTCAGGATTTTATGGTGGAACTGGAAACCGCACTGCAATGAGCACGCCCTTAATTCAGCGACAGACTTCCCTTTCGGCGAATATTGTGGCTTTTTGCCGTTTTCTCCGGCAAAAGGGGTTTACCATCGGGCCAAGGGAGGAGGCTGATGCACTACGGGCATTAAGCACGCTGGGTGCTTTCGATGCGCCGGAGCAATTGCAGCTTTGCCTTCGGGCCACCCTTGCGCGCACCTACGCTCAGCTTCGGGTCTTTGATGAATTGTACACGCAGTACTGGCGGGAGCTGGACAAGGCTGTAGATTCTAAGCTAAAACATGCAAAAGAGAAGCGCAATCAAAGCACCCGCAAGACCGGCACGCCAGGGTTGCAGTCGATCAAAAGCTGGCTGCAGGGCAATACTTCTACGGAAGAAGCGGAGATGGCAACGTACAGTACACAGGAAGTGCTGAGCCGTAAAGATTTTTCCCTCCTTGCCGAGGAAGAGCTGAGTGAAATGGCAGCGATGATTCATCGTATCGCCCGCACCCTTGCCCTAAGAGAAAGCCGTCGGCGCAAAGCCTCCAATAAGCCCCTGCGGTTGGACCTGCGCCGTACCCTGCGCCAAAACATGAGACGTGGAGGGGAGCTGCTGGAGCTGTCCCACTTCAAGCCCGCGCGTCAGAAAAAACAAATTGTGCTGTTGTGCGATGTGAGCAAGTCGATGGATTTGTACAGCCGTTTTCTCCTGCAATTCGTGTATGCCTTTCAGTCCAACTACCGGCGCATAGAGGCCTTTGCGTTCAGCACCCAATTGTACCGGGTGACACCTGCCCTGCGGCAGCGCGACTTCAAATCGGCACTGGAGGAGGTGGCCCTTCAGGTCAGCGGTTGGTCAGGAGGGACAAAAATCGGCGCCAGCCTTCATCATTTTTACCGGCAGCATGGCAACCGCCTGCTTAACCGGCAGACCGTGGTCATCATTATGAGCGATGGCTGGGACACGGGCGATATAGCGCAATTGGAAAACACAATGCGCCGCATTCAGCATAAAGCTGCAAAAGTCATTTGGCTCAATCCTCTGGCTGGCAGTGCCCGCTATGAGGCTAAAACACAGGGCATGCAGGCGGCGATGCCATACATTGATGTGTTTGCGCCCGGGCATAGTGTGGAGAGCCTGCGGCAACTGTACCACCGGCTATAATGGGGCTTTTTGAACCTCCATCTGCTGCCTTTGTTGTAAAGGCATTGCAAACCAAAATGCATCAAAAATGACAACTTTGAAGGAAGGTGATAAGGCGCCGGATTTCACGGGTATTGACCAGAATGAAAATACCATTTCCTTATCCGACTACAACGGAAAGAAGCTCATCCTATTTTTCTACCCCAAAGACAATACGCCCGGCTGTACGGCAGAAGCCTGTAACCTGCGCGACAACTTTGAAGATCTCAAAGCTAAAGGCTACGAGTTACTTGGTGTGAGCCCGGACAGCGCCAAAAAGCACCAAAACTTCATCAAAAAGCACGACCTGCCTTTCCCGCTGCTGGCGGATACGGAGAAGGAAGTACTGAACGCCTACGAAGTATGGGGCGAAAAGCAGTTCATGGGCAAGACCTACGATGGGGTACACCGCACTACCTTCATTATTGACGAGGAGGGTAAAATTGAGAAGGTTTTCAAAAAAGTGAAGACCAAAGCCCACACGGAGCAGATTCTGGAGGAAATGGAAGGGTAGGCCTCCCGTGTTTTCCAAAAAAAGAAGCTCCTGCAGGCATTAGTTGCTTGCAGGGGCTTTGTGTTACAGGCTCAGAACTATGCTGATTAGAGTTCAATATCGGCATCGAAGTTGACCAGGTCGACAAACCGGGCGATGCGCTTATTGATGGCTTTGTTGTTCAGCTCTTTCATCCGCTCGATGCCAAACTTCTCTACGCAGAAAGAAGCCATAGCAGAACCGTAGATCACGGCACGCTTCATGTTTTCGAAGGAAAGGTCGCCGGTACGGGCAATGTAGCCCATAAAGCCACCCGCGAAGGTATCTCCGGCACCGGTGGGGTCGAAAACTTCCGCCAGTGGCAGCGCCGGTGCAAAGAAGACCTTCCCGCCTTCAAAGAGCAGAGCACCATGCTCTCCTTTCTTAATCACAAGATGCTTAGGCCCCATTCCGTGGATCACTTCCGCTGCTTTCACCAGGGAGTGTTCTCCTGATAGTTGCCGGGCTTCCTCGTCGTTAATGATCAGGCCATCAATTTTATTGAGCACCTGCAACAGGCTTTCCATCGCTGTGTCCATCCAGAAATTCATAGTATCCAGCGCGATAAACTTCGGCCGGTTATTCAATTGGTCGATCACCTCTGACTGTACAGATGGGGTCAGGTTGCCCAGCATCAGATATTCCGCGTCCTTATAATGATCAGGAAGGACCGGCTTAAAATCCGCCAGTACGTTGAGTTGGGTATCGAGGGTGTCCCGGTCGTTCAGGTTATCGTGGTATTTACCGGCCCAAAAGAAAGATTTTTCACCTTCTTTTACCTGCAGTCCATCAAGGTCAATGCCCCTTGATGCCATAAAGTTCAGTTCCTGTTGCGGGAAGTCATCCCCGATCACGGATACGATTTTGAGGTGGTCAGTAAAGTAAGAAGCAGCGAGTGTAATGTAGGTTGCAGCACCGCCTACCACCTTTTCGGCTCGTCCAAAGGGGGTTTCGATGTCGTCAAAAGCTACAGTTCCAACGGCTAATAAGCTCATCTGAATTATTTTTAAAATTTTTCTGCTGCAAAGATTGCACATTTATTTTAGATGGTATAACTTTGCACTCGCCTTTTGAAAGAAAGAGGATTTAAGTATAAACAATCACTTCGAAATCATTGATTTTTGAGGTGAGTCCAAGCAAATTGCCTCAGTAGCTCAGCTGGTTAGAGCGGTCCCGGTAGACCGGGATTAATCCGCAGGTCATAGGTCAAGTCCTGTACCCACCAGCAAAAAGAGCTTTGAAATAAAAATTGCCTCAGTAGCTCAGCTGGTTAGAGCGGCGGACTGTTAATCCGTAGGTCATAGGTTCAAGTCCTATCTGAGGCGCCAAGCCCCGGAGCGTAAAGCTTCGGGGCTTTCGTGTTTACCCCCATCGCGCATGCATTACGTCTACATACTTTACTCACCTGGCTCAGACAAGTACTACGTAGGGCAGACCGCAGATGTTAGTCAGCGCTTGCAGTACCACAACGAGCTTTCGACCAAGTCCTACACCTCGCGCCACCGGCCGTGGGAGCTTCGGGCAGTGCTGGAAGTACCATCGCGAGGGCTGGCCATGCGCCTGGAGCGTCACATCAAAAGCTATAAAGACCGGGGCTATATCCGGGAACTGATAGAATCGGAGTCAGCGCGCCGAGCCCTGGAGGAACGTTTTGGGCAGGAGTAGCGATGCCAGGGTTCATCCCCGATAGCTATTGGTGAACCGTTTAGAGCGGTCCCGGTGTTACCGGGATTAATCCGTAGGTCATAGGTTCAAGTCCTATCTGAGGCGCCAAGCCCCGGAGCGTAAAGCTTCAGGGCTTTCGTGTTTACCCCCATCGCGTATGCATTACGTCTACATACTTTATTCACCGGGCTCAGACAAGTACTACGTAGGGCCAGGCATATTTCAATATTCGGTATAAAAGCCCATTTTACCCATTTGATAATCCCGCATGGCCTCCATGATTTCGGTCTGAGTGTTCATCACATAGGGGCCCCACTGGGCGACCGGTTCTTTGATGGGCAGGCCTGAGAGCAAGAGCACCTCGCTATCCGCCTCAGCTTGGAGTGCAATGCCCTCTCCGTCTGAACGGAATTGTATCGCATGTTCTTTTGCATAAGACCAGTTCTCATTGAGTTGAACTTTACCGCTGACGATGTAGATCATGGTATTGTGCTCCCGGGGGACAGGTAGTTGCACAAATCCTGTTTTGGAAAGGGCGACCTGTAGTACTGTCAATTCGGTATGAGAGCGTACTGCACCTTTTACGCCATTGAAGGGCCCTGCCACCACTTTAATACGGACCTTCGCATCATCATAATCTATCAATGGCAAATCTGACGATCTGATATTTTGGTAATCCGGCTGTACCATCTTGTACTTCTTAGGAAGGTTGATCCAAAGTTGAACGCCTTCCAATATACCGCCCTGCTCCAGGAAATCACGGCTGGTGCGTTCACTGTGAATGATGCCCATGCCGGCCGTCATCCACTGTACATCACCGCTACGGAGTATACCCTCGTTGCCCCGGCTATCTTTATGCCTTAGCTCGCCCTGATAAAGAAAGGTGACAGGAATGAACCCCCGGTGAGGGTGCGGGCCGATATCGAGAGGATCGAATGGGGGCTCGACTTCATATGGGCCAAAATGATGCAGGAGCAGGAAAGGGTCTACTCGTTCCACTCTAATGGTGGGCAAGGGTTGCTTTACCGTTATGTTGCCCATTTCGATGGGCTCACCCGGTAGTATAGCTGCGACAGAACGATACTTCATAGTACAGTGGAATGGGTTCCTTTAGAAAACACTTTTGCCAGCCCTGGAGTTGCAGGCATTGCAGTAGCGAACATGGCATAAAAGCGCCCGTTTAAAAGGTGATTCATAAACAGGAGGGGTAATCCTTCCCCAAAACCAAATGATTATGTTACGTTACGCCTTGATTTTTTTTATTATTGCCTTAATTGCAGCTGTGTTCGGATTTGGTGGTATTGCCGCAGGAGCCGCAGCGATAGCCAAAGTCATTTTCTACATTTTCCTGGTACTGTTAGTCGTATCCCTGATCATGAATTTTGTCAGAAAGGCCTAATCGGTCCGAACTTCAATTAGAAAAGGCTGATAGCGCATCACGCACTGTCAGCCTTTTTTAATTCTGGAGCAAACCAACATTGAGATTAGCCTTCGAATCCAATCTTTTTGTGGGAACCGTCGCAGAATGGCTTATTGGAGGAAGCTCCGCAGCGGCAAAAGGTCGTTAGCTTTTCCTGCACAGTGGTGTTGCCTTGGCCATCTTTAAGCGCGATCGTCCCTTTGACCATTAACGGGCCATTAGGGATTACTTCTGCCTCGGTTGCCCCTGTCGGCACCTGCTTGTTAGCTTGTGCGGCCTGCTTATTCTCGTCGTTGTAGTAAAAGGTCAACGCTCCCGACGGGCACTTTTTGACTTGCTCAGCGATCCGTTCGCTATCAGCCCCTTCTGCATTCACCCATGGGCGGGCCTGAGGGTCGAATACTTCGGGCAGGCCGTTAAAGCAGAGCCTGGAATGCATACATAGCTTCGGCTTCCAAACGATAGTGATTTCCCCGTTGCTGTACTCTTTTACTATGGATTTTTCCTGGCTCATATTGGTAGGCATTTAAGAGATAAACCCGGCTTAATGGATATGGTTCGTACTGGGCGCTGAATTTGTTTTAAACAAAATAGTGAAAAAGAGGGAAAAATTATTGAAATTTGGATGCAGTGGGCTGATCAATCAAAAGAATGCAAAATTTGCATGGTCTGATTTCCGTTTTGGAGATGTACCAGGCAACAATCCCGCAGCATATGCACCGGTGTACGCAAAAAAAGAACAACGAGTGCGTACAGCCACTTTTCAAAAAACAAGAAAACCATGATGAAACTTTGGCAAACCACTTTAGCCGTTTTGTTCCTCACTCTCTCATTGGCACAGGCTCAAAATGAATCCTTCTACACCGTTCAGGTCGGGACATTTATTGACGCAAAACCAGAAGATTTCAGTGCGCTGCGTGAATTAGGCTTTGTCCACGCACAAGACTTGGGGAACAACCTGATGGAAGTTTACGTTGGCGGTTTTGAGAGCCGCCCCCCTGCCGAACAGCTCGCTGCAAGTGTCCGCCAGAATGGCTACGCTAATGCTTTCGTGCAGGAGCGTGCCATTGACCCCAATGCTCCGGCCGCCATAGTACAAATGGCCACCCGGCAAATCAACCGCCCTATAGAGTGGGAAAGCCTTATGAAAGCGGGGCCGCTTTATGGTATACTGGAGGGCAATCTTATCAAAATTGCCACCGGCCCTTTCACCAGTGAAGCGGCTGCTCAGGCGGTACTGCCCGGAATTCGGGACCTGGGCTATAAAGATGCCTTTGTCAAAAACGTGCCCAGCGGATACCTGCTGCCTTTGACAGCATTCGAAACCGGCACAAAGAAACCGCTCATTCCGCTGGCAATGAATGAAAACCCTGTACCTGCCACACAACCGCAGAGTTACGATCAGACAAAGGGCGAGCGCCTGCCGAACAACAGTAATTCCACTCAACCCTATACTACACCTGCCGATGCCAATGAAGTGCTTCAGGCCCGTCAGCCCACAGTACCGCCCCCTCCTCCCCCTGTGCCTGACCTGCCCTCCAGCTACGACTACTACGCGGGGGATGTCGCCTCGACAACAGGTACAGCACCCGCACCTGCGCTTCCAGCCATTGATGGCAGCGTAAAGCGGGGCTCTGCTCTTGACCTGCAACGTATCCTTAAAGCCGCCAAAACTTACACCGGATCATTGGATGGCTACTACGGGCCGGGCACGCAGGCTGGCTATGAAAAATACTTTGCTCAAAACCGCACCCTTCAGCAGTATCAGCTTGTCGCCGAGCAATCGCCACTGCCCGGACAGGAAGGCGCAGACAGTGAGCTACAGGAGGTAATCAATGAAATGGGCTACAGCGCTGCCGCTGCTGCCCGCCTGGACGACTACAGCGCAGACCCGCTGGCTAAGGCTTACCAGGCTTACCAGCTGTTCCAGAATTTTGGCCCGGGGCAGGAAGTCAACAAGCGCATGAACACCGCCATCCGGGAGGCTTTCCAGGGCAAAAAACTCGAAGGTGTGGCTTTTGACCCCAGCTTTACCTATGCTTACGAGAATAACGGACAGTTGATTCAGCATCTCCTGTTTGTACACGCCGCACCGGCAACGGAAGAAGCCGCCCCCTGCTGGCTGGCGGCCCGCCACCCGGCAGAATCAGCAGAAGCCTACACTTCATTGTCTACATTAATCGGAGATGAATTAAAGCTACAGGGCTGCGGACAGTTCGAAAGCTGGCCGGAGGTTCGCATTATGGTTACGCTGGCTGCAGATTTGGGTGCCCGGAGCTCATTCGACCAGAAGCGGTTGGCGCAAGCGGCTACAGAGCGCTCCCGTTTATACACCGCCCCCAAGGCCCTCAATGACAAGGAGCGGGAATCGGTGGAGAACTGGCACGAAAACCTGATGAAAGGTGTCAGCAACTGGTCAAAAAAAGACCCGCTTACGGAGCAGCTGGGTACGGCTTTCCAGGCGATGTATTTCCAAAGCCAGGTAAGGCTTGAAGATTACTTTATGGACAAGGGGTATAAGCCCAAAGAAGCCAAAGCACTGGCACTCGCTGCTTTGCATACGCTGGTGGCTTACCACATGCAGCGTTTCGTGTAGCGCAAAATCTCAGGAGTAATGAACCCGCAGGCCGTGTGCACAAAGATGCATACGGCCTGTTGTGTTCCTTCACCTGCCTGATATGCTCAACTAAATTTGCCCGGCGTGGTTATACCGTCGAACAAGTCAAAAATTGAGCATCAAACTCGCATGAAAAGCAAACTGCGGATTATCTCTGTCGCCACCTTTCTGGTACTGGCAGCCATCAGCGGGTACTACGTTACCCAATTGCAATTCTCTTTCGATTTCGAACAGTTCTTCCCGGAAGGGGACGAAGACTTGGAGTTCTTCCGGGACTTTGTGGAGAACTTCGAGGGGGATGACAACTTTCTGCTCGTCGCAGTACGCCGGGAGCAGGGCGTCTTTGAACAGGATTTCCTGGAGCGGTTTCACGATTTTACGCTGTCCACCCGCGATTTGCCTTATATCGAAGAAAGCCAGTCGCTGACTAAGTTTTCCTACCCGGTACGTACGCCATTCGCGATCACTACCGTACCAGCCATTCACATCGATCAACCGGAACGCCTCCCGGCCGATAGTGCCCGTATTCTTTCGGACGAGCGCTTTGTGCACAACCTGATTTCAGAGGACGGTAAAACGCTCGTGGTATTCCTCAAGACCATTCCCAGCATACAACTCGATCAGGCACGCGAGCTCATGGCCGCTCTGGATGAGCAGATCAATACCTACGGTTTCGAAGAATACCACTACCTCGGGCGGCCCTATTTTCAAAAGGAACTGGTGGATATGCAAAAGCGGGAAATCACCGTATCTGCTATCATCTCGGGTCTTTTGGTTACGCTGATTATGTTCGTCATCTTCCGCAAGCCCTGGGGCATCTTCGTAGCGCTGGTGTCTATTGGGCTGGGTATGTTGCTATTTATGGGGCTGCTGGGCGCTACCGGGCGGGAGCTGAACGCCATGGCTGCGCTCTACCCTGTGCTGATGATTATCGTGGGGACTTCGGATGTCATCCACATCATGTCCAAATACATCGATGAACTGCGGAAAGGCGAGCGGCAGGACAAAGCCATCGTAACCGCCATCAAGGAAATCGGGCTGGCCACGCTCCTGACTTCCATCACTACGGCGATCGGATTTGCCTCCCTGCTCACCAGCAAGGTGGGGCCTATTCGTGAATTTGGCATTAATGCTGCTATTGGAGTAATGGTGGCTTACGTGACCGTAATTTTCTTCACCACAGCGGTGCTTTCCTGGTTCCGTGCCGATCAGATTATCAAACTGGGCAAGGGGCAGGCTTTTTGGGAAAAGTCCATGGACTGGGCATACCACTTCACCCTGCGCCACCCCAGCCGCATTGCACTGGCTGCCGTGGTGACTTTGGGCATTGCCTTCTGGGGCATTTCCCGCATTACGACCAACTACGGCATCATCAACAATATGCCAATTGGCGAGAAAATTACTGAGGATTTCAAATTTTTTGAGAAAAACCTGACCGGTTTCCGCCCCATGGAATTCGCAGTATTTGCCAAAGAGGGCTACAAAGCCACCGACTGGGCTGTGATGCGGGAAATTGCCAAAGTGGAAAACCACCTGAAGGAGTATCCCTCCGTACAAGCCGTAGCTTCGATCACGGCCGTCTACAAGAGCATCAATCAGATGATGAAAAATAACGCGCCCGAAGCCTACGCCATGCCTGAAACGGAGGCAGACTTTGAGCGCTATCAGCGGATGGCCCGCCGGGTGCCCAAGCTGAATGTGAATGTGCTCCTGAGCAAAGATGAGACCAAAGCCCGCATCACTTCACGGGTGCAGGACATCGGCGCAGACAGCATCAAAGCCATAGGCGAGGACATCGACCGATGGATCACCATGAATACGGACACTTCGGTGGTGGCCTTTCAGCGGACCGGCACCGGGCTGATTATCGATAAGAATGCCGAGTATGTGCGTCGCGATCTGCTCTATGGGCTCGGCATGGCCATTCTGATTGTGAGCGTGCTGATGGCCATACTTTTTCAGAATATCAAGATGCTGCTGATTTCCTTGTTGCCCAATATTTTCCCCCTGATACTGGCGGGGGCGCTGCTGGGTTTCCTGGGCATTGAGCTGGAAGCCGGTGTGTCCATTGTCTTTGCCGTGATTTTTGGCATCGCTGTAGATGATACCATACACTTCCTCAGTAAATACAAACTAGCTAAAAACAAGGGGCTGGAACTGGAGCCCGCTATGCGCATCACCTTTTTGGAAACGGGGAAGGCCATCGTGCTGACCTCCATTATCCTGTTTTTTGGCTTCCTGGTGATGCTGTTCTCCATCCACCCGCCGAGTGTGACGATTGGGCTGCTGATCAGCCTGACCCTTTTGAGTGCCCTGATTAGTGATTTGCTGCTCATCCCATTGCTGATCCGCTGGATTATGCCGAAATCCTAGCAGCATATCTCCGACAGGCTGCTAGAGCTTTGTTGGGCGTGGATGAAGGCTAAGGGCAAATTGTATTGGCAATAAGAATTCAGAGAAGCTGCAGGTTATCCCAGCTGTAGAAAGAAAATGCTTGTAGTGCCCGAGCTTTAAGAGTCATGCGCTTGTGGCTCAATCCAGTGATTAGATTCTTGCCCGATGGGATTCGCTGACAGGGGGGCGAGTCCCTTGGGGGATATGTGGGTAATCTCCAATCTACTAAGGTTTCTCCCCGCGCCATAGGTGCGGAATGTGTTTTCCCCAAGGGATTGATGCCAAGCCCCAAGCAGCATGAAAAAGTTATGGAGCGCAGTCGCCTCTACAGGTTCAGTAGCTTACCTTCCGCACCTAACGGCGCGGCACCTGTGCGTTGGCATTTGGGTTACCGATATACGCATGGTTTAGCGATGGGCATCCAATGGCGCGGCAGCCCCAAATATAGCTACCCATTTCAAGCTTGACAAAACACCGTGAAGTCTACAAAAAAACCTATCTTTCAGGGAGCCCCAAGTCGAAACCTATACTAAGCCCCCTAATATGGACTTCCGGCGATTATTCGACATCTTGCCCTATCAACAGCACTGCTTTCCCAACAAGAAAGCCCTTGCCATTCGCGAAAGCGTAGGCTGGCAATATTTTAGTACTCAAGACTGCGAGCAGATTGCTGCCCGTATTAGTGCCGGCTGGCTGGCGCTGGGGCTCAGGCGGGGCGACCGCGTGGCAATCCTGGCCGAACGCTGCAGCCCGCGCTGGCTGCTCATGGATATCGCCCTGATGCAGGCCGGGCTCATCCCGGTGCCTGTACATAGCCACTGCAGCGACCGGGAGTTACAGTTCATCCTCAGGGAAGCCGGTGTAGGCTACGTCGTAACGGCCAACCGGGAGGCTACCGAAAAAGTACAGCAGATCAAGGAGCAATTACCGGATTTGAGGGAAGTGTATTGCATGCAGCCCCTGCCCGATCATCCGAGTTGGGACGACCTGCTGACCGAGCCTACCGCCTCCGATCAGGAAAAACTGCAGGTACTCCGGGCCGCTATCCATGAAGAAGACCTGGCGACCATCGTCTACACCTCCGGTACTGCCGGCGAGCCTAAGGGCGTCATGCTTTCCCACCGCAATATCGTCAGCAACATCAAAGCCACCATCAGCCTTGTACCGGTCAATGCGAATAGCCGGGTGATCAGCTTCCTGCCGCCAAGCCACATTTTCGAGCGCATGGTCAACTACGCTTACCTGGCCTGCGGCGCTTCGGTGTACTACTCCAATAACCCCGAAGAAACCCGCTATCTGATGCGCAAAGTGAAGCCGCATTACTTTACGGTAGTACCCCGCTTGCTGGAACGCGCCTACGACGAAATTCAGGAACGCATAGGGCAATTGCCCGTGCTGCCCCGCTGGGTGGCGCATTGGGCCATTCGGTTAGGGATGCAGTACCGGATGCGGCATCGGGGCCATCTTTTGTACCGTATGCAACTGGGCGTGGCCAACCTGCTGGTGTTTAGCGTATGGCGGCGCCTGTTGGGTGGGCGCGTAAAGGGCATCATGGTCGGCGCTGCCGCCCTGCAGCCCCGGCTGGCACGGCTGTTTTCGGCTGCCGGACTTTCCATTCACGAGGGCTATGGCATGACCGAGACTTCGCCCGTGATCGCCTTCAACCGGTTTGAGCCGGGCGGCACCCGCTTTGGTACCGTTGGGCGGCCTATTCCGGGCATTGAAGTAAAAATTGAAGGGCAAGGGGAGGAAGAGGGAGAAATACTGGTGCGGGGCCCCAACGTAATGCTGGGCTACTACAACCGGCCGGAGGACACCCAGCGCGTGCTGTCGGAAGACGGCTGGCTGCAAACCGGCGACCGCGGAAAATGGGTGCACAAGCGGTTCCTGAAAATAACGGGCCGGCAAAAAGACATTTTCAAAACCACCAACGGCAGGTACGTCGCTCCGGAAGAAATCGAAAACCTGGCCAAAAGCACACCTTATATAGAGGAGTGTATGGTGCTTGGTGCACAGCGGCCGTTTCCGGTTGCCCTTATCCTGCCGCAGTTTGGGCTGCTGAAGCAATGGTGCGAGGCGCATAACGTACACTGGACTGCCCCGCAGTTTATGGTGCACAATCATAAGGTGGTCAACTTCATGCAGGAGCAAATGGCTAACGTGAATGCCCAATTGCCACACTACAAACAGGTGGGGCAAATCCACCTGCTCCACGAGCCCTGGACCGCAGCAAGTGGCGACCTTACGCCAACCCTCAAGCCCCGCCGGGAGCGCATTGCCGAAAAATTCCAAAAAGAAATTGATGCCCTCTACGAACAGGGTGCCGCCCTTCGGGGTTGATTGTTTGGCTTAAAAGAATGTTGGCAGACAGTCGTTTTTTTGCTGCTTTATTTCGCACATTTGCTTTCTGCCAATTATCTTTCGGATACCTAACCAAAACTTGCAGGACAATATGGACCATCCAACCAGGTTATTTGACTTCATACAGTACCAGCTCAAGCACAATCCTCAGGACAAGGCTTACGGGTACCGCCAGAACGGGCAGTGGGTGTACTACAGCACTCAGGAAACAGTGGATAAAGCCAATAAGGTCAGCCGGGGCTTGCTCAAGCTTGGAGTGAAACCGGGCGATAAAATTGCCATGGCGGTCTATCAAAACCGGCCGGAATGGGCGGTGCTGGACCTGGGCATACAGCAAATCGGGGCCATCAATGTGCCGGTCTACCCAACGATCAGCCCTGCGGAGTATGAGTACATCTTCAACGACGCAGAAGTGAAGTACGCCTTCGTGGGCAAAGATGACCTGTACGACAAGGTAAACACGGCCAAGGCTAATGTCCCTTCCCTCCTGGATATCTACACCTTCGACCGTCAGGATGGGCGGCCCTACTGGGAAGGCATCTTTTCAGATGAAGGGCAGGCGGAAGTGGAAGCGATCATGGCTAAAATCAAGCCCAGCGAGCTGGCGACCATCATCTACACCTCGGGTACTACCGGTGAGCCCAAGGGCGTCATGCTGTCGCACCGCAATATCGTGAGCAACGTGATGGACGTGATGGACATTTTTCCGATAAACGATGCGCATAAGGTGCTAAGCTTCCTGCCATTGTGCCATATCTTCGAACGGGCTGCGCTCTACGCCTATACCTTCCTTGGCGCTAGTATCACCTTTACCGGTACGGACAACCTCGGTGGGGACGAGGGCGACCTGAAAGCCGTGCAGCCGCACTTTTTTACTACAGTGCCCCGCCTGCTGGAAAAAGTCTACGAAAAAATCTACAACAAAGGCCTGGAACTAACGGGCGTAAAAAAATCCCTCTTCTTCTGGGCGCTCAGCCTGACGGAGGACTATGAATACGACAAATCCTACGGCGGTTTAAAAGCCATCAAGATGAAAATCGCTGACAAGCTGATTTTCAGCAAGTGGCGGGAAGCGCTCGGCGGCAACGTCAGGGGTATCATTACCGGGGCCGCCCCCTGCCCGGTCAAAATGGCGAAGGTGTTTTCGGCTGCCGGCGTGCCGATCCGTGAAGGGTACGGGCTTACGGAGACTTCACCGGGCTTGGCTATCGGGCATTTCACACCGGGCGGAGGTATGTTGGGCACGATTGGGCCGGCTTTGAAGAGCGTGGAATTGCGCATTGACGACTCCGAAGGCACCTACAACTCCGGCGAGGGCGAAATCCTGGCGAAAGGGCCAAACGTGATGATGGGCTACTACAACAAGCCCGAAGCGACCGCCGAGGTCTTCAAAGATATTGACGGGGAGCGTTGGTTCCGTACCGGCGATGTAGGTACGCTGGTGCCTGGTCCGGGCGGCAAACCATTCCTGAAAATCACCGACCGCAAGAAAGAGCTGCTCAAGACCTCCGGTGGCAAGTACGTTGCGCCGGCACCGATCGAAAATAAGCTCAAGGAAGACTTCCTCGTGGAGCAGGTCATGGTGGTCGGTGAGCAGCGCAAATTTGTTTCTGCCATTATATTGCCTGCCGAAGACGCACTCAAAGACTGGTGCGCCCGTCATGGGGTGGAGTGGAAAGGCATGCAGGACGCCGTACAGCAACCTGAAGTTATTGCCAAATACCAATCGATCATCGATCAGTACAATCCGAATTTCAGCAAAATAGAGCAGATCAAGAAGTTCTGCCTGATTGCAGCTTCCTGGGAGCCCAGCCGTACAGACGGTACAGCTGCTGAACTGACGCCAACGATGAAGCTCAAGCGGCGGGTCATCCGTGACAAGTACCAGCAGGACATCGAAGCCATTTATGCAGAAGGGTAGCTAAACAAAGCAGCAACCCAGCTATTTTGATGGTAAAAACCCTCGAATGGCTGACCTCACTCAACAACTCCATCATTTGCTAAAGCAGGGCGCGGAGCTTTTTCATCCCGGTGGAAAAGCTCCGTTGCTTTTTGCGGAAGTAAGGTAGAATTATTAAGAATGCCCGCTATTGTTGAGTTGTAGCGCTGTTTTGTCAGTCCTATTTTAGCGCTGTTGACATATCGTTGACAGTTTTGCACGTTTTTTGCTGAATCTGCAAAAATCCACGCTGGATGATGATAAACCTGTAACGACATCTACCTGCCCTCAGCGCATAAAAAAACCGCCTGCCGGTGGATTGAATAGCACTGGGCTATGGTGGCAGACGGGTTTATATGTTATGACAAAGATAGTTTTTTTATCGGCTCGATCTAATCGCTGATTATTATTGTCGGTGGCTGTATTAGCTCATGGCTCGCTTTTGCCTCTATGCTCTTTAGCTTCGGCAGTGCAAAGTCCATCATCTTAATGTAAGCGCTCACACGGTCTTTAGGCTCTAATGCATTCAGGTCATCCACGATGGTATCAAAGTTGTCATCTAGCAGGTCTTTGACCTTATCGCGCAAAATTTGCACCTCCTTATTGCCTGCCCCCTTCGGTCTGCCTTTGGGGTTGCCTGACGTGCCGGGTTTGAACTTGCCTGTTTTATCTCTTTTTGCCTTCATGGTATGGTGGTTTGGTCTACAATTCTTTTTAGGCTGAATCTGCCGGTAAAACCCGGTTTATCTTTTTAGGGCTGAATCGTCACAAAAACTAAGTTTATCCGGCTGGGCTGTCTGCTGTTGTCATGGTGCTGTGGTTTTATAGCTGGTATTTGAGTTGCTGCAGTTGCTGCCGCTCCATCTCCTCTAGTTCCTTCAGGTACTCCAGCTCTGGTTTATCAATATGGTTTAAGATACAGCGCTCGGTCAGGTCTCGCAATATTCGCGGGTCTAGTGCATCCAGTTCGCAGGAATCGCCAGCAAAACCCTTTGACCTTGTATCACTTCTTTTTGTCGGTCTGGTTGGTAGGCTATATTCCGCTATCTGTTGTCTAGTGATTGCCATGCGCTCAAAGTTGAAATTCCCTGCCCCTAAACTTTGCAGGCTGTCCTCTATTGTCTCAGCTGCATTTACCCCTGACGGGTCATAATCGCCAAAATGATAAATAAAAAACCGCTTACCTGCCCTGTTCGCTTCTTTTATCTCCTCAGCGGTTTGATGCAGGAACGTCAAAGAATTGTACCCACGGACAGGTAACAGGCTGACATCATACTGGTAAGTTATCGGTCGTATTGTACCGGCTAAACCTAGTTTTTCAATCCATATTTGAACCACGTCCTGCCTATCTTGCCATAAATCCTTCCTGTACGACATGGAGACATGGTCTAACGCTTCCCCGATGCCGCTATAGGTCTGCTGGGTGAAGTACAGACGGCTCTCATCTGTGATACATCGCCAAGCTAACCAGCCTCTAAGCCTCATATCTGATACGTAATTGCACACCACGTTATACGCCTTCTCTGTTTTTGGTATTACCTGCTCAACGCTTGCAAGTTGATAGAACAAGCTCCTGACGCCGATCTGCATTTGAAGCCTAGCGAATACCCTCGTTATTGCTTGGTTAATCTCCAGCTTGTCAGGTCTTAGCTTGTATATCTCTTTTGCTGTATCTTCAATATCCAGCCTAAAAACTGCCATTGTGCCACAATTACTGCATTGTCTTACTACCTCGATGCCCGGATAAGGTACAGCCTCAAAACTAACTTCAGACCTACAGCCATCCGCGCTGCATCTTCCTAGGTACTTCGCTTTTTGTTCTGCCTGCCGCTTTTTTACTCTGTTGCTCATGCCGTTAAAATGTTAGTCTAGCCTCAAAATGTTGCTGATACGGTTTTACCTGTTGTCATCCTGCTTTTACAGGTGCTTGGTCTCGTATGCCCACACGCTTTTTGAATAGCCGTCTGATACGACATTATCAACTCGGTAGTGCTTACCGTCTGCCTGCAAAATATCGCCCTCAGCCACTTGTATATCGTTTGGCACTGTAAATGATACCTCGCTCAATTCGTGCTGAATACATAGCCCGTCAACAGTTATCTGTACCGGTCGGTAAATGATGATCTGGTCTTTATCGGTGGTGGTCATGGTGTGTGGTTTTTGATTAGTAAAAAGCGCTCAGATTTTCAGTTAACCAAACCAATCCCCCTATATAGGTCGTTGGTTTGGTCAACTGGATTTTTAGGGCTGTTTTTTCAGTTAACCAAACCAACCGCCTATATATGCCCGTTGGTTTGGTCAACTGGATTTTTAGCCCTTATTCCTCCTCCTCAGCGATGTACTGATACATGATTGCATTGCGTGCGCCTTTGGTGACATTCAGCCATCCTAGTTCGCCGTTAGCCGCTTGTTTTTCGATAGTGCGCAATCTGTCCAGAATGGTATTTTTGCTGACCTCAAATTCTTCCATCAACTCTGTGCAAATATCCTTCCTCGCTATCGGTTCGCCTTCTGAATTGATTAGAGACCAGTTCAGGCTTTCCGCTACTGTATCAACATGGACAGCGTTTTTATTGTCCTGCATCACTTGTTCCACTAATTCAGCTGGTGCAACGATCAGTCCGTTTTGCTCTGCTGAATAGGTAAGATTTAGCGGTGCAGGTCGCTTGCCTCGCCGTAGCTTCCTAAACTTCAGCTGGATAAGGTCGGATGGTTCGTTGTCATTGCCCTTCACAAAGCCAATTTGAAGCGCTGTGCTGGCTTTATTTGCGCTTTCCGTACCAACGTGCCCACGGGCTTTAGCTTCGCCGCCTCCTGGGTTCTCATGTATCACAATGAGGAAGGTGCAGTCTTGTTCCTCGCACAACAGACCGATAAAGTCAAAAAGCTCCATCGCTTCTGCATCATTGTTGAATGAGCTAACGCAATCGGTGACAACATCCAGCACCACGAATAAATGTTCGGTGGTGCTGTTCCTTGCATCGGTCAGCCATTGTTTTAGCGCTGTCAGCCTGTCGCGCCTCGGTATCTTCTTTAGTGAAGTGTACAGGAAGCCTGCCGGGTGTTCCTCCTTCTCATATCCTGCTTTGCGTTTGATTGACTGAATAGCGAATGGCAGTTCGTCCATCAAATTACGTTCGGTATCAACTAGCGCCACGGTGCAACGCTCTGTCGGGTTCCTTGCGAAGCCTAAAAAATGGCTGTGGTGGACATCATTACGCTTTATGAGTAGCGATACCATCAATTCAGAAAAACGGCTTTTGTGGCTGCCTTCTCTGCCCTGAATAGAGTTGATAGTGTACTTCTGAAAAATAGGCGTTTCTCCTAGGCTGATGATCTCCGGTGCAAATTGCACTGGCTTTGATGCAGCCTCCTTTAATCGCTCTTGGACTTCCTTCAGCTGTTCTAAATAGTTGACCTCCTCTTCAGGCTCATGGTCATAGCCTCGATACCTGCCGCGATTATCCCGTTTTTGCTGCTTTGGTTTGTGCCGGTCTCCGTAGCCGTCAGCATACAGCGCTTTGGCTGCTGCTGAAAAATCGCCGCTGTGATTAAGAACAGCGTAAACACCAAATGCAGTGTGTGCCTTTTCCGGCTCGAATTGTGTGCTGCTGCTCCAACAGATAAACAACTCTTTGCCCGTGTGATAATTGCCCGAATATGCCGCTTTGCTGTCTCCTGGTCGCTTCAGGAATACCCTTTCGCCTCGCCTGAATACCTCCGTCCATCCATCCGCTATGAGTAGGTCTAAAGCGCTGTGCTGTTGATTGTAGTCATCCCATGGGGTCAAACCGCTCTGAGCTGGCATTGCTTCAGCTGGTGGTGCTTCCTCTTCTGCCTGGCTGTCAAAGTGCTTCGCCGCTGCAAATAACCCTGCCCGCTGTTGCGGTGTAATCTCCTTCAGCGCTGTTAGGCTGCCTCTGCCCTGATCTTCATAGCCCGGTGAAGGTGCGACAACAATATAGCCGCCCTCGCCTCTGGTCTCGATCAATACCTTTAGCCTATTGTCTGTCTCGGCTTCGGCTGGTGTGGCTGGACGGGTTGCTATCTTCTGATTGCCGCCGATCTCAGCACAACGATAAATAACGTGCATCCCATCGTTGATAGTGGTTTCAATATACAAGTCGGTGACAGGACAGGCATTTTTATTCAGTACATCGTTATGCCTCATGTACTCCTGGAACAATGGCTTTTCATGTAGCCAATATTTTTGGTCAAAGTCCAGCGCTTCGATGCCTTGACCAGTCAAAACAGCGATGCCCCAACATGGACGGGAAAACAGCTGCCTGACCTGTTCTTCGGTCTGGTTGGTTTGGTACTCCTTCCAGCTCGGACAGGCTGGTCGCTTATCGCTATTAATAGGAAGAACCCTTAGCCCTGCTGCATGGTACTCCAGTGCAGTGGTCAGGTAAGACTTTGTAAAAGTGCGTTCTTTATTGTAACTTTGTAAGGTCATTACGATGTAATTAAGATTAGAGAAATACCGCATTGCTGCCCGCTTTGCGGTTTTTTTTTGCGGTCATTCTTCGCCGCTCAAATAGCGCTCCGCCCGTTCTGCTGCATTGAGTACATCCGCTTTTTTGTAGGCTCGTTTATTGCCGTTCTCAGCGATGTTTTTAGCCTCAATGATGCCACGCTCGACATACCTGTTCAATGTCCTGTAATCGCTTACAGGCAGTAGCTCTAGCGCTTGTTTAGCAGTCAGCCACGGTGGTAGGTGCGGGTAAGTGTGCAGGTGCTGAACTTCTGTACGCAATTCTTTGACCTCACTCTCTAGGTCTCTAAACGCGCTCAGTAGTTCGTTGAACTGGTCTGCATTAACTTGTATGACTGTGGTTGTTGCTCCTTTAAACTCAGTCATGCCGCTTCGCTTTCCATTATCGTATCAATGCAGTACCGCTGGCGGAACTCCGCTGCCCACTCGCTGGCTGGGGTTGGTGCGCCTTCAGCCATCCATGCTTCAAGCTCCAGCCGGGTAAACAGATAGCGCCCGCCGATCTTGCGGTGGGGCAGTCTGTCCTCCTGGCATAAGCGCCTGACGTAGACCGGATGTGATATTGTTGGTACTACTTCGGTGGCAAGCTCAACGCCGCCACGCTCCGATAATGAAAAGTTGAGCAATGTGCGCAGATGGGACAAAAAGCGCTCATAGTCCACAGATTGTACTGTTGTCATGGTACAAAATGTTTTTGGTCTGGTTTGAGAATCTGAGACTATGCGCTGGCTCGTTCGCGCAAAAAGTATTTTGGTGAGTATCAAAAACCGCCGGCTGGCTCTTTTTTGCCGTTCGCTTTTGATAATGCAATAATAAAAAACTTTTTGTTGCCATGCTTTATCGGATTATCAACAGACTGTTAGTAATTCAAATAGAGCAATTCCGCCCCGGGGCGGAATTGCCCCTACTGCCATCACTCGAATTTGTGCGCACCTAGAAAACCAATCCAGTCAAATTGCATCCGCAGTAAGTCAATGTACTGCTGATTGTATTCGCGCCAATCGTCCGTTAGCCCGTCCACTTCTGCCATTAAACCGCGTGTGCGCTCTAATAGCCGCCACTCCTGCCCGCCGGTCAGATGGTACAGGTCTTTGATATAGCGCTGGGCTGATGGTTCGTAAATATCCAGCGACATAAGGTCGCGCCATTCAGGTACAGGTGCGCGCTCGATATAGCTGCCCTCGTAATACTCCCATCCGGCTGGGCTGTCTTTGAGCAAATAAAAATGATGCCCGTCCTGTAATGGCTGGGGCTGCTGACCTATTCGCGCTTCACTTAGCGCTAGGTCTGCCTGGCTAAAAAAATGGTCTCTGGCCCGGATGGTCTCTATCTGATTAAAGACCGTGTGGTCTGGCTCCTCCAGTGCTTTTTGGATGCGCTCAAAGAATGGTACCCGCTCGGTCTGCTTCAGCCTGAAGAACCCTGATGCAATCGGTAAGGATGTAAGGATGTGGTAAGTCATGGTCAGAACGTTTTGAGGATAAATAGAATGATGAGTACGGTGCAGCCTATCAGTATGTCGCGCAAAATGTTGCGCCCTTCCCGCTTCAGTTCTTCCCGGTCAGTCTGTATTTTGACCTTCATTATTTGCGCTTTTTGAAGTTAGGTGAATAGGGTGTGCCGTTGTGCTGGGCTGCGTGCCATTGCGTCTTGCAATCCGTAGAACAGAACCTTTGCCACTTTACCTTGGCTTGGTATTCTGCCCCGCAGTGGTCGCAATTCTTTAGCAGTGCGTTAACGGTTGCGTTAGTGCTGCTGCCATTCTCGCTATCCTCTAAGCTCTTATTATCCGTGCGTTGACGTACGTTGTCACCTTGCGTAAAAAAGCCAATAGGACGCCTTTTTGCTGCTATGCGAATGGTGCGTTCTTCGCCTTCATTCTCATCATCCAGCTGCAGGTTAATACGGACGTTTGATAGTTGCGTTGGGTCGTATAATTCGCGCTTACTGGTTGGTAGGGGTGCTGCCGGTGTGCGCTCATCAAATTGCGCGATCTTCGCCCGGATGGTGGTCTGTATGCGTTCGCGCATGGCTTGGTAAGCCTCCACTATTGCCGGTGGGTTAATGTCGTATTGTGACAGCTCCACGGTCTCATTTATGCCGCTGCCCTTGCGGTGGATCCGGTCAAGTATGACAGATGCAAGGAAGATAAACAGCGCTATGATGGTGAAGTATGCCAGACCGCCGCCGTAGGTGCTGACCGTCTGCCCGCGTTCGGTTGTTGCGGTGGTGTACTCGCTTTCAAGTGCTGCGAGTGCTGCCCGGTGGTCACTATCCGCTTTTGCAAGTGCTGCCTTGTATTCGCTTTTTAGTGCTGCTAATGCTTCGCCCTGCTCGGTGGTGATCTGGGCAATGGCTGCCGCTTGTTCTGCCTCAATGTCTGCAATCTTCTGACGTGCCCGGTCTTTGGCTGTAGCGTACGAATTACCCGTTCTCCGCTCTTTATTGTAGATATTCGATAGTTCGCGCCTTGCACTGCCTAACTGACCGCTGAACGCCGCTGTGGTGGCTTGTATGCGCTTCTGATAGCGTTCTGATGTGGTGGTGCTGTCTGCCCGGTATTGTTCGCCGTGCTTCGCCTGGGTGCTGTTGTACTCAATTTGTGCCGCTTGTATGCCGGTGCTGTCCCGTTCTGGTTCAATCACTACTGAATCCACCACGGTCTGGCTGTTTTTGTAGCTCAATACGCCTGATGTAGTTAGTAGGACAAAACCCAATACAAATACTGCTATCGACATAGCTAGGTGGAGACCTTGCCAGCGCTTGTACAATACTGCATCCACCGCCTGGGGGATTGTTACCCGCAGACCTACCTCCAGAATAGCCGTGCCGATAGCTGCAATGGCTGCCGATGGATAGACCGCATTTTGACCGAATACCGGATGTAGGATTGATAATGATGCCGCGAAGATGCCGCCGATCTCAGTAAGCGCTGATACAATTTGTGCGAAGTAGCCGGATGCTTTTACCGACTTCGCCAATTTGGCGTACACGCTAAAAAAAGTGTGGTCGTTTGGAGTTGACCGTAAATACTTCATAACTTTGAATCTTGTTTTTATTAACAAATACCCGCCTGCAGGATGTACCGTCCAAAGTTCAATGCCTGCAGTGCGGGTTTTTTAATGCCTAACTGATTTTGCGAAGCCTTACCGCCTCGCTGTCTGCCTTCTCAATACTTGCCTGCATCCGATGAAGATATTTGACCAGCGGTGCTGCCTTCTCCTCTAATTGCCTCCTGTCGTAGCCGTCCGCGATGCTAGTGCCTTGGTGCGTTGTTATACGCTGCAGATAGTGGTCTGGCATCTCTAATGCCCGCGCATTTGATATAAATGTGGTCCGGCTGGAATGTAGCTTCAGGACCTCATGCAATGGCTCGTACTCGTTAGTACCTACCTGAATCATCCTATTGAGACCTGCAGCCTTTGCAATCTTATTCAGGTAGCCGTGCGCGCTGATGCCTTTAGTTGATAGCCTGCCGCCCCATCTGTCTAAAATATCTTTGATGTAGCCGTACTGTGGAATCAGTGCTGACTGCTTCTTACTGTTTTTGCCGCCCTGCAGGTTAACCAGCTGGAACGCCACGCCGTCAATCTCAAACTGTACTGCTGATTTTGTGACCTGTGACCACGCATTGCGCCGCAGACCACAAAGACAGGCAGCCACGAACGTATCTCTAACGCTCCTATAGCCTTCTGCCCACTCTGACAGGTCGAACTCATATAGCTGTCTGATCTCTGCGAACTTCAGGTAAACGCCTTCCCTGACCGGTGGGGCTTCTGCATTGAGACGATCTAATATGTCATTGATATTTGCCCGGTCGAATGACAGGTTTATCTGAAGTTCGCGCCCTGCATCCTGCTCTGCATCCTCCGCTGCCCTGACTGCCTGCTTTAGCTTTATTAGTATCTGTTCAACAGTGCCCCGGCTTAGTGTGCGGGTTGTATCAATTTTGTGCCCGCCGGGTATTGGGTGCTGCTCTAATAACCATGCAGCGAAGTTGGTCAACAGTGTACGGTTCAGGTCTGAAAATTCAGGTACAGGCTTCCTGTTGCTCGAATACTTCTCTTTGATGTATTCGCCCCATCTGTACGCAAGCCCTGTAAACGGGCTGCGGCCGCCCTTATTTGCGCTCTTTAGTGCTGTTACCCGCTCTTCGCAAAACGTTGTGATAAAGCTAGTCAGGCTGGCTTGTACAGGTACTGACCGCCCGGTCATCATATCCAGACCACGCCGCAGGTACTGACGCCGCGTTGCTGCAGGTGCGCCCGGATGCTCTTTGTCCATCTCTGCTAGGATATTGAGGATGTTCGCCCGCAGTTCGGCTAACTGCCGGTTAATGACGTGCGCGCCCGGTGCTTTGCCTTTGGCTTGCTGTTTGTCTTTATCCCAAAATTTTGGCTGAATCGTTAGACCGGTGGGGTAGGCTGTCCGCTTGCCTTTGACGTAGTAGACATACGCGTAAATCGGACGCGGTTTTTTTATCGCTTTGCCGTCTACTTTGCGGTGAGTGAGGAAGAAGTTAATCTTTGCCATGATACAGTGCTTTGTTATTCAATCCGCTGCTAATATACAGACTGTTAACAATAATCAAAGACTTGTTGACAAATAATTGACAAAAAAACAGATATTCAATGCAGGTCGTTTTGCGCACTGATTTTTTAAAAGCCTTGTTTTGCGGTGGTCTCTAATCTGTTTTTACTGCCGGTCTCCTGTTGGTAGGTAGTCACCAATTGCGGTTTTAGTTACTCTTTGCGGAAGCAGCTGAAGACTGGAAGGAGTTCAAAACACTAACGCCCGAAAATGAAGGCCTACAGCAAAACCGCTATCAGATTACAGCTGCCGATTTTGATGAACCTACCGGGAAATTATACGTGGCGTATAGCAAGACCGATTACCTGCAGGTGCGGCCGGTGCCCTTCGAAGCACTTAAAAGCCACCGGCAGCTTTTGGAGCGATGGTACCTTTTGCTTGCCCGGGAGAGGCTGCCGCAGCAAGCCCAGGTAGAGCAATGGCCCATTCAGGAAGATCATTGCCTGCAACGCGTGGTCTTGGACGACTTGTTTCAGGACTGTTGGTACAACCATCTCAGCCGGTCTAAGCCAGCCTATTGTCAGTTGGACAATCTGCAGCTTGGGCAGAGTTTGCAACTTCTGAGCCGGATGGAGCGGGAAGGAGAGCCGTTGGTCGCAGCGTTAAATGTCAGCAGCCTGACGTTTCGCGGAAAAATATAAAGCGAGCCCCGCAGCGAACCGAATGGCTTAAACGATTATTCTAATGGTGTTCAATTCGCCCGTTTCTCCTTTGCTGTCAAAAGAGTTTGGGGTTGAAAAAGAATTCATTTCGGACAGTATGACAAAATGATTAATTTAGCAACCTGAAATTCTAAGCCGAGCCTGTTTTGTCGGCAGTTTGATACTACGCACTGAAGTTTTCCGAAAGCCCCATCAACCAAAATCAGACTTGGATTAGCCCGCTCCGGCGGTCTTTATATCGTATGTTTAAAACGCTTTAGTAATCAAAATTGCTTCTATGAAAATTTTTACGACTACAATCCTTTCCCTGTTCCTGGCCCTCACTATGGTCAATGCGCAGGTAGTTTATGTCAACTCACCGGCTGAGCTGGTGGGGGGGTACACCTTTGGCACGGGTGACTTCGGTACGCAGCTTACGGATACTGTGATCACTGCTGATGCGGTATTCGTAGATGACGGCAGTGGTGAGACGGCTACTCAGGGCTGTGGTGCTGCTGTAAACGGTGCCGAGCTGGAAGGCAAAATCGCACTGGTGGACCGCGGTAGCTGCCAGTTTGGTACAAAGTGCCTGAACGCTGAAATGGCAGGTGCCATTGGCGTTATCATCTTTAATAATCAGCCGGGTGTTGGTGTCATCAACATGGCAGGTGGTAATGACGGAGGCATGGTGACTGTGCCTGTGGCTATGCTGGACTACGAAGCTGGTCAGGCCATCCGTACTGCTCTGGAGAGTGGTGCGGTGAACATCACAATGGGTAACCTGGTACTGCCAAACGATATCGGTGCAGGTGCACCAAACGTAATGGTAGCGCCATACGGTGTGGTGCCTATTGATCAGGTGACTGCTGAGAACTTTACGTTCGTACCTGGTGCTAATATGGTGAATAACGGCTCCAATGCTGCTTCTAATCTCAACGTATCGGCTACGATCGAGTACGCAGAGCTTGACGGCTCTAACCCAACGGAAGTGTACAGCGAAGCAGGTATGCTGGATGAAACCATTGATCCGGACTCTACTTCCAGCCTGCTAACGCTTGCTGAATTTACGCCTGCTAACGGTATTGGTCGTTATACCACTACTTACCAGGTGGCTAGTGATAGCACAGATCAGCTTAATTTCGACAACTCCGTTACCACTACATTCGCAGTGACCGACTCAATCTACTGTAAAGGTGGATGGGACTTCGCTGCCGGTCGTCCTAATGTGACGATTTACTACTCTGTTGGTGGCGGTGGTGTGTTTGAAATGCTTTCTTCCTTTAAGTTTCCGAATGGCAGCGGATTGCGCATTGATACCATTATTGTTGATGTGCTTGCTCCATCTGGTTCCACACTGGCTGGCGAGCCATTCGAAGCTTATGTATATGAGTGGAACGACGCTGATGAGGATGGGCTCATTGCAAATACCGAAGTTTTGACTGTGGGGGTATCTACCGTTGCTTTCCCTGACACTTTCCCTGACCAGGTAGGCGAACTGACATTGCCTATTATTGACTTTAATACTTTCTCGGAGCCAGGTCCGGTTGTTAACCCAGATGCAACTTCTTACTTCGTTGGCATCCGTTACACTGGCGAGGGTCAGGCCTTCATCGGTGTGGATGAGAGCTACAGCCATCAACAGTACCTTGACTTCCTGGCTGCTAATGAAGCATTAACTGATGCAGACTATCCATACTTTGTAATTAGTTCCTTTGATCCGGGTAACAATTCCCCTGACTTTGAGACAGCAGGTCTGTTTACAGATGTATTTGCTGGCTTGGCTTTAGCCATTAAAACCGCTCCAATTGCGAGTAGCACAGAGGACGTGGTCGGTGCAGAAACCTTCGAGATGGACATCTTCCCGAACCCAACTGCGGAGAAGCTGACTACCAATCTTACTTTCAAGGAGAGCACAAGCTTCGTAGAGTACAACATTACTTCTGCTAACGGACAGGTGCTGTTGCGTCAGCGCGACAGCAGTGTAGGTGAGCGCGAGCAGGCAGAGTTCAATGTAGAGGCACTGCCTGCCGGTCAGTACTTCCTCATGATCCGCACAGAGCAGGGTATTCAGACGATGCCATTTGTGAAGAAGTAATCTACTGCCAAGTAGTGTATAACTAAAAACCCGAATGGGTTTTCCATTCAATCAGGCGCCCCGCTGGAGTTTTCCGGCGGGGCGCTTGTCGTTAATTTGCGCGTATCCCTCGAAAGGATTAGGGGCTTCTAAGCGAGAAAACTTATTTTAAGGCATTAATTCTAATAAACCACACCTTATCCATGAATGCACACGAGATAGATTTTCAGATCTTCGGTGAAGAAATGCAGTACGTTGAGATTGAGCTTGACCCCTATGAGACGGTCATCGCAGAAGCCGGCAGCTTTATGATGATGGACGACAGCATCGAGATGGCCACCATTTTTGGCGATGGCAGCCACCGGGAAGAAAATTCCGGGCTTTGGGGCAAAGTCCTTTCAGCTGGTAAGCGCCTGATTACCGGGGAGAGCCTGTTTATGACGGCATTTACGCATGCTGGGACCGGGAAGAAGCGTGTTTCTTTTGCTTCGCCCTACCCCGGGCGGATTATCCCCCTCGACCTATCGGAACATGGCAGCAAAGTCATTTGCCAGAAGGATGCTTTCCTTTGCGCTGCCAAAGGGGTGTCTGTCGGTATTGAGTTTTCGAAGCGGCTGGGCCGGGGCTTCTTCGGGGGCGAGGGCTTCATCATGCAAAAGCTGGAAGGCGATGGCTTGTCCTTCCTGCATGCCGGAGGTACCGTTACCCGCAAAGAGCTGGCCATAGGCGAAACGCTGCGGGTAGACACCGGTTGCCTCGTGGGCTTCACGCAGGATGTAGACTATGATATAGAGATGGTGCGCGGTGTGCGCAATGCTATTTTCGGCGGAGAGGGACTGTTCTATGCCCGCCTTCAGGGGCCGGGCAGCGTATGGGTACAATCCCTGCCTTTCAGCCGCCTGGCTGACCGCGTCCTCCGGGCCTCCAAACATTATGGTGGTGGCAAAAAGGGCGAAGGCAGTGTACTCGGCGGCCTTGGCGACCTGCTCGACGGGGACGGCTGGTAAGCACAAAAAAAATAAGTCACCGCTGCAAACAAAAATTCGAACCCGCTGTTTATTGGTAGTTTTACTATCGATTCGAGTTGAATTACTCAAAAGATAGTGACAAGAATTTCTGTTGTAGTTCATTCCGGTTATCCACTGGAATTGAATTTACATGGTGACTGAGGCTTTTGGAGGAGAGGCATTGCCTCTCCTTTTTTATTGATAGCTTCTCTATCGGTTTTGTTGGCCGTTTTCAGGAGATGATGCAGGTCTGCCCGGCATTAAAGCAGTCGTCATGAACATAAAAAATGTGCCGTACATCGATCATCCGTGTTGTATGCAATGGATGATCTGATCTGGAATTTACGGCAGGCAGGCATTGTAGTGGTCTTCTCCGGTTTACAGGATCAGCCCCTGATTATGCTGGAGCGAATCAACGTTATTCCGGGCCTTATCAATGAAAATTATATTTTTGAAGGTTTCGAATCCTGCCTTTTCTGGCTGAAGCCTTACCTTGAGCAGGAAAAACTCGGTGACTTGGCTGAGGAGCAGGCCGGGAAGCCCTGAAAGCACACTGTTTAAACTGCAATAGCGATGTCAATTTCCATTCAGATGCAGCTCAACGAAAGGTTGTATCTCAAAAATCCACAGGATACCAAGCTGGGGAAAAAGATCATTCAGTACAGCATTATCCTGATTGATGAGATTGGGTTTGAGGCTTTTACTTTCAAAAAACTGGCAGAGCGGATCAACTCCACAGAAGCCTCCGTTTACCGCTACTTTGAGAATAAGCACCGCCTGTTGGTCTACCTGCTGTGCTGGTATTGGGAGTGGATGAAGTTCCACATCGATTACAATACTATGAATATTGAAGACCCGAAGCAGAAACTGAAAATTGCCATCTCCGCTATCGTGGATACCTCCCGCCGAAATACCTCCATTCAGTTTGTGGATGAAGACGTGCTGCACCGCATCGTAGTAGCAGAAGCCACCAAGGCATACCACACCAAACAGGTGGACGAAGAAAATAAGGAGGGCTTTTTCCTGACCTACAAAAGCCTGGCCAAGCGCATCGCAAAAATCATCAAAGAAGTCAATCCCAACTATCCTTACCCCAGGGCACTGGCCAGCACCCTGCTGGAAATGGCGAACAACCACATCTACTTCGCCCAACACCTGCCCTCCCTCACCGATATTGAAGTGAAGGAGGATGACCTGAGCCAGGTCGAGGAGTTGCTGGAGGACTTCGCCTTTGGGCTTTTGATCAGAGATTAATCAAACATCTTCGTCTGCCCATCGTCTTCCACATCAAAGTTGATGCTGTCCCCCGGCTTGAGTTTTTCCCCACCGCCCTTTGAGGCAGCGGTTTCCTTTTTCAGGGGGCTTACAGACAGCAAGCGCTGATCGGCGACTTTGTTGCCCATGGCGCGCCAGCCTTTGACGTCAATAAAATCCTCAATGTCGAGCTCCTGGTCAATTTTCTGGCTGCCCTCTTTGATCTGATATTGGATAGCGGCACCCGGTTCGGGCGTAGCGAACAACAGCTTGCTCTTCTTGTGCTCCGTAATGAACAGGAAGCGCTGATTGGTAGAGGTGGTCTCCACCTGAAAGCGCTTGGCAACGGACCAGCCGCGTTCGCCCTCGTAGTAGACTGCGCTGATGACGGCATCCGGGTCAAACTTGCCGATGGAAACAATCTCTTTGGGCTCGAATTTTTTATTGAGGTCGAGCTCTATCACTTCGTAAGACCCTTCCTTGTAAATGGCAAAGAGGTGGTCGCCGGAGTTGAACTCGCCCAGAAGCAGCCCCCGCTCATCGGTATTCAGGCGGCCGCTGACTTCATCCATCCATATTTTGATTGCGCCAAGCGTTGATTCTCCCTCTTCCTTCAGGGAAACCTTGCGCACGGGGTATTTGGTTACGGTATTGCCTTTGGAGCTCCGCCCTTTGATATCAAGCTCGCTAAAGTCATAGTCGAAGACTTTATTGCGTGCCCGGCTGCCCTGCGTGAGCTGCACGGTAACGACTTCGGCTTCTCCGTTTGGGTTGGCGGTGAAATACAGCGGTTTAGACCCTTTCTCCCCGGTAGTCATATCATATTCCCGGTCACGGGTGATCGATTGTACCTGAAAGCGCTTAGCGAATGTCCGCCCGGTCTTGCCGTCTACGTATATGGCGTTGTAAGTAGTCCGGTCATCGCCCTTCTTCCAGACGTCGATGTGGATGATATCCTTGCCGGCAAAAACTTTATCTGCAATCCGGGATACCTGATATTTACCATCTTTTCGGAAGACGATGATATCCGCGATATCCGAGCATTCACAGACAAATTCGTCTTTCTTCAGGCCGGTGCCGAAGAAGCCCTCCTTCCGGTCCACATACAGCTTGGCATTTTTGGCCACCACTTCTGTTGCTTCGATGTTCTCAAAGGTGGTGATAATGGTTCGGCGCTCTTTGCCTTTGCCGAATTTCTGCAGCAGGTTTTCGTAGTAGGCAATGGCGTAGTCCGTGAGGTTGTCCAGGTGGTGCTGTACCTCTTTGAGCTCCTCTTCCAGCTTTTTGATTTGCTCCTCGGCTTTGAACGTATTGTATTTGGAAATCCGCTTGATCCGGATTTCGGTCAGGCGCACGAGATCGTCCTCTGTGATGTCCCGCAGGAGTTCCAGCCGGTCGTCGTTTTTCTTTGGCTTTTCGCCGGGGACACGCACATACTTCCGCAGGCCGCTGTCTACCGCTTCCAGCACGGCCTCCCAGGTTTCGCACTGCTCGATGTCCCGGTAGATGCGGTTTTCGATGAAGATCTTTTCCAGGCTGGCGAAGTGCAGTTTTTCCAGCAGCTCCGCCTTGCGGATTTCCAGTTCCCGCTTCAGCAGGGCTTTGGTTTGCTGCGTGCAAATATCCAGGATGTCCTCCACGGTCATGAAGTGAGGCTTGTCCTCAATGATGACACAGGCGTTTGGGGAAATGGATATTTCACAGTTGGTAAAGGCGTAAAGCGCATCGATGGTGAGGTCAGGAGAAACGCCGCTGCCGAGTTCGACCAGCACTTCCACATGCTCGGCGGTGTTGTCCACCACCTTTTTGATCTTAATTTTGCCCTTGTCGTTAGCTTTGAGGATGCTGTCAATAAGGGACTGTGTAGTCGTGGCGTAAGGCAGCTCCCGAATAGCGAGGGTACTCTTATCCACCGCTTCGATTTTAGCCCTGACTTTAACCCGGCCGCCCCGCTTACCACCCCGGTAGTCCGAAACATCGATCATGCCGCCGGTCTGGAAATCAGGATAAATTTTGACCTTTTTCCCTTGTAACAACTTGATGGAAGCCTTGATGAGCTCATTGAAGTTGTGGGGCAGGATTTTAGTGGAAAGCCCCACGGCAATACCATCAGCACCCTGTGCCAGGAGCATGGGGAACTTCATTGGCAGCCCGACCGGTTCCTTCTTCCGACCATCGTAGCTCAGCTGCCAGTCAGTGGTTTGAGGGTTGAAGGCCACCTCCAGCGCAAACTTGGTCAGGCGTGCCTCAATGTAACGGGGAGCGGCTGCGCTGTCGCCGGTACGCACATCGCCCCAGTTGCCCTGCGGGTCAATGAGCAGGTCCTTTTGCCCGAGATTGACCAGGGCATCGCCAATGGCAGCATCTCCGTGCGGGTGGTACTGCATGGTCTGCCCGATGATGTTGGCGACTTTGTGGTAACGCCCGTCGTGCATTTCCCGCATAGCGTGGAGTATCCGCCGCTGTACGGGCTTCAACCCATCAATAATGCCGGGTACGGCGCGCTCCAGAATAACGTAGGAAGCATAGTCCAGGAAGTAATCCTCATACATCCCCTTGAGGGTGATGATATTTTCCTGACCATTCTGTTCAGCTGTCTCACTCATATTTTGGCTGGCTTGTGCCTGTATGTATTTTCCTCAAAAGTACAAAAATACCGCCAAAAAAATAAACAAAAAATTTATTAAAAAACAGGTTTAAAACAATCTAAGCCTTCACAGGCTTGCAAAAGACGGCAGAAATTGAAGCAACGGGCAGCGAATCCGATTTGCAAAGCGTTTCATCTTATAGGTTAGCTACACTACGCCTGAATATTTGAAATATACATCATCATCTGCCGCTATTTAGCATAGAAAAGACAAAGCGCACCCGCTTTCCCGGTTGTATCTTTTGCTGAATTAGGGTAATTTGGGCTAATTGAACATACATGGATATCGCTTTGCCCTTAGAAAACAATGAGAAAGGCTTAATACAGGCCTGCGTTCGCCGGGAGCGCTGGGCTCAGAAGGTGCTGTACGAGGAGTACTACAGCCGGATGATGGGCGTATGCCTCCGTTATGCTACCGATGAGGAAGAAGCACTTGATATCCTGCACGAAGGGTTCATCAAGGTTTTCCGCCACATCGGCAAGTATAAGCCGGGGACTTCACTTTCTGCATGGATTCGGCGCATTATGGTCAACACGGCGATTGATTACTTCCGTAAAAACAGCCGCCGCCGCACCGAGGACATGGACGAGGCGTATGACATCAGTACCAATGACCCGGATGCGATCAGCCGCTGCACGGAGCAGGAAATACTGGAAGCTATACAGGAGCTTACGCCTTCTTATCGTGCCGTTTTTAATTTATATGTGATCGAAGGGTACGCACACAAGGAAATTGCAGAACTACTTGACATAACAGAAAGCACTTCCAGGTCGAACCTGGTAAAAGCTCGGTTAAAACTGAAAGAAATACTGAGCGAACGACTATAAAGGATATGAAGAAAAGAGAAGATCACCAATTTGATGAACAAATCCGCCAGAAGATGACCCACCTCCGGCCTGAAACCGGTGCGCCAGATTGGTCGGCTTTTGAGGAGCAGCTTGATGCGGCGGAGGCCCTTGATGCGGGCCCGGCAGAGGCTGACCCGCGTGAGGTGGATGAGGTGATCTTTGCCAAAATGCATCAGTACGAGGTGCCTTATGAGCCTGCTCACTGGTCCCGTATGGAAGCTAAGCTTAATGAGTGGTTTACCTGGCCGCAGTACGTACTGCGCTACAAGACCATGGAGCTGGCGTTGTTCCTGCTGCTTTTCATCACCTGCTGGCAGTACCTGCCGAAACTGGGGACACCGGTCGCGGGTAGTCAACCTGCCGGAAGGTCTCTTTACACTGATATACCTACGAATCATCCATCCGAAAAAGAAACGCCTGCCAACATACAGGGCGATCCAACAGATGACACCATATCTGCCCCTAACCAATTGGCGGAAGAGCAGGAGCAAACATCTTTGGAGGCAAACAGGCACGGTAACTCACCAACCGCGAGCACGTTTTCTAAACCTGGCAGTGAAGCAAGTGCTCAGGGTACAACCGGAGCTAACAACCGGACCTTGACGCCCTTACCCCTGCTTTCAGATGGAGAGCGTCTGCCAAGCCTTCGCTCTAATACTGTGTCAGAGGCTTCAGAACTGCCGGTCCCTGCCCTTCTGAACCCTAAAGCTGGCATGGAAAACCCCACATCTGATTTGGCGGCCTCAGCCTTGCTTCCGGGACTGCCCTTTGAAGCCCTGTCAGCGCCTGAAGCGGATTTGGGGGATACCAAAGTCAGGCGCCTGAAGAACCGGCCTACCTTACTGGTTGGCATGTTTGGCAGTGCGGACTATAATCATATCCTCGTCCCGGCAAGCTCCGAAAAGCGATTGACAGAAAGCCTGGAACGGGCAGCAATAGGATATGGTGGTGGCTTGTCACTGAGTGCTGATTTCGGTCGTTTAGAAGTTGAAACGGGGGCAATCTACGCTGCGCGTTACTACCCGGTGGGAATTGTTTATGTCCGGGGCAGCCTGCTGTCGGGTCTGCGTGGTGATGAGTTGCGCACTACAGAATTGAATATGGTCAGTATTCCGCTGCATGTTCGTTATGATTACTTCCAACATAACAAATGGCGCGCTTATGTTCTGGGGGGCGGCTCTGTACAGGTCGCTTTCCAAACTAACTATTACACAGCGGAAGCGCCCCAGTTCGACTTCCTGCCAGCTTTCCCTCCACCGGTGACCGATGGCCCGGGTGATGAATCTGAAATTGACCGCATCCGGCGTAATGGTCAGGGTTGGCTTGAAGGAGGCAACTTTAAGGATAATGCCTATCTCACGCTCAACTTTGGCTTTGGAGCCGAACGGTACTTCTCAGAGCGGTGGAGCCTTTTTGTACAGCCGGTTTATCAGCATTCCGTACACTATTTCAAAAACATTGATGGCCTGGGGCCAAACAACGACCGGATTAATTCGCTGTCAGTCCTGATAGGTACCCGGGTACGCTTGAAGTAGCCAAGCCGCACTAACCTTCTTCCTTCAACCGGAATCCGACCCCGTGGATGTTCTCGATTTTGAGCTGCGTGTCCTTGCGCAGGTATTTACGAAGTCGGGAAATAAACACATCAAGGCTGCGCCCCAGAAAGTAGTCGTCTTCGCCCCATAATTTTTTTAGGATATCGGAGCGCCGAATCACCTGATTGCGTTGCTCCGCGAAAAGCCTGAGCAGGTCTGCCTCCTTTTGCGTAAGCTGCCGCGGCTCTCCATCCCCCTTGAGCAGTAGATTTTGGTAATCGAACCGGAATTGTCCCAATGCGTATTCCGAAGTACTGTCCGGTAGCGGTATCTGACTGCGCCTCAGAAAAATTTCGACCTTAAGCAGGAGTTCTTCAATACTGAATGGCTTGGTGATATAGTCATCAGCGCCCAGGCGCAGCCCTTTGAGCCGGTCTTCTTTCAGCGATTTGGCAGTCAGGAATAAAATCGGGGTGTGGGTGTCCTGCTCGCGGATACGACGAGCAATGGCAAAACCGTCGATGTCCGGCAGCATCACATCCAGAATGTAGAGGTCTATGTCAGGCGTTTGGGCATCGATCAGGTGCAGGGCTTCCTTTCCGGTCGCACAATGGGTGATCTGATACCCCTGAAGCTCCAGGTTGTCGCGGGTCACAAAGCTCAGGCTTTCGTCATCTTCAACGTACAGAAGGTGTGCTTTCATAAATGCAATTGGCTTTTAGGCATTGGTCAGCCGGGTGGCAGTCTTGCGAAGATACTTAGAAAAATAGGTACGAAGTTGATACCACCAGCTTTGGAAGCCTGGCTGCAGAACAGGAATGTGCAAATAAACGCTAGTGCCTTCGCCCGGGGTACTCTCCATATCCAGCTGCCAGCCCTGAGCATCACAGATGCTTTTTACATAGTACAGCCCAAGCCCAAAACCTTTGACTTTGTGGACGTTGCCGGTGGGTACGCGATAAAATTTGCTAAAGATTCGGCTCATATGCTCTTTGGAAATCCCCACACCTTTATCTTCGATCTTAATGGTAACCTGCTGATCGGAGGCATAGGCCGACAGACGGATTACCGGCCGTTCGCAGCAGTACTTGATCGCGTTATCAAGCAGGTTGTGGAGGATATTTGTAAAGTGGAGGCGGTCAGCTTCAATATGAATATCTCCGAGCCGGATGTCGCTTTCCAGCGTGCCGCCCTGCTTTTCTGCCTGTACCGCCGTGCTGTTGACGATGGCATTTAGGGTTTCTGCAACGGGAAACTGCTCCAGTTTGAGCTCAAAGTTCCCCTGCTCGATCCGGGCCAGCTGCAAGACCTTCTCCACCTGGCTGTTGAGGCGTTTGTTTTGCTCCTTGATGATGGTGGCATAGCGCAGCAGGCGCGGGTTGTTTTGCACCTCAGGGGCGTTTTGGAACACATCTGCCGAAATTTTTATGGTGGAAATAGGGGTCTTGAACTCGTGTGTCATATTGTTGATAAAGTCCTTCTGCAGCTCAGACAGCCGCTTTTGCCGCAGCATGATATACATGGAGTAGGCGAAAAAGATAAGGACGATGAGCAGGATAGCAGAGAAGAAAATGGACAGCTGCATTTTGCCTAGCAGATAGCCAGACCGGTTGGGGAATTTAACGCTGAAGTAGTAGGTGAATTTATCGTCCTTGGGCAGGTCGCCAAGTTCGGTCAGGTCCGTTTGCTTACCAGGATTGAAGCTGCAGTAGTTGCCGTACATCATCTCATTGGTCGTACAATCGTAAACGGCGTATTCAAAATCGACGTAAAGGGCCAGGCGCTCAAACTCTTTCTGCAGAAAGTACTCCAGATGATCGTCGTCGATTTCGCTATCAATATTGACGACATAGTAGTTGGTCGTGCGCTGATTGACGATATTGCGGGGCGGCAGATCGCCCCCGCTCAGGTCAGCCAGCCCGCAGGCCGTCCGGTAAAGCGCAAGGCTTGCCTTTTTGCTAAAGTCTTCCTCATTAATATTCCAGGTATTGATCACCCAGTAGGCTTGCATACCAATGATGCCGGCAATAGCGACAGCCCCTAAAAGGATCACCCGGAAGATCAGACTGTTTTTCATGTGAATTCGCTCAAATGTAATTCCTTACAAGTTACCGGTCCTCAGGGGTATTGAAAAATGCTTAACAGCTAATTAACAAAATACCTGGCTGTAATGGCCGTATTTATTGTTGACAAGGTTCATTTGGGGGCTATAGCAGCAAATGCGGTTTCCCTTTGCACGGAGTATCCGTTAAATCGGCTGGGACCATCTGCCGGAAAAAAGCATTGAATTTTCCAAACCTGACAAAAGCTATGGATTATTCCGGTTAGTGCGCTACATTTGTAAGGATGGTGAAGCGGCTTGCCTACATATCGTTTTTTTCTATCCTCGTTTGCCTCATTTTGGTGCAGGCTCTAGGGCGTGCTTTTGCCCAGGCCAATCCCTTTGACCTTACGCCACGGCTTTCTGTCACGGCGGGTGCCGACACCCAAGGCAGTGTCACAACGGTAACCGGTAACCCCTTCGATATCGTGCCATCCAGCCCCGACGAACAGGCTACTGACCGGATGTTACCCCCTCCTGACGCAGGCTTTTCCTCCAAACCCGTGGTGACGATTGACAGCCGCTTCAACCGGGTGGTGTTTATTACGACCGTTGTCAGCCTGCTGCTGCTTACTGTTTTGATTACGCTTTTCAGAGCGCAGCTGGGCAGGGCCTACCGGGCGTTTCTAAACGATAATTTGCTCAACCAGCTACGGCGGGAGCGGGAAGGGGGCGGAGGTTTACCGTATTACCTGTTTTACGGGCTCTTTATGCTGTCAGCCGGCTTTTTCGTTTTTCTTCTCACGGAGTATTTTGAGGTCCCGGTTGCGGAGTCGCCCTGGCGTAGCCTGTTGATGTGCGTGCTGGGCATTACTGTGTTTTGGATGGGTAAACACCTGCTGCTTACCTATATTCGTATGGTTTTCCCGGTGGAAAAGGAAATCCGGGTCTATAACATGACCATTGTAGTATTCAATCTGATCCTGGGCATTGCCCTGATCATTGGCAACGGGCTTTTTGCCTACGGGCCTGACAGCCTGAAAATGCCTATACTTTACCTGATTTTAGCAGTCATTGCCGGCGTTTATTTATTCATGTTTTTACGTAGCCTGTTTTCTGCCGGCCGCTTTCTCTCCTTTCATAAGTTTCACTTTTTGTTGTATATTTGCACCGTTGAAATCGCTCCTGTCCTGATCTTGGTAAAAGGATTAACAACTTCCTAATTTAAAAACCTCGTTCAGGAACTGTGCTACAGCTTGCTTTAGATCAAACGCACAGTGGGCAAAACCCAAAAATTGTTGTTGCATGGCAGCAAATGGCAAAGTACAAGAAGAGACTTACAAGCCGGTAAAAACCATCCTGATATCCCAGCCTAAGCCGGAGCGATCTCCCTACTATGATTTAGAACAGAAATACGGACTGACCATCGACTGGCGGCCGTTCATTCATGTAGAGGGCGTCTCGGCTAAGGAGTTCCGCAAAGCCAAAATAAAACCTGATGAGTATACTGCGGTGATCCTGACCAGCAAAAATGCGATCGATCACTACTTCCGTATTTGCGAAGAGATGCGGATCAAGGTCTCACAGGACATGAAGTACTTCTGCCTTTCTGAGGCTATAGCGAATTACCTGCAGAAGTTCATCGTCTATCGCAAACGAAAAGTTTTTGTGGGCAAGCGCACCATTCAGGACCTGGCACCTGCCCTGAAGAAGCATAAAAAAGAAAAGTTCCTGCTGCCTTGCTCCAATTTAGGGGCTAAGCAGGTCAGTTCGTATTTGAAGGAAAACAGCTTCGACTGGCAGGATGCGATGATGTACCAAACGGTCAGCAGCGATTTGTCTGACCTCAGCGATGTGACCTACGATGTCCTCGTGTTCTTTAGCCCGCTTGGCATCAAATCGCTCTACGAAAACTTCCCGGATTTCAAGCAGAACGATACCCGCATGGCAGTCTTTGGCAATTCCACCAGCAAGGAGGTAGAAAAGCAGGGCCTGACCATCAATATCAAAGTACCTGCACCGGGCATCACCTCCATGGCTACCGCTCTGGAGAAGTATCTGGAAATTTCCAATAAAGACCTTTAATCATAAAGGCTTTTCCCTGATCGGAAAAAAGGCTGAACAGCCCCAAAGCATAACTTGTGTTTTGGGGCTGTGCTGTTGCGCAACTATTCAATGCCCTTCAGAGTTAAATGGATATGCAGCATTCATTTATTCAGGCGATCGCAGAGCAGCTCAGGCATCCGTTGCCCGGGCAGGAGGCGCAGTTTCGTATGGCGCATGTTGTACGGCAGCAGGCGGTGACGCCACCTCAGGGGGCCCGGCAGGCCGGCGTTATGGCTTTGTTTTATCCTCATCAGTCCGACTGGCACCTGGTTTTTATCGAACGGCAGCCCCACCACGGGCACGACCGGCATGCCGGGCAGATCAGCTTTCCGGGCGGGAAGTTTGAAGACTCGGATGCCTCTTTGGAGGAAACAGCGCTACGGGAAACCGAGGAAGAGGTGGGCGTCCCTGTTGATACAATTGAAGTCCTGGGCAAGCTGACGGAGCTGTATATTCCGGTCAGCAATTTTCAGGTGCACCCCTACGTGGGCTTTACGGATAGCCGCCCGGCATTTGTACCGGATGTCGAGGAGGTACGCACCATCCTGGAAGTCTCATTCAGGCATCTGTCCAATCCTGCCACCCGCCGCAAAACGAACCTGCAACTGGCGGCCAATATTACACTCAAAGGGGTACCTTATTTTGACGTGGAGGGCAAAATCCTATGGGGCGCTACGGCTATGATGGTTAGTGAATTGCTGGCGGTTGCTGAGCGGACAGGGCTGGTGTTGTCCTGATGGCTTACACCCTTTCTGATTAAGGCTAAAATCCTTCAAAAACGGTGACTGCCCGAATTGGTGAACCTGTGTTTGCCCCATAGGGTTACTAATTTGATAACACCCGATAAACCATCAGGCCTAACAGCAGTAGAATGAGGATAACGAAGAACCCGGAAGCCGCATCATCGAAAAGCCGCTCCACTGTGTCCATGTACTTGGATCCAAAGTAAACGCCCGCCCCAAGAATGACGGTGCCCATAAAGATTTGCTTTGCCCTCATAGCGGATTAAAGAAAGTCATAGCTGTCATCAGCTGCTGGTTTGGAGCGATTGCCGTCCACATTTTCGAAGCTCCAGTCGTATTGTTGCAGTTCGCTCAGGCAATGGGTCAGCAAGTCGATGCAGTGCCTGATGTCAGCCTTGTTGGCCATTTCGATGGTTTGGTGCATATTGCGGAGCGGGATGGAAATGGCGCCCGCTATCGCTCCTTTCTTGCCGTAGCGCTGAACACCGGCCGTATCGGTACCTCCTGCAGGCAGTACTTCGGGTTGCCAGGGGATGTCGTGCGCATCAGCCGTCTTCTTCATGTAATTGACCATGCGGTAGTCGCAGATGGTCATGCCATCCATAATTTTGATAGCTGCCCCTTTGCCAAGGCTGGTAACGTACTCATGCGCTTGCGCACCGGGCACATCAAAGGCGATGGTTACGTCAAGCCCAAATCCGAAATCGGGATCAATCAGGTGAGCGGAAGAGATGGCGCCGCGCAGCCCCACTTCTTCCTGTACGGTGAACACACCATAAATATCGTAAGGTACGGTTTGGTCTTTCAGCGCCCGCAGGGTTTCCAGCAGGATAAATACCGATACCCGGTTGTCCATGGATTTGCTGTTGACACAATTGCCCATCTCAATGAGCTCCCGCTCCCGGGTGATGGAGTCGCCGACCGCAACATACTTTACCACTTCATCCCGCGGCATGCCCAGGTCAATGTAGTACTCACTGATCGGAAGCTGTTTATTGCGCTCTTCTGGTTTCATGAGGTGGATAGGCTTGCTGCCCATAACACCGATGAAGTCTTTGCGGCCGTGCACGATGACCCGCTGAGAGGTCAGCGTTTTCGGGTCAAAACCGCCCAGGGTGTGGAATCGGATGAAGCCATCCTCGTCGATGTGCGTAACGATGAACCCAATCTCGTCCATATGAGCAGCTACCATGACCTTTTTGTCTTGCTGCCCTTTTTTGATGGCGACTACGTTACCCATGGCATCCACTTCTACTTTGTCTACCAGTGGCGTGACTTCAGCAAGGATAAACTCCCGGATACGCTGTTCGAACCCTGGTGCGCCGGGTGTTTCGCATATTTTCTTGAGCAGCTCAACGTTGATCATATAAGCGGTTTTAAAGTCGTTTGATTGGAATATGATGCGAAAATACAGGACGAGCCAAGGATTTCCGACTTATTCCTTAAAAAAATACAAGGGATGGCTTTCATCGGGCTATTACGAGAATGGTCAAGGGGCAGTAAGTCTATTGGGCCAGGGCTTCCTGATGTTGGAAAAGGGCCTGGATAACCTCTGACTGTATGCTTTTTGTCTTATCGCGGGCGTACCATTTCTGAGTTTCTGTCATAGTGGTCTGCTGTAGCGCTTTTTTAGCGGCCTCATCTTCCAGTGTTTTTAGTTTTGTTTTGTAATCCATGACGATTTGCTGTACGGCTGCAGGTCTGGGGCCCCAGCTACCTGTTACGGCCCTGTTGGCTCCCTTTAGGAAAATGATTTTCGGAATGGAACGCCCGCCGTTGGTGAGAAAGGCATCCATGATATCGGGATATTCGTCCCTTAGGATAAGCCGTAGAGAAAGGTTGGGGGTCGCTTCTGCTATTTTATTCAGCACCGGAATGACCTGTGCTGCATCCCCGCACCAGGCTTCGGTCAGGACGAGCATCGTCATGGGCGTTTCCAGTTGTTCCAGTGCTTCGAGCGTTTCGGGCGTAAGCCTGGTGGTCTTATCGAGGCGGTTCATGCGGGTGCGGTTAAGATCCGTATAGTTCAGCATCGCCTCGCTGTGGTTAGAACCTGTGGTTTTACCATCGGCACGCAATTCTTCAATAAGCTGGCGGTATTCGTTGTAGTGCATTGCTTGCTCCAGGGTGGAGGCAGGTATCGTCTTCATTTTTATCTGATTAACTTTTCGATTTCTAAGGAGTCCGGTCTGTAGCTTCAGCCGCTCCGATTCAAGGATGTAATAAAGGGAAGCGCTTAAACCCTACTTTTGTTTTGCAGGAGGGCTGAGGAGTTGCTGTAATTGTTCCAGGCTCGACAAATTGGACGGATGGTTCATGGCGCGCATCACATCCGCTTTTTCCCGCTGCGTGATGTGGAAGGAAATGGAGGCTTCCAACTTATTCTCTTCTACAGGGCGGTAGAAGAACGGGATTTGCACAAAGCGCTCTTCGCCCAGCAGGTCATACATAAACCCTAAGCTGTTGTCGTGCTCAAATTCCTGCACCACGAGCACTTTGCCGGCAATACCGAGCGGGTTGAACATGGACTCCACAATACCCTGCCCACCGCTTGGTGTGATTTCCTCCACTTTATCCGAGCTACTGATTTGCAACAGCATTACCCCGCGGGTGTTTTCCTGTATCCACTCCCGGAATACCTGAATGAACCGGGTGGCAGAAACGATACCGTAGTTATCCAGGAACCCGGCATCCATCACCTCAATACCGGGGCGGCTGGGCAGATGTACATTGGGCAGCACGTAAGGGTAGGTTGCGTTCATGCGCACCGCCGAGAGCATACGCAGATTGCCGGCATCCTGTTTCTGAAACATCCACCGAAAGTCTACTGCGTCCACTTCCACCGCTTTGGGGTAGCGCTGCCCCACCGGCGCTTTCATCATGTAGGAAACGCCCTGTGGGGAAATGATCAGGCGACGGGCATCATTGACGATCGAGGGAGTCAGGTAGAGCATGGGGATGGTCGCTGACGCTTCCGGCTCCCGGTATTCCTCCAGGCGCCGGTCGAGTATGCCATTGGTGTTTTCATTGAGCTGCTGCTCAAAGACATAGCCCCGGTCTTTGTAGTAGGTGTAGCCATTCATTTCAAAGGGCGCCCAGGGGATAAAGAGGTCATTGGAAACGATGGTGAAAGCGATGGAATTGACCAGGTCTTTGGCGATGTTGTCAATGTAACGTGGATCGTGGACATCTACGCATTCCCCCTGCTGCTGTTGCAAATACAGCTCCCGCAGGTACGTCATGCCCATCATTCCGCCGGAAGCTCCGGTAATGAGTACGGTATGTTCCAGCAGTTGCCCGTTGAGCAGGCTGTCTGCCGTACGGACCACCTGCATGCTCCAGGTGGCCGATTTCAGCCCGCCCCCGCTGGAACAAAGGATGACCATCCAGGGCTTTTCCTCACCAGTTTTGGCTTTCCACTTTTCCAGAATGGCCGTGGTGGCGGCTTTATCATCTTCAATCCGGGCACTGCTGGAGGCCTCCTGCAGGCGTTTTAGAGAATATTCGGCGGGGGCGGCCTCGTAATTGAGGCCATAGGCTTTATTGGTGTAGTTGAAGTTGTCATTGCGGGTCAGGATGTTCAAGCCCAGCAATAGGGCAATGATGACCGTCACGCTCCATTCTCCGAACCAGTAGATAACCGCTCCGATGAGGGCTGTCAGCACACTGGCCAGAATGAACAGGCTGGCGCCAGCCGGGATCCGAAAGGGCGGATAATCGACCAAATAGCCGAGCACCAATAGCACCAGCATACTGATGAGCTGCAGGATGAGCGCATTGAGGTGGTTTTGTTGGAAAATGCTCATCAGCATCTTGGTGTCGTAGTGGGCCACACTTCTGACCAGACGGGGTTCCAGCGATTCCGACAAATAGGTATCTACCCGCCACCTTGTGCTGTCCAGCTTGATGTACTCCAAATCGACTTGCCGGCGGCCGGGCGTGTAGGCACGGGTGAGGTGGGGCGGGCGCTCGGGCCGGCTCTCGTAGTAGGAAATATCGCGGTTGGTGAATTGGAAATAGATGGAATACAGGATAATCAGCAGGAACATTCCACTGAGAAAACCTACTGCATTCAGGGTGACTTCCCGGAAGACAAGCCCTTCGTAGTAGCGCTGGAAGTAGACCATGATGCCCAGGTATACCACCAGAAAGGACAGCGGTAATAATAGGTTGTTAATCACAAACTTGGTAAAAGGCCGGGCAAGCGATGCCAGAAATGGGAAATAATGGGCGCTCAGGAGGTAAAGAGCCAGGTTCCAGCTCATGAAAAAGCTGCCAAACCCGATGCCCACGAAGAAAAAGCTCCAAAAGTTAACGGCCCCGAGGTATTCCGGATCCAGGAAAAGGTACTGAAAGCCGAGCTTGCTGGCCAATGCACCGGAAACGAGCAGGAAGAAAACCACCCATATCGCCAGCAGCAGGTGGTAGCTGCGGATGTGCAACACCAGGAGCTGTACGGGAAAAGAATGGTAAACGTTGCGCAGTTTTTGCATCATGGTATTTCCAAAATACGGAATTCCTTGTTCTGATGCCAGTGTTTCTACAGATCGGTTACGAATGGTCCAAGACAGTTAAAAGTGTTATTTTTCGGCCGGCGAAAATGAAGCCTGCGATTTTGCGTTTGTTTGGAGGGTGAATACATAAAAACAGAGACACCTATGAAGCACATTTGGATAGCCATCGCTGCCGTACTCCTCCTTGCCACAGGGTGCAAGTCGAAGGTTGAGCAAGTTGAAAATATAGACAGCTATGGCTACACCGAGCGCTATCAGCGCAGTAAGGAGGACTTTGCCAAACAGGGCCTCTACCAGAAGTTTGACGAACAGGGCCGCCTTATGGAGGAAGCGACCTACGAAAACGATACGCTTAACGGGCTCCGGGTTCTTTACTTTGAAACGGGAGATACCCAAATTGTAGAGACCTACCGGCAGGGCATTTTTGATGGCCCTTACCGGTCTTATTACGAGTCCGGGCAGCTCAACCTTTCCGGTCAGTACGAAGCCAACGAAATGACGGGCGACTGGGACCGCTACTACGAAAACGGGCAGCTCATGGAGCGGGTCCGCTTCGAAGACAATGCCGAGAATGGCCCTTTCATAGAGTACCATGAGAATGGCAACCTGAAAGCAGAAGGCGCTTACCTCAATGGTGATAACGAGCACGGGTTACTCAAGCTGTACGATGAGCAGGGCGAGCTCAAGCGGAAAATGAACTGCGAGCAGGGCATCTGCCGCACCATCTGGAAACGAGAAGGAGAAGAATAAACCGACCTTGGAGAATAAACCAATAGCATGCAACTTAGATTTCTACCTAACGCCCTTACAGCTCTGGCTTTTCTGCTCCTTGCGCAGCATGCGCACGGGCAGCTGGGCGGGCTGCATACCTACGAATTCCTCAACCTGTCGCCTTCCGCCCGGCTCACTGCCCTGGGTGGCAACCTGATTACGGTGCGCGATGACGATGTCAACCTGGCCCTGGGCAACCCGGCCGCGCTCAATCCCGATATGCATCAGCAGATTGCCATTAACCACAGCTTTCATGTGGCGGGCATTAGCCATGGGTATGCCGCCTTTGGGCATCATTTCGATTCTCTGGGGCTGACTTCCCACCTGGGCGTACAGTACATTAGCTACGGCACTTTCGATGAGACCAACGACCGGGGCGAAGTGCTGGGCACCTTTGATGCCGCTGAGTATGCCATCAACTTTGGCGTGGGCAAACAAGTCTACGACCGCCTGGCGATCGGGGCCAACCTGAAAGTCATCACCTCCCAAATGGCCGGCTACTCTTCCTTCGGGCTGGGGGCAGATGCTGCGGCTACCTATATTGATACCGCCCGCAACCTGACCGCCACCCTGGTTTTCCGCAATATGGGCCGGCAGGTAACCTACTACACCGAAGACAACCTGGAGCCCCTGCCCTTTGAGATGCAGTTTGGGATTTCCAAGCGGTTGAAATACCTGCCCTTCCGTTTCTCGGTGATTTACCGCTTCCTCGACCGCTGGAATATCCGCTACGATGACCCCAATGCAGAGCCATCGCTCCTGTTTTTTGGCGAAGAGCAAACAGAAGAGAGCCCAACGAGCATCTGGTTTGACAACTTTTTCCGCCACCTGGTCTTCAACGGAGAGTTTTTGCTGGGTGCTCGGGAAAATTTCCGCTTGCGTTTTGGGTACAACCACTTCATGCGGCGGGAGCTCGGGCTGGACAATTTCGGCAGCCTGGCCGGCTTTAGTTTCGGGGTGGGCGTGAAAATCAGCCGCTTCCGCATCGATTACGGGCATCAGAGCTTCCACCTGGGGGGCGGGCTCAATCACATCAGCATCGCTACCAACTTGCAGGAGTTCAAGAAGAAAAATTAGTCTTCGTATTTGAAGTGCTGCCCTTCCTCCAAAATGCCCCACATCACCAGCAATTCACTGGACAGGCGGGTGTCCTGACCGGGAATCGCGGGCCAGGTCAGTATCCGGCAGTCCGGGCTAAGGCTAATGGTGTCTTCTTTTGACTGTGACAGGGCCCTTAGGGTGCGCTCCTGGCAAGACGGGTGCCCAACTTCCGTTACATCCGCGATGGTGAAAAGGAGCAGCAGTCCCAGCGCAGGAAGTATGTGGGCTGCTTTATTCCGGGCGGATTCAAAAAGCAGCAGGCTACTCCTTCCCCACAGGTAAAAAAGGATCAGTAATATCGGTTGGAGTGTATCCCGGCGTGCGATATCTGGCCGGTAGTCCCGGTAGCCGCCCAGTGGGATCAGCAAAAGATAGAGAAGGATAAACACCAGGAGGAAACGGACCTCCTGCTTCACCCATGGCCTGCGGGCCTCTACCTGCAGCCAGCGCAACAGCCCAAATTGTAATAGTATACCCAAGATAAGGATGGACAGCCCCGGCTTATTGGTCAGCATCTTCCACAGGCCCGCCGGCAGTTTTTGGTAGCGTTCCCAGAGCCCAAAGCTGTGCTGCTGTTCGGTGCTAAGGGTACCCAGATAAAGGCTGTATGCCCCTAATATGCCAATAAGGGCAATGGCTGCCCAGTGGCTGAGTGGCAGTTGGGCCCGCATACGTTCCACGCTTGTTTCGTAGTTTTGCCCCAGGATTTGGCGAAAGCCATAACCCGCACCGGTGAGCAAGCCAACTGCAATAATCCCCGGAATTAACGGGCCGGTAAAGGGCAGGATCAGCGTTAGTGCATACAAGCTGAGCGTTTCCCAAGCCGGTGCTGCTCCACCCCTGTCGTATGCCCGCCGGACCAAAGACAGCCAGCTCAATAGTAAAACGGAAGGCCAGGCGTAGAAGAAAGTGTAAGTGGGAGAAGGCTCAATGATGCCCATCACGGGATTGTAGTACCCGGCAGACTGAAAAAGCGGAGCCATCAGCACGGCGGCAAGCAAAAAAGAGGACCACCCTTTGCCACGGGAAGCAAACCCTGCAAGTAGCAGGAGTAACAAAATATGCGCCCCACTTTTGGCTATAGCCGAGCTCAGCGTGATGCTGTCCACTATATCCACGAAGTTATTCAGCGTGGCCGGTGCCCACCGGAAATAGTGGTACATCGCCCGGTGTACGAAGAAACGGTTGGGGGAAGCATACGCGGCCTCACCTGTTGCTGCTGCCCAGCCAAAGGGTGCCGACAGCACAGGCTCGTAGTGCGGAGCGGGCAGGATGATACTCGGCATATCGCCATCGAGCGGCGCCATTAGGTGCTGCCGGAAGGTGTAAGCCGTATCTGCCAGCAGCAACAAGATCAGAATAATCCGGAGCCCATCTTTTTTGCGCATGCTGATTCACGGGTTTTTAAATGGGCTGCTCGAAAGTTGTGTATTTTCTTTTTGCCCCACTGCTCAAGGCGAAAATAGGTAAAAATCCAGCACTGTAAAATTTAGGCGCTCTCCCAAAATCCCTTAATTTTGCGCACCTTAAAACGCACTTTTCCGGAGTGCCGGAAACTAATTTTGCTGCCCAATCGTAAGGAGCAGTAACAAAACCATTAAAATCACCATGATTAACATCACTTTCCCGGACGGTAATGTCCGACAGTACGAAGCCGGCGTAACCGGGCTGGACATCGCAAAGTCGATCAGCCACGGCCTGGCCAAAAAAGTCCTTTCTGCAAAAGTAAACGGTGAGGTGTGGGATGCTACCCGCCCGATTACCGAAGACGCTACGGTGCAGTTGCTGACGTGGGACGACAAGGACGGGAAAGCGACCTTCTGGCACTCTTCTGCACACCTGATGGCCGAAGCCCTGGAGGCGATTTATCCGGGTGTGAAGTTCGGTACAGGGCCTTCTACAGACGGCGGGTTTTACTATGATGTAGACCCCGGTGAGCATACCATTTCCAGCGATGACTTTCCTAAGATTGAGCAGAAAATGCTGGAGCTGGCCCGCCAGAAAAACGAGTACATCCGCAAGCCGATTTCCATAGATGAGGCGATCTCATTTTACCAGGAAAAAGGCGATGAATACAAGCTCGAGTTGTTGGAGAAGCGGAAAGAAGAAGGTGCGGAAATCACCTTGTACGAGCAGGGTGATTTCACTGATCTGTGCCGCGGCCCGCACGTGCCAGATACCGGCTACATCAAAGCCATCAAAATCACCAAAGTAGCCGGTGCTTACTGGCAGGGTGATGAGAACCGGCAGCAGATGACCCGTGTATACGGTATCACTTTCCCTAAACAGAAAGAGCTGACCGAATACGAAAAGATGATTGAGGAAGCCAAGCAGCGTGACCACCGTAAGCTGGGGTCGGAGCTCGAGCTCTTCATGTTTTCTGACCGGGTGGGGCAGGGCCTGCCGATGTGGCTGCCCAAAGGCAATCAGCTGCGCGATCGCCTGATGAACTTCCTGCGGGTAGAGCAGGAGAAACGGGGGTACCAACTTGTGACGACGCCGCATATTGGCAAAAAGGACCTCTACGTGACTTCCGGCCACTGGGAAAAGTACGGGGAAGACAGTTTCCACCCGATCAAGACGCCTAAGGAAGGCGAGGAGTTCCTGCTGAAGCCGATGAACTGCCCGCACCACTGTGAGATTTTTGGGCACCGTCCGCATTCCTACCGCGATCTGCCGCTTCGTATTGCAGAGTTTGGCACGGTCTACCGCTACGAGCAGAGCGGGGAGCTGCACGGGCTTTCACGCGTGCGCGGGTTTACACAGGATGATGCCCATATTTTTTGTACGCAGGATCAGCTCAAGGACGAGTTTCTAAACGTGCTTGACCTGACCAAGACCGTACTGTCAAAGATGGGCTTTGAGGATTTCACGGCGCAAATTTCCTTACGTGACCCCAACAAGCCTGAAAAGTACATTGGTTCAGATGAAAACTGGAACAATGCCGAGCGGGCCATCATTGAGGCTACTGCAGAGGCAGGAATGAAGACCACAACCGAGCTGGGCGAAGCGGCTTTCTATGGCCCTAAACTCGACTTCATGGTCAAGGATGCGCTGGGCCGTTCCTGGCAGCTGGGCACTATTCAGGTAGACTACAACCTGCCGGACCGCTTCGAGCTGGAGTACATCGGCTCCGACAATCAGGCACACCGGCCGGTGATGATCCACCGGGCGCCTTTTGGTTCTATGGAGCGCTTCATCAGTATCCTGATTGAGCATACCGGCGGTAAGTTCCCGCTGTGGCTCGCACCGGAGCAATACACCATCCTGCCCATTAGCGACCGCTTCAATGACTACGCGGCTGAGATTGAGCAGGAACTGGCGAAGTACGACATCCGCGGCACGGTGGATGACCGCAGTGAGAAAGTGGGCCGGAAAATCCGGGACGCTGAGGTGAAGAAAGTGCCCTTCATGCTTATCGTAGGTGAGAAGGAGGCAGAGACAGGTGCCGTGTCTGTGCGGAAGCAGGGCGATGGCGATGTCGGCTCCATGTCTGTTGCTGAGTTCGCAAAGTATTTCCAGGAGCATCTGGACTAAATAACATAGATCGTTCCTCCCCGGCTGAAGCACTGTCTTCAGCCGGGCGGGCGGTCAGAATTGCCGGAAATACGGCAAAAGCTTTAAAAATACCTTAATCCCGGGCTGTCAGCTGAACTTGAAGGATATGGTTCGGGTTTATTGTGTAGAGCCTAAACAAATTAAGCGATTTTAACATATCGCTTGAATTTTAATGAATTTTCGCTTATTTTTATCAAAATCGACTTTTATCCCGACGCACGTTTAGAAATCCCAAGATATGAAGCATACTTTACCCCTGCTGTTTTTACTGTTAGCCACCCTTAGCCTCTCTGCCTCGACAGGTCTGGAAAATAATATTGAGCCATTTCCTCCCTACACAGCCGTGTCCACTCCTGCAGATTTGAAAGTCTATCCTAATCCCGCAGTGGACTATATCAGCCTTACTGAGGCGCAAGGCGTCACGGAAATCACCGTTTTTAACCTGGTTGGCCGTGCGATGAAGCGCTTCCAACTCGATTATGCCAAGCAGCAGTTCTATGTTGGGGATTTGCCAAAAGGCATGTACCTGGTACAGATCAAGGGTTCAAACGATAACGTACTGACTACGCAGCGGCTCCACAAGCAGTAACACTTACATCTTGCCGCATTCCAAAGCACAGCCGTGATATATACGCAGCTGTGCTTTGTTATTTTCATGCCTCTCCTTTCAGCAAACTCAGCATATCTTCCACTGACAGCTTAGCGCTTACATCCGTTCCGGAAAGGAGCTGATCCGCCAGTTCGCGCTTATTTTGGTGCAGCTGCACAATCTTTTCCTCAATGGTATCTTCACTAACGAAGCGGTAAACGGTCACCGGGCGCTGCTGTCCCATACGGTGGGCACGGTCGCTCGCCTGATCTTCTACGGCAGGGTTCCACCAGGGATCGAGGTGGAGTACGTAATCGGCTTCTGTAAGGTTGAGCCCCGTGCCCCCTGCTTTGAGACTGATGAGGAAGAGCTGGCCCTCTCCGTTTTGGAAAGCCTGCACGGCTTCCTCCCGTTTTTTGCCCGGGGTTTGCCCATCGAGGTACTGATAGGGAATGCCCTGGGCCTTCACCCATTGCTCTACAATGCGCAAATGCTTTACAAACTGGCTAAAGACCAGCGCTTTATGCCCGCTGTCGAGCAATTCCAGGATAGTCTCTCCCACAAGGTCGAGTTTGGAACTTGGGACCCGGCTGTCGGGCATCACGAGTCGGGGATGGCAGGCCGCCTGCCGGAGCTTGGTGAGCTGTGCCAGGATGGCAAACCGCTTGGATGCGCCATCTGCAGCTTCCACGGCCTCCAATGCACTGCGGCGTATGGCTTCGTAGAAAGAGTGCTCCGATTCGGTAAGGGAAACGGACAGGATGATTTCTGTTTTAGCTGGCAGCTCGGTAAGTACGTCCCGCTTGTGGCGGCGCAAAATAAAGGGCTGAATCAACCGCCGGAGCTGTTCCCGGCGCGGCTCGTCTCCCCTGCTGATCGGGTTGGTGAATTTTTCGTTGAAGCGCTTCTGTGAACCCAGCAAGCCGGGGTTGAGAAAGCGGAACAGGTTCCAGAGTTCACCCAGGTGGTTCTCAATAGGCGTACCCGTGGTAGCCAGCCGGAAGTCTGCCCGGAGCTCCATCGCAATTTTCGAGCGCTTGGTGGCGGCATTTTTGATGGCCTGCGCCTCATCCAGGACCAGTGAGCCAAAAGACTTTTGCGTCAGGGCTTCTTCTACGAAAGGTAACAGGCCGTAGCTAATGATGAGCAAATCTCCGGGGCCAACCTCGTCGATGAGGTCCACTTCCTTGCTATTACCCAGCAGCTTTGGGGTCAGGTCCGGAGCAAAACGCTCGGTCTCTCTTACCCAGTTTCGGGTAACGGAAGCCGGCGCGATGACCAGTCCAGGCCCTGTTTCTTTACGTGCCGAGAGCATAGCGAGCGCTTGTACGGTTTTACCCAGGCCCATGTCATCAGCCAGGCAACCGCCAACGCCCCATTCTGCCAGCCGCATCATCCATCGGAAGCCTTCCTTCTGATAGGCGCGCAGGTCGGCCTGAAAAGTGTTGGGCACCCGTGGGCGGATGCGCTGTGCCTGTTGGATGCGCTGCATGCTTTTCGCCCAGCTCTGATCGGCTTCCAGCTCAGCCAGCTCCCCGGCGAGCTCATCAATGCGGAGCCCGGCCAGTGGGTTGAGCTCGTATTGTTGCCCCCGCATTTGGAGCAAACCGTCCAGTTCGCGAAGGCGCTCCCTGAATGTTTCGGTAAGGGCGATGAAAGTCCCTTCGCCGAGTTCAACAAATGGGCTGTCGTCTTCGCGGACGTGGTCCAGGAGTTGTTGGAATTGCAGGATTTCTTCTTCGTCCAGCTTCAGGCTGCCATCCACAGCAAACCAGTTGGACTCCTCCTGAATGCGTACCGACAACTGATCGGTATTGGAAATGCCCAGCAGCTTGACTTTTTCCCCCTTAGGGAATTCCATTTTGATGCGGCCGGCTTCCCGCAGGGGGTATAGCTCAAGAAGGATTTGCAGGCAGGCTCTCGTGTCTTCGATTTGCCATTCGTAGCTCTGAGCTGGCTGTTCTGCCAGTGTAGGGCAAGCTTCAATAACTTCTGCCGCCAGGGCCCGCTCTTTGTCGAGCCGGCGCTCGCAGGCTACCCGGCCCTCCTTAGTGCTCAGGATGCGCGTAGCCAGCCCTTCGCCCGGTTTGAAGTAATGCCCTTCCTCCTTTAACGGCTTGACATAAAATTCGAGCTTAAAGCCTTCGCCGAAAGGCAGGAGGTGCAGGCAGGGCATGGGGTCACCGGGTACGGATTCCAGACCTTCCTCCAGCATGGTTTTGGGGGATTGAACCTGTATGCGCCCCTGTAGTTGTTGGGTGATCCGCTCCATCTGTGGGCGGGCTTCTTCCGGCATGAGCGCGCCCCGACCGATGAGTTTGGCAACTTTCCGCTCTTCGTCGTTCAGCTTGTAAATTCGGTAGCGGGTAGGGGTTTCCTTCTCTGTGACGTAGGTGCCGGATTTGGTTACGGGCCGGAAATTGACGCGCAGTTGGTCACCTTCTTCTGTGATCAGCAGTTCCGGTTTGGAGCGGACCAGTTCAACCGGGATTTCATTCTTGCCTGCCAGAAAAACAAAAGGGTGGTTGGTCAGCTGATACAAGGCGTGGTCGAAGTCCAGGCGGAGGTCGTCGGGCCCATAGTAAAACATGGGGTTAGAGCGGTTGTCGTACGCGGAGGTGACGGCATCAAGCACCCGTTGGTCTTCCTCGGTCAGGCTTTCGACTTTGCCCTCGTATAGCTCATTGATGGTGACTTTCCGCCCGGCTGACCAGCTATTGCGTTTGCTGCGTTTTTGCTCTTTGGGCTGCAGTTCCCGTTGTTCGAAATCCACAAACCAGACCAGGCGGGTACTGCCGGGCGGGTAGTGGTTGTCGCTGGCCCCATTGCTTAGCGCATCGAGGGAGTTGAGGATGCGTTCCCAGGCCGATTGTCGGGGTAGGAGTTCTATGAGGTAGCGGAAACCCATTTCGTCCTGATAGTAGCGGGCGAGGACTTCCCACTCCCGGCGTTTGGGGTGGTCGGGGAAGACAAGAGCAAGGGCATTGGCCATTTCACCGCACATCCATTTGAGCTCAGCTTGCTCCCATAGCGGAAAAGCAGTGTGGAGTTCGTCTGCCATTTGCATATCCAGCTCTGCCCCAATCCAGTAAGCCACCCAAAGGACAAACAAGAGCTCCATAGGGTGGGTGGAAGTGCGCGCGCACTGTTGGAGCCCTTCGATCGCCACGTCTTCATCTTCGAGCATGAAGTGGAAAAAGACCCGCAGCGCATTGAAAATGCCCGGCAGGAAGCTGGATTCCACCTTCTGGTTCATCTGTCGCAAGACTTCCAGCCCTTTCATGTTTTGGTGGCGGCACTGCCAAACCAGGAACATGGCGCCCCAAAAGTCATTGTGCAGTGATTGGCGGGCTTTAGGCGACAGATTTTTGAAGTGGTCGCCGGCACTTTCGGTATTGCCCTTTAGTAGGGCATGCATAGCCTGCAGGCCGTACCAGTGGTGGGTGCGGTCCAGAAAGGGCAGTGCTTCTGTCAGGCTTTCCCGGCTTATGCCCTGCATGGCCAGGTTGGTGGCGTAGTGCATTTCGAAGTAGTCCTCCCGGCGGGGCGTTTCCTTGAGCAGGGCTTTGAGCAGTTTATTGAAATCCTGTGCGGTAGCCCCTTCCCAAAGGTGAGGGTGGTGGAAGATGTAATGGCAGGCTTCGCCGTGGAAAGGAGCGGGCAGCGCCAGGATGAAGTCGGGGTCGAGCGGCAGAAAGTTCGAGAGGGTCGCCTTTAGGGTTTGTTGTTTTTGCTTTTCGTCGAAGGTAAAGTTGCTGTTCAGCTGTTCGGCCAGGTGGCTGTAGTCGTAGTAGCTCTTTTCGAAGAGCAGCAGGCGGAGTTTCTTGAACTGCCGTTGGAGCTCGGCTTCCTGCATGCGGAAGGAGTAGACCGGGCGGTCGAGGCGTTCTTCCCGCCGCAGCTGACTGATGATGCGGTTGAGGGTTTTACCGGCATGCAGGAAGAAGTGCCGGGCGGCAACATCCCGCCATTCCCGTTTGGTGTAGGGGTCTTTGTACTCGTAGTCAATGTAGCCGTTTTCCTGCAGCCACCGCAATTGGTTGCGCACGAAGGTATGCGTCACTGTCCGCTGAGATTCGGGGCGGAAGCCAGCCTTGTCCAGGGCTTTTTCGATGCTGTAGTTAGCCAGCGGGTACCCGTAAATGCTCACCACGCCCAGTACCCAGTAGGTATCATGGGGGAGTTCGCTAATGACTCTTTTCCGCTCTTGATAAGAAAGTTCCTTCGCCACGTGAATTGCTCCTTTTCCAAATTTTGCGCAAAGGTAAGGAGGTTGCGGCAGAAACCAGACAAATAAGAATTATTCCTTTGGGCTCATTTTAGGGCGTTGCCCGTTGAGCGGTTGCCCGCCCCAGGGCCGGATGAAGGTCGCTTCAAACCGGGCTGCTCCTGTTTTTTCGCCACTGAGCTTGACTTCCTCACCCGGCTCCAGTTGAATACGGGGCGGCCAGTCGGCGGCAGCATAGCCAATCGTCCATATTTGGCCGTCAAAGTCTTCCAGTTGCAGGGCCTCCGGTGTAACGCTGACGATGGTGCCGCCCAGGTAGCCTTCTTCGGGCCGGTTCCAAAGCTGCTCCTTTTTTTCCTGTACGCTCTGATAGAGGTTTACCCGAATAGCAAATGCCTGCTCGAGCTGTTGTGCGCCACCGCTGATGAAGAAAGCGGTACCCAGTAGTATGCTAAAGGCAGTGCTGTAGCCGGCCAGTCGGGTCAGGGTGAATTTGTAGCCCCGTTCGGAATAGCGCAGGGTGTACATAGACAGCAGCAAGGCCAAAGCCAGGAAAGTAATCCATATCAAAGGCAACAGGCTAAGTAGCCCTTCGAGCCAGGAATGCCCAAAGTGCTGCAGCAAGCGGAAGTCGACCTGCTGAATGGTGAACAGGATGACCGAAAATGCCAGTGCGCCAATGAGAACGGTGAGCCCAAACCCCGTCCATACCGCCCACTTGAGTGCAGTGTACTGCCATTGGGGGCGCGGCGCTATGTGCCGGGATTTGATCTGTTCTACAAGTTTATGAGCAGTATTCATGGCCTTATTTTTTTCTGGTTAGTTGCGGGAGTGGCACGTGCCGTTTTTCCGAGTGCTTTCCGGGCCCGGTTGAGGCGGGTGGCGACGGTGCCTTCCGGAATTTGCAAAACATCGGAGATGGCTTCGTAGTCGAGTTCTTCGAAGTAACGTAGGAGAATGACTTCCCGGTACTTTTGGGACAATTGGCTGATCCAGTGGTGGAGCTGTTCGGCTGGGATGTTCTTTTCTTCTGTTTCCACCTCGCTGAGGAGGGTGTGCAGCAAGAGAGGCTCTGCGTCTGCCCATTCTACCGTCCGGTTTTTGCCAAATGAAGTTTGCCTGCGCAGGGCAGAAATAGCTTCGTTATGTACAATTCGGTACAGCCAGCTGCTTAGCTTCATGCCAGGGTCGTACCCTCTCAGGTTGCGCCAGATTTTGATGAATGCCTCCTGCAGAATGTCCTCTGCACCATCCTGGCCTGCTCCGGTGATGCGGCGTACGTAGCGCAGTAGAGCCGGCTCATAGCGTTCGTACAGACAGGAAAAGTAGTCGACTTCCCGGAGGGCGCGGTCGACTACTTCCTGGTCGGTGAGTTCGTTGCATTTTTTGCTGGCGATTAGCATGGAGCCTGGTTAGTAAGGAAGTGGAAAATTAAGCCAACCTCCCGGCTTTCCCAAACGGAAGGCGGGGAGGTTGATGTTATAATTGATGGTTTTTTAGTGGCCGCCTTTGCCGTTACCGTTACCGCCGCCGTTATTGCCATTGCCCTGCTGCCCGCCGGTGCCATCACAAGTGCCGTTGCTATTGCCCTGACCGTTGCCATTGCCGCCCTGTTGTTGCCCGGTGCCATCACAGGTGCCGCTGCCATTACCGGTTTGAATGCCGCAGATTGCACTCAGGTCGCTGCCGCGCTCGGTCTCGCTGCTGGTGATTTCTTCAAACAATTCGGCGCTGATGTACTGAGGGGCATAGGTGGCACCGATATTGGTGAGGTTCTTCATAAAACCACGCAGGTGGTTGCGGGAGCCCCGGTTGAGCTCGTTGAATACGGCGATGAGGTCTTCGTTGTCCGCTGCTGCAATTTCCATATTCAGGTCATTGATATCGAGGTCTTCGATGGTTGCTCCTACGATGAAAGCGGCTTCCAGGCTTTCGCTGCCCGTCTCTGTGAGCGTGGTGTAAAGCGCCTGCAGGTTCTCATTTTGGAACACGCCGGCGGGGTTGCTGCCGACCGGGTCTTGCAGTTCGTACTTTTCGATCAGGCAGAGCACGGAAGCCATATGCCGCTGCTCGGACTGCGCGATATTGGAGAAGATTCGGGTTTCCCACCGGTTGTAGAGGTACTGGTAGACGTCCCGCGCCAGCTTTTCCTCTTCCCGCATAAAAGTCAGGGCCTGCGCTTCAGCTTCAGATAACTCCTCTATCGGGAATTGCTCCTTGAGGCAGGTACATTGGTCCGCAGTTACGTCAGTGGCTGCATCGCGGGTTTCAATAACCGTGAGGTCTTCGGGGGAGGTGCCGGTGACATCAGACTCACACTGGGTGAAGAAGAAGGCCGCGCTGATCAAAAGGGTGGATAACATCATGGATTTCAAAATTTGCTTTTTCATGGCTGAATGTTTTTTGTGGTGATTGTTGTTTGAGGCTGTTGTGGGTACTACGCGGCCTTTTCGGTTTTCTTTCACTTTTGGGCAAAAAAAATTATTCGCCACTTACAAATCGTAGACTTAATGAAAAATTAATGCTGAAAGTGAGTAGGATTACGTAATCCTTGCCCGAAGCGTATTAGTTTTGCCCGCATGATTAAGCCGATTAACCTCATTATCGACTTTGACAGCACTTTTACACGGGTAGAAGCGCTGGATGTGCTGGCGGAGATCGTCCTGGAGGGCGACCCCCGGCAAAGCTTTGTGCTGGACAAAATTCAAGACATTACCAATAAGGGTATGGATGGCTCGCTCGACTTCCGGGCTTCCCTGGAACAGCGGCTGGATTTGCTGCAGGCCAACCGGCGCGATATTGAGGAGCTGGCCGAACGCCTTAAAGGGCAGATTTCCCACTCCTTCCTGCGCAATCAGGAATACTTCAAATCCTTGCGGGAATCCATCTTCATTGTTTCCAATGGGTTTACGGATTTTATCAAGCCGGTGGTGGCTCACTACGGGCTCAACCCGGAGCGGGTGATTGCCAATGAATTTATTTACGATGAGGCTGGGAACATCATTGACTTTAACAAGGACAACCCCCTGTCCCGAAATGGCGGTAAATCAGAAGTAATTAAAAAGCTGGACCTGAAAGGTGATGTGTACGTCATTGGGGACGGGGCCAACGACCTGGAAATCCGCAAGGCCGGATATGCCAATAAATTTTACTTGTTTACAGAAAATGTGGAGCGCGAGAAGGTCATGGCAGAAGCCGACCACATTGCGCCCAATTTAGATGAAATCTTATACGAACTAAAGATGAGCAGATCTCTATCCTATCCGAAAAACCGGATCAAAGTGCTCCTGTTGGAGGGCGTGCATCCGCAGGCAGTTGAGTTGTTTGAAAAAGAAGGCTATCAGGTGGAGTACCTGACCACCTCGCTTTCTGAGGACGAGCTGTGCGAGAAAATCACGGATGTCAATGTCATTGGTATTCGTTCGAAGACTCATATTACGGAAAAGGTGATCAAAAGTGCCAAGCGCCTGATCAATGTGGCGGCCTTTTGCATTGGCACCAATCAGATTGACCTCGATGCCTGCACCCGTCACGGTGTGGCCGTCTTCAATGCCCCTTACAGCAATACGCGCTCGGTGGTGGAGCTGGCGATTGCGGAGATCATCATGCTGGTGCGCAACCTGCCGGATAAAGCGCGTGCTATGCACAATGGGAAATGGGAAAAATCTGCTGCCGGCGCTCAGGAAGTCCGCGGTAAAAAGCTGGGTATCGTAGGTTATGGCAACATCGGGGCACAGTTGTCCGTAGTCGCGGAGGCCATGGGTATGGACGTTTATTACTACGATCTGGAGGAAAAGCTGGCACTGGGCAATGCTACCAAGTGCGATAGTATGGAAGAATTGCTGGGGCTGGTGGACGTAGTGACCCTGCACGTGGATGGCCGCCCGGAAAACAACAACATCTTCGGTGCGAAGCAATTCGATAGGATGAAGGACGGTGCGATTTTTATCAACCTGGCGCGTGGCAAGGTCGTTGATGTGAAAGCGCTTCGGGAGAATATCCTTTCCGGGAAGCTCAAGGGCTGTGCCGTGGATGTTTTTCCCCGCGAGCCCAAGAGCAACGACGAACCTTTCGAATCCGAGCTGATGGGGCTGCCGAATACCATTCTTACGCCTCACATTGGAGGCTCTACGGCCGAGGCGCAGGAAAACATTGGCAGCTTCGTGCCCAATAAGGTCATACAGTACATCAATACCGGTAGCACCGCAGGCAGCGTCAACTTCCCGAACCTGCAGCTGCAGCCCGTGCACAACGCACACCGTTTGCTGCACATCCACCACAACGTGCCTAAAGTACTGGCGCATATCGATCAGATTCTGGCTAAACACAATATCAACATCCTCAGCCAATACCTCAAGACCAACGAGCAGATTGGCTATGTGATTACGGATGTGGACCGGGCCTACGATGATGACCTGCTGGAAGAACTCAAGCAGATTGAGCCGACGATCTGGTTCCGGGTGCTGTATTAGTGCTCTGTTAAGTATCAAATAACGGGTAATCTGTGGCATCTTTTTGCCCATTTCTGCGTCACGTCCTCACCTTGGTAGCTTAGGCTAACAGGCTCCGGGCGCTTCTTGAACTGGACAAAAACCTGCTGACACCTTAATCCATTTTTCATACTTGGCAGAGCACTAGTGGTCTGTCAAGGCTAAAACTAGGGGTTGCCTGCGGCGACTTTTGAGGCTACTCTTCGTTGGATAACCCCTT
>CAJXNH010000011.1 GCA_913057245.1 uncultured Phaeodactylibacter sp.
GGGAACATCCGCCTTGATTAGCCTCAAAATTCGCTCCCACTCAACCCATAAATTAACACTTGACAGACCACTAGGCACCAATTGGTTCCTGACACCTAATTTGGCTTTTGATATTGGGCTGGATTTGGGCCAACATCTCTGGGCGAATATGGAGGGGACCAGTGACTGGTCAGGTTCATTTGATGAGCAAATGCCTGACCGTGGATTCCAGGTAGGAGCATCAATAGGCGTGCAGTACTTCCTGCAACGGGGAAATTAGGCAATTGAGCCCCAACTCAGAGCAGCCTGCGACAACCACCAAAGTTTAACATGCAATTTCGGAAACTGCCACCCAATGGGGGGTGCTCCCTGACGTGTTCAAGTTTTGGTTAGTTTCCTTTTCATTCGTGGGCATAACAAATTGCACAAACATCAATCCCGGGGGCAACCCTCTGCATTTGAGCGCTATGGCTGCTGGGGTAGAGCTTCCCGCTCTGCTCCAGCTTATCCAGGAATTTTTGGCTAATTTGCCCTGTCTTATTGTATGGAGATTCAGTATCTTTCGCCGATAAACGCCCTCTATTGCTTTAAACGATTACCAAATGAAAAAACTAATACTGCTCTCTTTGCTTTGCCTGGCGGCTAATACCTCGCTCCTCGGTCAGATTGGAAAGGGCTCCGTCACAGTAAGGGGGGGAGCTGAACTGGATTATCTGTTTGCAGAAGAGGAGACTCGGACTGGCTTCAGTTATGATTTTTTTCCCAGATTTGGTTTGATGGTTACTGATCATTGGATGGTTGGTGGAAGTATTTCGATTAGAGGTTTTGATGATAGTGTTTATCCGTCAGAGGTCATACCAGAAGTTAGGTACTATATTAACTCTGCTTCTACAAAGAATAGTTACTATGCTGGTCTAAGGTGCATATTGGGAATCAATTACCCAGCACTTTCCTCCTATGGATTTCGGCTGGGATTCAATAGGTTCCTGAATGAGCATATCGCATTTAATGTGAGGGCCATTTATTCTGTCCGACCACGAATGCCAAATGGTATTTTATTGTTTTTTGGTTTACAGCCCTTTATGAACAGGGCAGACAGAGCTCGATGGCGGTCTGCAGTATCTGCCTTCAGCAAAGGAGATTTTATAATTAACTCGGGTCTAGGCGGGGTCTCTGTTCGGAATAACATCATTCAGATGCGCTTGAGGCCTAATTTGGGGCTTTTTCTCAGTGAACATACTTTAGTAGGTGTAGAATTAAGTGCCTATCATTTACAAAATCTAAATCGAGAAGTACAGTATAAAAGTAATGGGCTATCCATCGCTCCATACTTGCGCCATTATTTCAGCAATGAACAAAAGCATTGGCGATGGTATGGTCAGACTGGATTCCTCTTCTCTAGTTTAAGATTCGAGTCCTCCTCATCGGAGAGAAATACATTAATCTCCCTTCTGAGCAGCCGATTGGGGACTAATTGGTTCCTGACACCCAATTTAGCTTTTGATATGGGGCTCGGTCTGGATTACCATATTTGGACGAATGTCAATGGGGCTAATCCATGGAATGGTTCCTTTGATGGCCCATTGCCCAACAGTGGATTGCGGGTAGGAGCATCAATAGGCGTGCAATACTTCCTGCAAAGAGGAAATTAGAAACCCAAGCCATTTAAGATATTCCTACTGCCTGGGATCAATATCCATTTCCCAGACTCCATTTCTAAGTAAGAACGGGCCTGCATCCCGGTCAATGGCAGATATGTTTTCCCATCGCAGCCGAAGCTCATCGGTATGCAGAACCGCATCAGCTTTCACTTTTTTACCCTGGGTTTCCCAGCCAAAATACCCCTGCCACGCTTTAAGATCGAGCAACAGGGCGGGCGGCGGATTGGTCAGTTTCAAAAATCCACTGGGCATTTGAGCGAAAAGGTTGCCATCCGTATGGTTGTGGGCATTCGGCAGCTCAATGGCGTGCTTTCGGCAGTCGATGAAGATATTTTCAGTTACGCTTTGCGCGCGGGCCGTTCCACCTCTGCCTGCCACAATGCGGGTAGGATTGAGGTAGGAGCCGTAGCCGGTATTTTCGATATCAATGGCCAGGTTGTGGTGGAAGTGGATACTGTCTGAGCCATCCGTGTAAAAAGCATTCCCACCTGCACCGTAGTCGCCACTGATCCAGTACTGACTGCGCAGTTGGTGGAAAACGTTGTGGTCAATATGTATAGCACCCCGGCTGACTTCCACATAAATGGCACCCCGGGCAGTGGTGATATCGGAAAAGACATTTTGGGTTACCCGGCAGTTTTCGCTAGAAAGATAGTCCAGCCAAATACCAGGCGCGTAGGTAATGTGGCGGAATACATTGCGCCTGATCAGCGTCCCCCGGGCACGGTGAAATTTGATCGCACCCGATTCCCAGCCGTGCTCCGCATCGTGCCAGCCGATGTACTCAAAGAGGTTGTCCTCCACCAGCAGTTGACGGGCTCCATTGGCCTGCAATCCGCCAGTGCCGCAGTGGCGGAAGGTATTCCCGCGCACGATGTGGTCGCCGAGCCCGGGCTGGGAATTGGTATGCCACATTTCGTTGCCAAGGTCGAGGGCGATGCTATTGGCCCATTCCAGGGTACAGTCCTCAATGACCCAGTGGTTGCCCCGCCGGGCAGAGACCATGCCGCGCTGTGGCATGGCAAACCCATTGCCGACCTTCTCAAAGTTGAGCCCCTTTAGCTTGATGTAGGGCAGCCCGTAGTCCCTTGGCGTAAAAACTTGCTCTTTCACCGTAGCTTCAATTGAGCTGTAATCGTTAGGCCCGGTACGTCCGGGGAAACGGACATGCAAGCGTAGCCCGTTGTGCTCAATCCAGTACGCGCCCTGCTCCGCTTTGGCAAGGTCTACCGGGTGCTCCGCCTGCTCAAGCAACTGCCCATCCAAAAAGAGGCGGCCCCGGCGCTGAAAGTGGGCGTGCATGTTGATATTCTTATAGTCCACCCATTCCAGGTCCTGCCCCAGGTTCCGCAGCGCAAAGGAGTTATAGCCCATAAACCATTCCGGTGGCAGATCGTATTGCCAGATTTGCAGGGGTGGTTTCTCATTATCTTCGTAGGTGTGCCGCTGACCGGTGTAGCGCCATCCTTTTCCGGGTTCCCATCCTTCCAAGGGCAGCACTGGCGGCTCATTGCCCGCCCCCTCAATCGCCTGTCTCAACTGGATATGGCCGGCAATCCGGACTCCTGCGGGGTGTGGGCGCCCTGTCTGACCTACGACAAAGGGGCCTTCTACCTGGTGTACAGCAACGTGCGTTCCTTCGATGGGGTCTGGAAGGATGTCCATAACTATCTGGTCACGACTCAGGACATTACGGGCGAATGGTCAGACCCCATTTATCTCAACAGCAGCGGATTTGATCCTTCTCTTTTCCATGCGCCTGATGGTCGGAAATGGGTAGTCAATATGCTGGCCGACCACCGGGACAAACGCTTATTTGGGGGCATCGTACTACAGGAGTTTGATCCGGATACCGGTAAAATGACCGGTCCGGTGCACATGATTTTTGAGGGTGAGGGGATAAAGAATGTAGAGGGCCCGCACCTGTACTACCGCAACGGCTATTACTACCTGCTCATGGCTGCCGGCGGGACAGAGTACGACCACTGCGCGATTCTGGCCCGCTCCCGGGACATCACCGGCCCCTACGAAGCCCACCCCGGTAATCCGGTTTTGACCACCAAAGGGCACCCGGACTGGCCCCTGCAAAAAGCCGGGCACGGCGACCTGGTCGAGGCGCCGGACGGGCATTGGTACATCGCTTTTCTGTGCGGCCGGCCTTTGTCGACACTGGGGCGCTGCACACTGGGGCGGGAAAGCAGCCTGGCTCCGGTGGAGTGGGGGGATGATGGTTGGCTGTACCTTACCAACGGGAAGCAGGTGCCTGATCCAATATTTTCAATTCCCGGTGAAGAGGTGCCTTGCCCTCAACCGGTGGAACGCCATAATTTTGATACTACGGAGCTGCCGGAAGACTTTCAGTCCCTGCGTGTACCGGTTACTTCGGATTGGGCTAACCTGGAGGAGCGCCCCGGTTTCCTGCGCCTGTACGGCCGGGAATCGCTGAGTTCTTTTCATTACCAAAGCCTGTTGGCCCGGCGGTTGCAGCACTTTGATGCCACGGCAGCTACAGCCCTGGAGTTTCTGCCAACAACCTTTCAGCAGATGGCCGGATTGGTCGCCTACTACAATACCGGGCATTTTTACTATCTGCACATCACTTGGGACGAGCACCGGCAAAAGCGGATACTCGACCTGATTGCCTGTGACCATTATGCGATGTCACACCCCATGAGTCAGTGTATTGATTTACAGGTGGATGGCAGGGTGTAGCTCAAGTTGCACTTCAATCATGCCGAGCTTCAGTTTTTCTACCGGGAAGAGAAAGGCGACTGGCAAAAAGCCGGTCCGGTTTTGGATGGGAGTATCTTATCAGACGACTACATCATGGAACAGTGCGGGCGTTACCGGCCGGCATTCACCGGGGCTATGGTTGGTATTTGTTGTCAGGATCTGACGGGCAGTCGTAAGCCCGCTGATTTTGACTGGTTTGAATACAAAGCGGTTTGAAAGCGATAAAGGGGGCGAAGTGTCCTGATTTTTTTAGCTTTAAGCACCTGAAAAAAAATAACTGATATGCCATCTTCTTATGCTTACCGCAATTTAGCGGTTGTACTGTTGCTCACCTTGAGCACTGCCTTTACCGCACAAGCCCAGCTACAGCCCTGGGAAGACCCCGCCGTCAACGGTATCAACCGCATGCCGGTCCGGGCAACGTCCTATTCTTACCCGGACGAAGCCACGGCCCTTATGGTGGACCGCGAAGCCTCCGGGCGTTACCTCAGCCTGAATGGAAACTGGTCGTTTGCCTTCGCCGAAGTGCCCGAAGCCGCTCCGAAAGATTTCCACCTGCCGGATTTTCAACCTAAAGGATGGGCGCAGATTCCGGTGCCTTTCAACTGGGAACTGCAGGGCTATGGCACAGCGATTTACACCAACATCACCTATCCCTTTGTGCCGGTAGACCCGCCATACGTTCCCGATGAGGACAACCCCACCGGCTGCTACCGCCACACCTTCGAGGTGCCTTCAGACTGGGCCGATCAGCAGGTAGTGTTGCACTTTGGAGGTGTGAGCTCTGCGTACTACGTGTGGGTGAATGGGGAGATGGTCGGCTACAGCGAAGACAGCCGGGTGGCTACGGAATTTGATATCACGCCCTATGTGAAATTTGGAGAAAAGAACCTCTTGGCGGTCAAGGTATACCGCTGGTCCGATGGCAGCTATCTGGAAGATCAGGATCACTGGCGCCTGAGCGGTATTCACCGGGAGGTAATGCTGCTGGCGCAGCCCCGGACACACATTCAGGATTTCTTTGTCAAGGCGGGCCTGGACGAGGGCTACAGTTATGGCAATCTTACGGTCAAGCCCCGGCTCAACCACAGCCGATTATCCGATTTAGAAGGCTGGTCGTACGAAATTGATGTGTACGATGATTCGGGCCACCCTATGCTGGAGCAGCCCCTCAAGGCTACAGTCAGTGAGGTGATAAGGGAGGACCTCCGGGTTTACCCACGGGAAAGTACGGTGCTTTCGGCTACTGTTTTTAATATTGAGCCCTGGACAGCGGAAACGCCCAACCGCTACACCCTGGTCATTGCCCTTAAGGATGAGAATGGGCAAACCGTGGAGGCCCGAAGCAGCCGCATTGGCTTTCGGAATATCCAAATTGGGCCGGAAGGAGAACTGCTCATCAACGGGGAATCGGTGGAGCTGTACGGGGCCAATCGCCACGACCATCATCCGGTTACCGGAAAGGTGGTCTCTGTAGCGGATATGGAAGCGGACATCCGCCTGATGAAGCAGCTGAATTTCAACGCCGTGCGGACTTCCCACTATCCCAACGACCCCCGCTTTTACGAACTCTGCGACCGCCACGGTTTGTATGTCATTTGCGAAGCCAATCTTGAGGTCCACGGCATTGGCAGTTTGTTGACTAAAGACCCACGCTGGTCGAATGGTTTTGTGGAGCGGGCGGTGCGTATGGTGGAACGCCATAAAAACCATCCCTCCATTATTTTTTGGTCACTGGGCAATGAGTCTGGTGCCGGAGCCAATCACGCTGCGATGACCGGCTTCATACGCGAGTACGATGATACCCGCCTGGTGCATTACGAGGGCAATCACGAATTTCCGCACACCAAAGCCAGCTACGTGGACATGTACAGCCGCATGTACTGGTCTATCCCCGAGATGGTCAACCTCAGCCGTCAGTCAGATTTGAAACTGCCCATCATGTGGTGTGAAATGGCCCACTCCATGGGTAATTCGACAGGTAATCTGTTCAAATTCCGGGATGTGATACAGGCAGAACCGCAGATTGTCGGGGCATTTGTCTGGGACTGGGTTGATCAGGGGCTGGTCAAGACCACCGAAACCGGCGAAAGGTACTTTGCCTACGGAGGTGATTTTGGCGACACGCTGATTAACTCTGGCAACTTCTGCCTGAATGGCGTAGTAGACCCCGACCGCCGCGTGAAGCCCGGTGCTAAAGAGTGGAAAAAAGTCTTTCAACCGGTACGCCTGACGACTCAGGTGCCACAGGAGGGCAAGCTTACGTTGACCAACCTGTATGATTTTACCAATCTCGAAGGGTATACGCTTTCCTGGCAGCTTATGGAAAACGGGATGGCACTGCGTTCCGGATCCATGGCCCTTCCGGATTGTCCGGCGGGTGTTGCTGTGCCGCTGCAATTGGGGCAAATGTCGCCGAACGCACCAAAGCCCGGCGCCGTCTACACCCTCGACCTGAGTGTTACGCTCCCTGAAGCGCAATCCTGGGCACCGGCGGGTCATGAGATTGCCACTGCGCAGTTTGTGCTGCCGGAAGTGCCGGACAACCGAAGCTTTAGTGTGCCAAAGGGCAAGCTCACGCTGGAAGAGAATGAGCAACAAGTCAGAATTACAGGCAACGATTTTGAAGCCACTGTAGACAAAAGCACCGGTGCACTATCCGGCTACAAAACCGGCTCCACCAACTGGCTGGAAGCCCCCCTAAAGCCCAACTACTGGCGCGCCCCGACCGACAACGACCGGCGGGGCTGGAAAATCTACCGCGAAGCCGCGGCCTGGAAAACGGCGGCTGAAGAAGCCAAAGTTCAGGGCGTGCGCGTACAGGAAGCGGCCAGCTACGTGCAGGTGGAAGTGCAAAGCACAGTCCTGGAAGGCAAAGCCAGCCAAAAGACGGTGTACACCTTCTATGCGGACGGGCAGGTCAAGGTCGATTACCATTTCAAAAAAGAAGGCGACTACCCGGAACTGCCCCGCATCGGAATGCAAATGGCGATCCCGGATGCCTATGATCAGATTGAGTTTCTCGGGCGCGGGCCGCATGAGAATTACATCGACCGATTGTTGAGTGCCCAATTAGGCCGGTACAGCATGCCGGTGGACAGCTTTTTCGAAAGCTACATTATGCCGCAGGAGTGCAGCAACCGAACCGGCGTGCATTGGATGGCCCTTTCCTCCGGGCGTGGCAGTGGATTGCTGGTGCAGGCTCAGGATAGCCTTAGTATGAGCGTCTGGCCTTACAGCATGGATGATTTGGAAGCCGCAACGCACACTCCGGAACTGCCCGAACGAGACTTCCTGACCGTAAATATTGATCATCAGTTACTGGGCGTGGGCGGAGACAATACCTGGTCAAAGGAATCTAAAGCCCACCCGGAGTTTCGGTTGAATGCGGCGGAGTACCGGTATGGTTTCGTGCTGCGCCCTTTCAGCAAAAAACAGTCTTTGCAGACTTGGCTGACTACGCCTGTTCCAAAAACCAATTAACATGAGCACCTCCATTTTGCCCCTGTTGTTTTTCCTGATGACCCAATCGGTCGGGCTACCTGACCCATCTGCCATGAAAGGCTGGAGTGACGAGTTTGACCGACCGGCTATTGATACCACCTTGTGGAGTTTCGAAGAAGGGTTCATCCGTAATCACGAGGGGCAGTACTACACCAACCGTCCGGAAAATGCCTATATCGAAGAGGGTTGCCTGGTGCTTGAAGCCCGCCGCGAGCCCTTTTCCAACGCCCGTTACAATCCCGAAAGCGACCGGTGGCAGGATCAGTGGGAAACCGCAGCCTACACCTCCGCCTCTCTGCATACGGCCGGCAAGCGGGAGTTCCTGTACGGCAGAATGGAAGTCCGCGCCAAGCTGCCCGCCGGGCGCGGGGTATGGCCGGCCATCTGGACACTGGGCAATAAAATGGGCGAAGACATCCCCTGGCCCGACCGTGGGGAGATCGACATCATGGAATTTGTAGGGTACAATCCGGGGATGATCTACGCCAACGTCCACACCGGCGCTTACAACTGGGTGGCGGGCACCAACAAGGGCGATTCCATCCGGATTGAGGATGCCTCTACGGCCTTCCATGTTTATGCCATCGACTGGACGCCGGAGCGGATTGACTTTTACGTCGATTCCACCCATTATTTCTCCTTTGAGCGGGATGTAGAAGCCGACTTTCAGCGCTGGCCCTTTGACCGCCCGCAGGCCCTCAAGCTCAATTTGGCCATTGGTGGCAATTGGGGCGGCCGGCAGGGTATTGATACGACGATCTTTCCTCAGCGGTACTACATTGATTATGTCCGGTATACGCCGTTTAGTCCGTAAAATGGAACCAATCCAGATGTATACGGGCTTCCGCTTCGCCCTTAACGACCAGGTATAGACTTCTTGTGCCGTTGGTAGCCTGAATATCTGTGGAGATAGTCTGCCAACCGCTGCTCAATTGCTTTGGGTGTATTTGACCTATCATGGGGCCGGTAGGGCTGCCGATTCTAACCTCCAGCGAAGCAGGGCTGCTCTGTGTATTCAGCCTCGCCAAGAAGCGGGTGCGGGTGGGATCAAATGCCATATTGGGAAAATGCACCCAGTCTCCGGGACGGAGTTGCTCCAGTATAAAGCCGTTTGTGCGGTCTCCCGATTTTTGGGCTGTCCCGGATATTTCGTAGTACCATTCCGCTTCAATGCGTTCCCAATCCGCCTGATATCTGGCCACTCCATGGCTGAAATGCTGATCGAGAAAATCAGTGTCCGTTACGATTCGCCCGTCATCATCAAAGTGGCAATAGGTAATGATGGATTCCCGATATTTAAAGCCTGGCCGGATGTAGTAGCACCAGATGTGGTAGACATTATCGCCCAGCATAAAGAGCGCATCGGGGCGGTGCGACTGAATGGTACTCCACATGTAATGCTGCCAGGGGATGTACGCTGCCCCGCCTCCGAATATAACAGAAAACTGCCCCGGTTTTCCGGGCTTTGGATGCGTGGTAAACTGATACGTGCCGCTGGTAGGTTGTCCATCCACGGAGAGCCGGTAAAAATAGCTCAGCCCGGGCTTCAACCCGTTGACGGTCAGCTCAGCCGTGTGCCCGTCTGCGGATTGGGTACGCCCGGTAGCCGATTTGACTTTCCGGAAGGTCTTGTCCCGGCTCACTTCCACCTGCACTTTCCGGGGCTGGTCTGTCCGGCACCAAAGCGTAGCACTGTTGCCGGTGACCTTACCGATCATGGGCCCGTGTACCAGTGGCGTGGGGTACTTTTCTGCCAGAGCCTTAAAGCCCGGTAGCTCCACCAGGGGTTGCATCAACTTCGAAGGCCCAGCCAGATAGCGGCCGAACGGCATTTCCTTTTCCAGAGAAGCTTTGACATAGCCCAGTGAATTTTCGGTCTCACCGATGTAAGCGTAGGCCAGTGCCCGGACGAAGTCGGCTTCCACATCGCCCTCCCGGGCATCCGCCAGCGGTAAAACCTTTTCCGGTTCTCCTTCGTAGATATGCCGGAGGTAGGTCGTAATGGCTTTGCGGTTATACCAGTCTTCGGCATCACGGCAGAAGTACTCGCCCTCGCGGGGGACTAATTCCTGGGCTTGCAGGGTGATCGTGGTACAAAATAATAGGCAGAAGGGTAAAAGTAACAGGCGCATTTCTCGAAATTATTGAATGATGATTTTCTGTATTTGCTGTGACCCGTAGGCAGCCCGCAGGTAGTAAATGCCGGGTGGCAAATGCCCGATGTCTATTTGTTGCACCGGTTGCTGTAGTTGCACCTGGTGTATCACCTGCCCAAAATTATTGAATAACTGCAAAGGTACAGCCGCTGTACCGGGATGGGGTTGCTCTGCGTAAAGTACGGAAGTTGCCGGATTTGGAAAAACCTTAAGTTGCAGAGACTGATCGGGCGAATGGACAGCCACAGGCTCGCCTTCAAACCGGTGATGTACTTTCAAATTGGCCAGGTAAGCCTGGTCGACACCCCGGAAATAAAGCCGAAGTGCTTCAACCTGTTCAAACCAGTGGTACAAGGCAGGCACCTCGTTGATATTCGTACCATGCGCTTCATTCAGCTGATCGACGATGAGCCCCTCAAACTGATCCGAACGCGGTGTTTCCATAAACATCACCAGCTCATTATCGCTTCCGGGCGCCAGCGCATCTCTCTGGTAGAAGGACAGGCGGTTGGGGGCATTGACCCAGGTATAATGCTTCCAGTGGGTGGTAGAGGCCAGCGCCACGCCTTCATTCTTTTGGGTGGGGCTCAGAGGATAAGGATCGCCCTGCCCGGGCGTGCCCCCGCCGACCTCGCTGGAAAAACCAGGCAGCCAGTACCCAAAAGCCTGCTCTATTTCGCCCTCGAAATCTTCACCGCCACCGTAGAGCATCAGTCCGCCAGACTTGAAAGCGCCGGTGTTCTCGGTATTGCGGAGGCGCATATTGTAGGCCGGCCGTCCAAAGGGGGCTTCCGCCGATAGGTCATCAATGGCGCCAAACGGAATACCATTTTCGGGATAATCATGCAAAAGCGTCACCACTATCCGCCCGGACTCGCCCCAGCCGGGGCTGTTCAGTGCATCCCAAAGGGCATCGAATTCCACAATCAGGGTGTCTGCTTCCCGGGAGACGGGCGTGGGAAACCGAAAATCCACCGCCTGCGATGCCCGGATGGTATTGGGTTGATACCCGGCATATTCCATGGCTTTGGGCGTCATGTGTATGGACTGGTAGATCAGCCCCCGGCTATCTTCAATGGAATCGTACTGAAAGCCGCTTTCCACTTCGGTATTGTCGCCCCAGATCAGGAGGCGGGAAAGATCGGTGAAGGCGGAGGTGTCGGAGAAGTTTTCGTTGATTAATAGGGTGTCTTGGAAGGTCTGCGCCCGTGCAGGCAGGACAAAGGTCAGCCCGAGTAATAGGTAAAGTAAGTTTTGCATCGTGAAAAGGCTTTGGTGTTAGGTCGCCTTATTTTCGGCATTGTAATGTACTTTTTTACCAGCTGGGTTTATTCCGGAGCACTTGGATTATTTGGTTATACCCCTCCTGCTCCGCCAAATTCTCCCACTGATTAGGATCCCTTCTTAAATCATAAAGCTCCTGCCCATACTCTCCCCAGTCCATATAGGACCACTCAGGCGTGTAAACCGCTTTGCCCACTACGCCCTGATGACGGGTTTCCACAATGGCGAAGTTTTTCCAGCCGGTGGTTAGTCCCTTCATGAGGTTAGTCATATCCTCTCCTTCCAGATTAGCTGGGGTTTTGAGCTTTGCCATCTTCGTCAGGGTAGGGTAGAGGTCCAACAATTCTACTACTTCCTCTACGATGCCTGGCCCTATATCCGGATGGCGGATAATGAGTGGGGCAATGGCTGATTCCCGGAACAGGAAATTCTTAAACCATAAGCCATGCTCGCCCAGCTGATAGCCGTGGTCGCTGACCAAAACAACAATAGTGTTATCGTACAAGCCCAGGTTTTTTAGTGCGCCGACCAGTCGACCCACCTGATCGTCTATAAAAGTAGTGCAGGCATAGTAGGCACGCATTGCTTCCCGGCGCTCGGTTTCCGGCAGATTGAAGTGCCCTGCCCAGGTGTCATAGGTGATTTTGGGCATATCCTCCCGATCGGTGGCCGGTACTGGTATGGGTTGAATATCCACACTGTCAAATTTTTCAAAGTACCGCTTCGGCGCTACCCATGGCACATGCGGCCGGATAAAGCCGGCGGCCAGGAAAAAAGACTGGTCCTTGGTTTCCTTCATCAATCGGATCACTTCCGTGGCTACATTGTAATCGTGATGGCGATTGTCACCCTTTTCTGCCCTCAGCCAGGCTACCGCTCCGCCAGCGCCCACCCGATGGGTTTCCTAGGGAGTTGCACTGTAGTAATAGCCATTATTGTTCAACTCGTAGCCCGGTACATCAACGGCTTTGTCCCAGGCTTCCGGTACATCCGCACCCGGGCTTTGCTGCGCAATAGCATCCGGCACGCCCTGATGGAATACTTTGCCCGCTCGCGCGGTGAAATAGCCGTTTTGACGAAAGAGCTCAGGCAGGGTCGGATGGTCTTCCCATCTCTCTCGAAAGTCTTCTTTCAGCGACAAAACCTCAAGCGTGTTTGGCCGTAGCCCAGTAAGCGTGGACGCGCGTGAGGGCGCACACAATGCCTGCTGACAGTAGGATCGCTTAAACAGCGTGCCCTCCGCTGCCAACTGATTAATATCTGGCGTTTGCGCTATGGTATCGCCGTAGCAGCCCAGCCGGTCGTTGAGGTCGTCCACGTAGATGAGCAGGACGTTGGGTGATTGCTGTGCCGCCAGGAACGTACAGAAGAGAACCAGTGTCAGAGTAAAAAGAGTCCGTATCATTTTGGCTATTTATCGATCACTTCGCAGTCCTTTAGGTCATAGTAAGGCTCTTGGTCGTCTGAGGATTTGGCGAGCGGCGTGTTAAGCATGGCGTTTTTCAGCCCCCGGCCATACAGGACTTTCAGTTCCGCCTGCCGGGCTTCGGTCCGGGTAGGGTAGAAGGCTTTCAGGGTGCCGTTGGCGATCTTTTTTGGGAACTGCCAGTCCGCCGGGACTTCCTCCGTTTCCGGCCAGTTGATCATTACATTGTCCAGTATGAAGTTGTGGATGTTTTCGGTGACAATTGCCGCTTTGGCAACTTTGGCAGCGCGCTTGACGGGTGCAAACTGCGAACTTGTGACTTCATCCACATGAGGTACCGGGTCCTCAATCCAGGGATAAGTGAGGTTGACGTTACGGAGGATTAGGTTTTCAATGGCGTACCCGTCGCCGGCGGTCATAAGGATGCGCCCGCCGGTTTTGGCGTGGAAATTGGTGATGGTCACATTGCGCAGGCGGGGCTTACGGCCCGCGTAGTCGTACTGCTTCTTTTCCAGGTGCATCCAGTCTCCGTTTCGGCCACCCGCTCCGGGCTCCGGCAGGTAAAGGCTCAGGTGGATGGGGCGGTTGTAGAGCAGCGGGGCCCGGGAGTCGGTGATGATGTTGTCAACCACGATGTCCTCCACAGTCCCGGCGCTTTCGGCGTAAATAGCGAAGGCACGGGAGGAGCCATAAATCACACTATAACTAAAAGTTACTTGCTTAATGTCCCGAAAGGTTTCATTACCAATCTTCAGGGCAGCGCAGGAGCACTCGATAACGCAGTTGGTGACGGTGACGCGCTTGCAATCGCGGGTATCCACCATGGTTTTCAGGCAGATGGCATCGTCGCAGGTTTTGATGATGCAGTCGCTAATGGTCACATCGTGGCAGCCGGAGATGTCAATGCCGTCTCCGTTCGGTGCAAACAGATCGTTGATGATTTTACGCCCTGCACCTGTATCCGGTCGCTGTCGTACAAATGCAGGGTCCAGCCGCCTCCGGTGAGTAGCAGCACATCCTTGATCCGCACATCCTGACAGTCTTGTATCTCCACCATGGGGCTGATCTTCAGCGGCTTGGCCATTTTCCACTGCGGGTCTTCCGCCGGGTCGAAGTCTTCCCAAAAAGCGGGCCCATTGCCATCAATGGTGCCGCCGCCAATGATGGCGATATTGAGGGCGTCCTTCCCAACGATAAGGTGGCGGGGCTGCCGGTCTTTGTTGTGCCCCCAGGTCATGACTGCATAGTCTTCGATATTGGGGGAGCCAAGTATCTTTGCCCCGGACTGAACGTCCAGGGTGGTATTGTCTTTCAGGAAAATGGTACCGCTGAGGTACACCCCCGGTGGAACCGTCACTGTGCCGCCGCCCTGGGCAGCAGCGGAGTCAATGGCGCTTTGGAGGGCAGTTGTATTTAGGGTTGCACTGTCGCCCAATGCGCCAAAATCCTTCACATTCAGGTATCCATTGTAGTGCTGTGCATGACTTAGCGTAGATACAAAAAAGAATAAAGCGAGAAAAGTAATCCTTGTCATTGGTCTTGGTTTTGAATGCGTTCGAGCCCAGCAGCCATGGCTACTACTTTGTCGGGATAGGTTTCGGCAAGGTTGTTCTGCTCGCCAGGGTCCTCCGCCAGATTATACAACTGATGCTCCCTGGAGATGCCGCCTTCAATGTCCTTGATGCCCTTAATCCATGGGAATTCTTTTTGGGTGGGGGCGATGTATTTCCACTGTCCCTGCCTCAAGCCAAGGGTGAAGGCTTCTTCCAGCATGACCGACCGCCCCTCATCTGATTGTCCTGAAAGCGTGGACCAAAGGGCTTTACTATCTTTTGCATCGGCTTCCTGCAGTTCATGCCCCAGCAGCTCCGCAATGGAGGCATAAAGGTCTACCTGATTCCAAAGGGCATCACTGCGCCCGGGCGTGATTTTACCTGGCCAGCGGAGGATGGTTGGTACCCGGTTGCCGCCTTCGTAGATGCTGTACTTACCGCCCCGGAATGGGCCGGCGGGCTGATGATCGCCCAGCTTTTCCACGGCCTGGTCGGTGTAGCCGTCATCCAGTACAGGACCATTATCACTGCTGAAAAAGACCAGCGTGTTTTCGGCTATGCCAAGGGAGTCCAGCGCTTTCATTAGCTGACCTGTGACCCAATCCATTTGCAGGATGGCATCACCCCTGGGGCCCATCTTACTTTTGCCTTCAAACCGGGGGTGTACAATGCGGGGCACATGGATGTCGTGAAAGGCATAGTACAAAAAGAAGGGCTGGGCTTTTTCCTGAGCCATGAACTGTATCGCTTTTTCCGGAAAAGAATAAGGAAAGTCCTCATCCCGGAAGTGCGCCGCTTCTCCGCCCTCCATAAAACCAATGCGGCTCACGCCATTAATAATGGTCCCACTATGCTGTGTATCGGCCGGCATTTTCAATAATTCAGGGTGGCTAAGCCCGGTGGGCGTATCGTAAGGGCTGCCTCCTGACGGATCATCTGTAAAACTGACTCGCAGCGGGTCGGCGGGGTCAAGGTTGACAACTTCATGCTGTTCTACATAAACGCTCGGTACACGATCCCCGGTAGACGGCAGCAGGAAGCAATAATCAAAGCCAATCTCCAGCGGTCCCGGCTTGATCTCCTCGTTCCAGTCCAGGTTCCCATTGCCCAGCCCCAGGTGCCATTTGCCAACCACACCTGTACGGTAGCCTTCTTCTTTCAGCATGACAGGCAGGGTAGGTGTCCCCGGCCGGATCATCAATGGAGCATCGCCCGGCAGGATCCCGGCTTTTCGCCGAAAGGCATAGTTGCCCGTAAGCAAAGCATAGCGGGAAGGGGAGCAGGTCGCTGCCGCACAGTGGGCATCGGTAAACAACCGTCCTTCCGAGGCCAAACGGTCGATATTCGGGGTTTGAATGTCGGTAGCGCCGTAGCAGCTCAGGTCACCATAGCCCAGGTCATCGACATAAATGAAAAGGATATTGGGTTGGGCGTTGGCGGTTGGCTCTTCATGCGCTGCACCAGAACTGCAACTTAGGCATAAGGATAGCAGGAAAAGACTGCACAGCAAAGTTGGCTTGAACATCAGTGAATGCTTTGAGAACAGGAATCGTCCGGGATTGGGGTGTAACCCATCTGCTCTTCTTATCGGCGCAGAATAAGGTGAAAAATATTTGTAAAAAGTTAGTGTAAAGGTTACACCTAGCAAACCTTGATAACCTCCTGTTGGATAGTGAGTTGCTGCCCGGTTTCCTTATCTGGCTGTACAATAATTCATAAATTGAGCCATCAAATCCTGCCTATAAAGTTGGGAATTGCACAGATTTCCTTATTTTAATTTCCAAAATCAAAACAATCAGATTCAATGAAAAAACCAGGAAAAAAAGGATCAAAGGGACTGGATCGCCGGACTTTTATCCGTCAGGCTGGTGTTGCTGCAGCTGGTATGACTATCGTGCCCAGCACCGTAGTTTCCGGACTGGGGCATGTGATGCCCAGTGACAAATTAAACATTGCAGGCGTTGGTGTAGGCGGTATGGGCCGTTCTAACCTGCGCAACATGAATTCTCAAAATATTGTAGCGCTTTGTGATGTAGACTGGAAGTATGCTGCCAAATGCTTTAACGATTATCCAGATGCTGCGGTGTACAAAGACTACCGCCGCATGATGGACGATATGGGCGATGAAATCGACGCCGTAGTGGTAGGTACGCCTGACCATACGCACTACGTAGTAACCGCCGATGCTATGCGTGCCGGCAAGCACGTCTACGTACAGAAACCACTGACCCACTCGGTCTACGAATCCCGTATGCTGGCTAAGCTGGCAAAAGAAACCGGCGTAGCCACACAGATGGGTAATCAGGGCAACTCCGGAGAAGGTATCCGTCAGGTTTGCGAGTGGATTTGGAATGGTGAAATCGGTGAGGTGAAGGAAGTCCACGCCTGGACCAACCGCCCGATCTGGCCACAGGGGCTGGAGCGCCCTACAGAAACACCATCCGTACCGCCTACCCTGGATTGGGATCTCTTTATCGGCCCGGCTAAATGGCGTCCTTACCACCCGGCTTATACGCCGTGGAACTGGCGTGCATGGTGGGACTTCGGTACAGGTGCATTGGGTGATATGGGATGCCACATCATTGACCCGGTCTTCAAGGCGCTGAACCTTGGGCAGCCTACTGCTTTTGAAGGCAGCTCTTCTCAGGTCAATACCGAGAGCGCACCGATTGCTGAAAAGGTAACCTACTACTTCCCAGAGCGCAAGAAGATGGGCAAGGTCAATATGCCTGCCGTTGAGTTCACCTGGTACGATGGCGGCTTGCTGCCTGATCGCCCTGAGGGAATCCCTGAGGGTAAAATCCTTGGTGACGGTGGTGGTGGCGCTATGTTTGTAGGCTCCAAGGGGACATTGATTTGCAGCACCTACGCGCGTAATCCATACATCGTTGGCCGGGAGAATGACCCACCAAAGGCAACCAATGAACTACGTCGCGTGGAAACTAGCCACGAAATGGACTGGGTGCGTGCCTGCAAGGAGGATAAAGGCAGCCGTACGGAAGCTTCTTCTCACTTTGGCTACTCCGCTCCATTGAACGAGGTAGTAGTAATGGGTAACCTGGCTATCCGACTTCAGGATCTGAAGCGTAAGCTGGAATGGGATGGTGCAAACATGAAGATTACCAACATCGCTGATGATGAGGAAATCCGGGTGGTTTCCTCTGATAAGTTTACGGTAGTGGACGGTGACCCGCGTTTCGATACACAGTATGCAACCATCAACGCGAAGAAGGCGATGGAAGAGTACATCAAGCGTCCGTACCGCAAGGGGTGGAACTATTAAGCATCAAAAAAACAAAACTGTGATTATGAAATTCAAAATTCTTTTGTTTGCTGCTCTGGCATTTGCTCTGGCTTCCTGTCAGGGTGGTGCCTCAGAAGCTACCGAAGGAGAAACCACAGAAGCGGAAGCTACTGAGGATACTCCGGAGGAAGCCGCAACGGCAGAGATAAATACGCTCACCAAGGAGGAAAAAGCGGATGGCTGGATGCTCCTGTTTGATGGTGAAAGTACCGATCAGTGGAAAGGCTACTGCAAGGACGGTTTCCCGGAAAGGGGCTGGAAGGTAGTGGATGGTGCCATCATGTGCGAAGCTTCCGGCAAGGGTGAAGCTGGTGGCGGTGGCGATATCATCACTAAGGAGACCTTCGGTAACTTCGAGCTGAAACTGGAATGGAAAATTTCCGAAGGCGGCAACAGCGGTATCTTCTACCTGGCCCGCGAGAAGTGCGGTGAGGAAGAAGGACAGCCCATCTGGAAGTCCGCTCCGGAGATGCAAATCCTGGATAATGAGAAGCATCCTGATGCCCGCCTTGGAAAGGGTGGCAACCGGCAGGCAGGCTCTCTTTACGATTTGATCCCGGCTAAGCCGCAAAATGCGGTACCGGCTAATAGTGGTTGGAACGAGGTGACTATACTGTCTTATGATGGTACGATTGTACACACTCAAAATGGTGAGAATGTGGTAGAGTACCACCTCTGGACGGACGACTGGAAAGAGATGGTTGCTAACAGTAAGTTTAAGGACTACCAGGACTTCATTGACGTCGCGAAGGAAGGCCACATTGGCCTTCAGGACCACGGCAATGATGTTTGGTTCCGGAATATTAAGATCAAGAAGCTGTAAATCAGGCAGTGCTCTTGATTAAGTTTAAACCGGCTGTGGGCATTGGGCTTGCAGCCGGTTTTTTGTATGGACGTACTTGATTGTCGTTTTTGATGCTACGATATGTTTACTGCGCCATCACCATTAACAAGTAGTAGAATTGAACCAGAGCCTAAATCGAGGTTGTCAATAGATACTTGATCAGCCGGACGCTCAATTTTTTGAGCTATACTGACGTCGATAAGATTTGGGAATCCAAACCGGCATCGAGTTCAGTATATGCTGACCGTTTTGGGTTGGGCAGAGCCCATACCAAAACGCGTCATGTATAATCAAAATACGGGTGATGAACCTACAGTAAGATGAAAAGAATAGCCATTATTGCAATCGTACTTCTGGCAGGGTGTACCCGTAACGACCAGGATTCTAAATACTTAAGATGGGTTGGCGACGCTGAGCCCGACCCTGAAATAGATGCCAGCGATTTCCAGTTGTGTGGCAGTGAGAAAATGGTTCAGCAGTACCTCCATTTCGGACAGGGGCTTCAGTATGGAGGGGAGAAGACAGCGCTGCGCAAACGATTTGAAGAAGCGTACCGGCCAGTAGAAACCGCTCAAAGTGGTTGGATAAGAATCCGCTTTATTGTCAACTGCCAGGGACAGGCTGGAAGATTTAGAATGATAGGCTCCGATTTAGATTACGGGGAACAAATTTTTGATGAACGGATCACCGACCAGTTATTAAAGATTGCCCAATCATTGGATGGTTGGGCCGTGCTCTCAAAAGGTGGTAATCCCCGGGATTATTACCAATACCTAATCTTTAAGATCAATAACGGAGACCTAACTGATATTTTGCCATGAGAATTCTTCTGATTTTTGTCTTAGTCGTCGTGTCCGCTAGTTTGGTCGGTCAGCCCAACTGCAACGCCTATAAGTATAGCGGAGACAAGTTGAAGTATAAGGCTTGTAAAGCTGTGGTAAAAGTGAAAGGGCACTATCAGTTCAGCAGAGCGTTCCAGGAAGCACTCGATGAGGCGCTTGCGATCGATTCTACCTTCGCATACGCTTATCGGATTAAATCTACTGCATACCTGAAGAGTGGTGATTTTATCACCTGGAAAAAGCTAATGGACAAAGCCGTGAAATACGATCCGGAGGGTGAGCTATTCTATCGGGCTTCGTGCCGCTATCAGTTTTTTAGAGATTATGCGGGAGCTATAGAAGATATTGAACTTTTAGATAGCCTGATTGACTATAATATCGGTTATTCCCAAAATGGGGATTACCACCTCAATATTATCAAAGCTTTGTCCTACAAGGCTATTGGGAAACCGGATGAGTCCTTACAGATATTTGAACGACAACTAAGTGATAGCACTCATAGCGTTGGTATTTACGATTATTTGCATTTGGGTGTTCTTTACCTGGAAATGGAAAAATTTTCATTGGCTTTGCGTGCTTTAAAGCAGCAGGCATTAGAAAATGATATCGCGGAAAACAGGTACTATATGGCTATGGCCTGTAAGGCACTGGGGGATAAAAAGGACTACCTGGAAAACATAAAACTTGCCAAGGAGAAGTACGAAAACGGAGTGAAAATGTTTGACCCCTACGTTGAAAAAATGGATCAAATATTTTTAGCTGACATCATGGATGCGATGAAAATTGAGGGCTTTTGAAAAGGTCAAAAGCCTTCAAGTTGGCTGGGGTTTTTGATTAAATCGTGCTATTCCATCTAATTCCCCTTTGCAGTAAATGCTTTGATCACCTGTCGCCCGACCTGATCGCCTACTTCCAGCCCCACCTCATTGTCGGTACGGAAATGCACCCCTCCCTCAAAGCGGGATTCCGAACACTCAATTGCCAGTGCTTTGAACAAAGCCTCGTCTCCGGGGAACAGGAACGAGAGGACTCTGGCTATGGACCCGGCAACGGTAGTATGCCCGGCAGGATAGCCCGGGAAGTTAGGCGTGTCAATCAGAATAGGTTTAAAGGAAGGGTCGTACTGAAACGGGCGGATGCCCCAGTAGTGGTATTTCCCATCCCATGCCGCAATGATGGCATCGAATCGGGCGGTGTGGAAAACGGCATTCGCAAAGGCAGCTTCTAATGGGTTAAGGTCGTATTCCAAAATCTTGCGTTCGACCAATAGGTCCCATACCGGTTCGCTTTTCCACTTCCAGGCTATGGTGCTGCTTTGATGGGCATCGTTGAATTGCCGGAGCTCTTCCATATCTGCAGTCCAGTCGGTGGGCGGTGGGCCGGGCCGGAACTGATCGGCTTGCTTCAGGGTGAGCGGCTTCCATTGCCTTTTCATCGGGTCCCATGGGCTGGGGTTGCCTGACCACAGGCTATCCGCCTGAGGCACTTGCCCTTCCCACCGGCGGTCTGTGCGGTCGGTTTTCGCATATTCGATATACTGTTGGGCTATCTTCCGGCCAATTTCCAATCCTTTTTCAATATCTGAGGGGAATACCAGCCCTGTAGCCAGGCGGGCAGACCTGAAGGCAAGGAGATGACTGTCCAACATCGCCTGCTGCTCCGGAAAGTAATATCCGATAACCTGATGCGCCGCCCCGGCTGCTGCACTCCATTCACAAAGAGAGGAGGAATACTCTGGTTCCTCTCCAAGCTTTTTCACCCTTTGATTGTACAGATAGGCTGCTTTCCGGAAATGTGCCTGTTTGTGCTCCCAAACTTCCACCGTAGCGTCATAGACCGCAAGATGTAGAATGGCCACCCGGCCTCCATTTTTATGGCCTTTATGGTTCCGGCTCGCCTGCATAAGTAATTGATGCCAGCGGTAAGCGGGATAAGCGTTGTTCCAGTACCGTACCGCCCATAAACCTTCCGCTTCCATCTGTTGCTGAGCTGTTGTGATCTCCGGGACTTCACCCCTTAGAGCTTCCTTAGGGACTGGAAGCACAGGTTCTTCCAGTTCAAACTTGAAGGGCATGAATTCGGAGGCTGCCATTTGCCCGTACCCCGGGGATCGAGTAATCAGTATGGCGATCAGGCAAAATGTGGGTGCGAATAGTAGGGTAGACCAATGAGCAGATGTGTACATGAATCGTTTTTTTTGAAAAAGGGGATACTTCATATAAACCAACACTGGGTGGAATGGCTTAAAAGTCTTTTGGGAATTTTGATATTTAGGATTGGAAATGGGGGTGTGGGTGACCACGGAATACGCGGAAAACACGGAAATGGGGGGACCACAGAATACACAGAAATTAGGGAGCTTTAAAAATATAGATTATGGACAATCAGGAAGAATTACTTTATGAGGAAGAAAGTTACCGGATTCGGGGTGCTGTGTTTGAGGTGTACAGGGAAATGGGGGCTGGGTTTTTGGAAGCGGTTTATCAAGAGTGCCTGGAAAAGGAGTTGCGTAGTCAGCAAATTCCCTTTATTGCACAGCCTGCCCTTGATCTTTTTTATAAGCAGGAAAAGCTGGATACTATTTACAGGCCAGACTTGATTTGTTACGGCAAGATTATCGCAGAGCTGAAAGCGGTAAAAGAAATCGCGGATGAGCATCGGGCCCAGTTGCATAACTATTTGAACGCTACTGGTTTTCGGCTAGGGTTTTTGGTGAATTTTGGACATTACCCCAAAGCGACAATAGAAAGAATTATAAAATAGTGCATAGCCTGAACAGCCAAAGCCTTCCGTGTTTTCCGTGTATTCTGTGGTAGAAAAAGAAGCATCCTACTGCATCCCCATCACCTCCACCGCCGCCAGCAGAAAAGCACCCAGCCCAAAGGGCTCCGTATGATCAGGATCAATCTGTTCCGGGGCGTGGGCCACACGTTGTACGCTGCCGAGGCTGCCATCCGGTCGGATATGCTGTAGAAGGCCTTCCCATGCCCGCTCCATGACCGAACGGTAGGTCGCCTCATCCAGATAGCCATTGCGGATGCCATTGGCCAGGGCATAGCAGAAGAGGGCGGTGCCGCTCGTCTCCGGCAAGGGGTAGTTTTGGGTATCGGTCAGGCTGACCCGCCAGAGCCCGTCTTTGCCCTGCAAGGGGGCTATACCGGCTGCCATTTGTTGGAGTAATTCGATGTAGTACGACCGCCTCGGGTCACTTTCCGGAAGGCGCTCCAAAACCCGGACAATGCCGCCCATTACCCAGCCATTGCCGCGCGACCAGAATACCTTGCCGCCGTCTTTGCCGTGGGTGTCAGGTTTATCGGGGGCGTAGACGTATTTAGCATCCCGGAAAAAGAGACCGGTGGCGGGATCTTGAAGTACCTTTGTGGCTTGCACCCATTTTTCGTGCATGAAATCCAGGTACTTGGGATCACCGGTGATTGCGGTAGCTAAAGCGAAAGTGGGTGGCGCCATGAAGAGTAGATCACACCACCACCATTCGGTACGCCCTTCGTAAGGGAGGCGCATAAAGCGGTCGAGCTCCGTCAGGCTGGGTTCCAGGTAGGCTTTGTTTCCGGTTTCCTGATACATTTTCAGCCAGGTGTGGGCTGCCAGATGGTTGTTGGCAATGTCAGGGTCGTACTTTAGCGGGGTGAACCGCTCCCGCTTGCCCCAGTCAGCCATGTGTTTGAAAAAAGGAGCATGTCCCGTTTTTTCATAAAGTTTCCAAAGCCCGGTATAAAAGGTGGCCGCATTCCAGTAAGCGTTCTTGGTCCAGGCACCTTCCATGACCGGAACGTAATTGAGTTTGGGATAAACCTCCCGCAGGTGGTAGTCCACCATGTTCCAGCAAATGGCCTGGATATCCTCCGGAGTATAGGGGGGCGGTTGAGTTAGCGAGGGAGGTACCTGCACCTTTCCCCATTCGGAGGGCGCTGATCCCATGATAAGCTCCAACGTACCGCCCTGCATCAGCTCCCGGTGGCGGAACCACGCCCGGTCGATCGGGATACCATTCAGTTTAGCGGATTGTACATAAATGTTTTCAGCAGACCGGCGGCGGGCCACCACGCTAAAGGTCTTTCCATTTTTCAGCCGGATACGGCTACGGTCAAAGAGCGGGCTGCCGATGAGGTAAACATCCTGCCCGGCAACGGGGAAGAAGCCCATGCTGCTGAAGACGTACCAGGAAGAGATTGCACCGGAGTCGTCCTGTCCGGGAAGGCCGTTATGCCCGGCAGCGTACTTTCTTTTCATTAGATGCTGAACGGCTTCAGCGGTTTTATCCGGCCTACCCGCATAAATGTACTGATAGGGCAACAGGAAGAGCAGTTCATTACCGAGGTCAAACCTGGGGTCCAACAGCAAACGATCCAGGTATTTGATATAAACTTCCGGGCTTCCGTGCCGTTGGATAAGCCCCCGCATATCGTGGGGTACATAGCTGCTGTAGGCAAGGGGGTAGCTTCGTAAAAATAGGGGTCGTTCCAGTGGTCTTTACGCAGATTTTCGGTGGTGATGTCCGGCTGCCAGTTGCCCGACTGGTCCTTTGCCCAAAAATGCCCGGCTTCTTTGTTAAATAGCTTGAAAACGCCCTGTGAGCGTTTCCTGTACTTCCGGGCAGTTGCCGTGTCCCCTGCCGCTTCGGCGACTTTGGCAATGCAAAAGTCATTGTAGGCATACTCCAGAGAGCGGGACGTCGCCCCTTTGGCAGAGGACGAAGTGACATAGCCCAGTTTTAGGTAATCTTCCAGGTAGCGCCCTTGTTTTTTGGGATTATCAGAGGGATGCTCGGCATGATGCCGCAGGGCTTTTAACGCCTGTTCCTGGTCAAATCCACCCAGGTCTTTGGCAACGGCATCCGCAAAGACGACATCCACATTTGTCCCGCCCTGTATGCTGCCGAAGTCGCCGGCTACCCAGGCATCCGGAAGCCAGCCCTCCTTTTCGTAAATAGCCAGAAGGCTTTGCAGGATGGCACGTTGCTGCTCCGGTGCAATCAGCGTATGCAGGGGCATAACGGTGCGGAAAACATCCCAAATACAATAATGGTCCCATTAATGAGCCTGGCTTTCGGGCCAGTCTTCGGTAGCGCCAGTGACTTCGGTGGGCATGAGGAAGGTATTGCGAAGGGTAGAATAAAACATCCGCTGATGCTCGGGCAGCCCACCTTCCACCTCAATACGGGAGAGCCGTTTGTCCCAGGACTGATCGGCAGCAGTTCTTGCTTGGTCAAATGAAGTTTGCTTTTCCTCATTCAGAAATTTCCTGGCAGTTTTTATGCTTTTAAATGAAAGCCCAACCTTTGCTTCCACCTGCTGCCGCTGCGGGCCTTTGAAGGTCGCCCATGCGCCCATGCGGCGACTTTTGACCGGCTGATCGTCCGGGAAGCGGATTGATAAGTTTTGCTGGCCGGGTAGGAGGGTGGTGTCTTGCCAAACACCTGCTGCATCAAAGGGGCGGTCGAACTGGGCGAAGAAATATACCTTATACGGGTTTTGCCCGCCCCAGCCACCGGCGAAATGGCCCCAGCCCTGGATGGCGTTTTCTCCAACAATCTCCACTTCGGCTTCCAGGCAACGGCTGTCTTCCAGCCCCGTCCGGCCAATGGTATGGGCGACATCAATAACCACCTGCCCTTCGATTTCCGGTGATTTATCCCAGGTGAAAAAAGTGTATCGATGGTAGCCTACTTTGGCAGAAGCCGTTAATTCCACTTCCACATCGCCGGGTTTTCGGGCAAGGGTGACAGCGTAGTACCCCGGTGCAGCCCGCTCATTGACCTGTTTTAGCGAAGCGTAATCTTTGAGGTTAAGCTCCTGCGTCAGTGGGGTGAAGAGGATATTCCCATACCGGCCTCCTCCACCGGTCCCGCTGGTATGAGTGTGGCTGAAGCCCGCGATAGGCTTGCCGGGGCGATAGCCGGAGGTGGGCTGTGGGGGCATAATGTCCGGGCTCAGCTTAACCATTCCAAAAGGGATGGAAGCGCCCGGAAGCACATTGCCATTGATACTCCCCAGGAATGGGTCGACAAGGGCGGTGGACCTGGCAGGTACCGGATGGCCTATATCAGTACGTGGGGTGGACCGGGGGTGGCGGTTGGCTTGTTTTGACGGGGTGGGGCCTCCAAAGTAGGGGCCTTTTTCGAAAACAGTGCCCTGGCCATTGGCACGCGGGTCATGAGTTGCTGATTGCCATTCGTTGAGGGTGTTGTGCAGCTCTGCTTTTACCTGACTGTACTCCGGATTGGCGGCCTGATTTGCCATTTGGTAAGGATCTTCTGCAAGCACGTAAAGCTCCTCGGCAGGGCGTTTGCCGAAAGCCAGTTGCCTCAGGGTGCTGTCCTGCCCCTGAATGATCGCATCTTTCGTTACAGAATCATCGCAATCGCCGTAAGCACCTACCGCATAGATGTGCACAGGATCGCCCGCCGGATACCGCTCGGGTTCCAGGTTCTTGATGTAGAGGTAGTCTTTTGTCCGAACGGCCCTCATCGGATAGCTTTGGTTATCGGGGCGGACGTAAGCCTGGCGTTCTCGTTCCAGAAAGACTTGATCACGGTGCTTTCGGCTCTGTCCTTTGAGCAGGGGGAGCAGGCTTTCGCCTGACATCGCCTCGGGAATGATTAGCCCGGCAGCTTCCAGAAAAGTTGGTGCCAGGTCGATGAGGTTGACAAAGTTTTCCATTTCACGGGCGGGCATTATCTGCCCTTTCCAGTAGATCGCCAAAGGGACCCTTGTCCCGTAGTCGTAAAGATTGGCTTTGGAGCGGGGGAAGGGCATGCCATTATCGCTGGTGATGACAATAATGGTGTTGTCCAGCAATCCACGTTTTTCAAGTTCCCGGACAGCGGTACCGATCCGCCGGTCGAAGCGTTCCACTTCGTAGAAATAATCGAGGATATCATTGCGCACCTTAGGCAGATCCGGGAAAAAGGGGGGCAGATGGACAGCAGAGGCATCCATGCCCTGATTCACCCCGCTTCCCGGTTCATACACCCGGTGCGGGTCGTAGCTGCCATCCCAAAAATAGAAGGGGCGGTCCGGGTCCCGCAGTTTGAGGAAATCGGTGAAACTATCGTAATTTGGTCCAGCAGGATTATGCGGGTAACCGCCTGCTTTTTCATTTCCGGGTCCCCATCCCTTATTGGCTTTACCAGTTATATATCCTGCTTTTTCCAGCAAGGCTGCATAATTGGGGAATGTATCAGGCAGCAGGCTCCAAAGATTACCTCCCGGCCCCAGTTCGTGCGGGTATTTTCCGGTCAGCAGGGCTGCGCGGGAGGGCGTGCAGGATGGGGAAGCGCAGTAGGCATGGTCAAACACCACCCCTTCCCTGGCCAGCCGGTCGAAGTTGGGGGTTTGCACCACCGGGTCGCCGTAAATGCCCGCGTGGGGGTAAGACCAGTCATCGGCGATAAGGACCAGAATATTGGGCGTGTTTTGTGCGGGGACTAAAAGAGGCAGGCACGCAGCAAAAATGACCTGAAGGTAACGTAGGAGCATATCCGAAAGCTTTTTTTAGGAGATACGCAGCAGGGGGGATTGTAATGAGCCAGGCTTACAGTAAGTCTTTCATGTAAGCCTTCAATCTCAGCCGATACGATTGGCTGACGGGGAGGTGCTGACCGCCGGGAGTCCGGTTGATGGATCAATCATAATGCCCTTCCTCCATCAGCCCCATTAGCGCCAGCAAACCGCCCCAGGTATACCATGGCGAACTATTGAGCTGAGGCTCGTTGCAGGTGCCATCAATAGGGGAGTAGTTTTCGCAAACGAACCCCTGTTCGGTCCAGTTGCGTACGAAAAGGTCTACAGATTTGTCTACCAATGCTTTCCGGGCATCTTTCAGCTCCGGGTAGTCGCGCATACCGAGATAAACCAGGAAGTTCATGGGGGCCCAAATGGCGCCTTTCCAGTACCGCTGCTTTGGAAAAAGCGGATCGTTTTTGGCAATGGACGGCAGCACCCATTCTCCCCAGAATTCTTCTTCATTGAGTAGGTGTTTGTCAACCATCGCCCGGGCTTGTTGGGCTGAGGCGGTGCGAGCGAGCAAGGGGTAAAAGGACGTGGGGGAAATCCGGTCTGAGAAGGCCTCCTGAATCAGGTCGTAGTTTTGGAAAAGCTGATTCTCCTCATGCCAAAGTGCCTGAATTTGTTGCTGTAAGCGGTCCGCCCGCTCCCGGAGGCGTTGAGCGTCTTCCGATTGCCCCAGAACATCCGCCATTTTGGCAAGTACCCGGCAGTCGGCGATGTACATGGCATTCAGGCCTACATCGTGCATTTCCATGAGATTTTTCTCCGGGTCAAACTGTGCATCGAGGTACATAGGGCTATCGTCAATGCCGGTCTCCAGCATGGCAGCGCGTAGGTTGTGGTAGACTTTATCGTGAAAGGGGTTTTGAGCGGGATCGGAGCCCCAGGAGAGCAGGTCGCCATTCAGGCGGTTTTCTAACCACCACTCGTTCCAGCGCAACAGCCGTGGATAGACCATTTCCAGGAACCATCGGTGCGGATGTTTCTGGTAGATGTCCCAGCAGGCCAGCCCACCTACCGGCGGTTGGGAGCGGTCCCAGGCTTTGCGCCCGTTGCCCTGACTGAGGTTGCTGACAAAGCCATCAGCAGTGGCTTCCCGGAGTGCCTCCACAGCATTGGCCATAGCGAGTTCCGGTGCATCCAACCCGATCATATGTGCCATAAAAAAGTTGTCCCAGCCGAAAAATACGTATCCCCCCCGGTTGATGTTCCATTGGCGGTCTACGGTAGAAAATACCCGGTCCTGAACGGGATCATAAATGGTATTCCAACCCAACCCGGCTGCCATGCCTGCGTAGGCTTCAGTGAGTTTGCCGAATTGCTTGAGGTAGGCTTCGTAATCGTTCCGTTTTTCGGTTACCTTCTTTTGAATCGCAGCCCTGCGTACCGGAAATGTCCCACTTGCCCTGTGCGCTCAGTGTACCTGCAAAAAGCAAAATGCTGCCCATCACCAGCAGCTGCTTCCAATCCTTGATCATAGCTTGGTTTTTGGGTAAATGAGGCTTTGCTTTTGGACTTGTAATGCTGGTTTTAATGGACGTGTAGTCAATTTCGATGCTAGTCGTCAGTCTTGGGCTGGTGTATGTAGTAGTCCATATGGAGTATGGATTTGAGTACTCCCGGTACAGCTGAGGTCGCCATAACCGAGGTCGTCGGCGAGAATAATCAAAAAATTAGGGCGCTCAGGCGTTTGGGAAATTGCTGGACAAACGCAGAGTAGCAGACAGGCGAGCGTAGCCCATTCCTTTAGATTAATCATCGGTATTTGATTTAGGTGAGGGTGTTGCGATAATTTCGATAGTGCCATCAGGATTATAGGTTAGCCGCGTCATGCAAACCGACCGGCGGAAGGGGTGGGGGCTGCCCTCATGCCCCCAGCCAAACTTACGGAGTGCCTCGGGGTGCTGCTCAAAGTAGAGGTCAGAATTGTGGTAGAACAGGTACCACTCCCCTTGGAATTGCTCGATGCTGTGGTGATTGGTGCCGCTGTTCATGGGCGGGAGGATGTCACCTTTGTAAGTGTAGGGCCCTAGCACCGCATCCGCTATGCTATAACGGATAATATCTCGCCCCTGCTCATCTTTGGCGGAATAAGACAGATAGTATTTCCCTTGGTGCTTATGTAGCCAGACCGCTTCAAAAAAGCCCGGTGTTTGCTCCTTGTCCAGTATAATGACCTCGCCATCGTAAGACATCATATCATCGTTGAGCCTGATTATATTAACTTCTAATTGCCCCATAAGTAAGTAAGCCTGCCCGTCATCATCAATAAATACAGCTGGGTCAATAAAATCCCGGTCGGAGACAACACCGGGTGAGTCATGACTAATCAGGGGTCCATTCAGTGGATCCTGGAAGGGGCCATAGGGCGAATCCGCCACCGCCACGCCAATGTGCTGCTGCTCTACGGGGTAGTACAAATAGTACTTCCCGTTTCTGGCCATGGCATCTGGTGCCCAGGCATCTCGTTTAGCCCATTTGATAGCATCCAGTCCAAAGGGTTTGCCATGGTCGGTCCAATGTTTAAGATCAGGAGTGGAGAATACACGCCAGTTTTCCATGGAGAACCGGGTCGCTGTATCTTGATCGTGGGAGGTGTACAGGTACAAAGTATCGCCGAAAGCCCGTGCTGCAGGGTCTGCCGTGTAAAGGTGTTGGATGAAGGGGTTACCGTGTGCTTCAAATCGGTAGGGAAGCTTGTTGGGTTGCCTTTCCAGTTGGAGTAACCGAAAATCGATTGCCCCGGGACCGGGTAAGTCCTTAGCGGCAAGGACCAGGCGGTGCCGACCGGGCTTAAGGTCAATTGGCGGTAAGGAAAGTGATGTCCAGTCTTTAACAAAGGAGACATCGCGGGGCGTACGGTCGTAGCGGGCGCCGCGCAGCGGTGGATCATGGGCCTCGTCAATTGTAAAGTCTATCGCTGTGCCGGTTGCGGACAACTGGAAAGCTGCCCCGGTATTTTCTTCCGCACAGGTGTAGTAGAGGGTTGCCTGATAAAGACCGGGCTTTAGGACTTCCACGTCCCAGTAGATGCTGTCTTGGGTACTTGTCCAGTTGGTGTAGTAGGAGCAGTTGGGCCAGCGGTTGGACCGTTCGATGGTGCCAGTGGCAATGGCATCACGGGCGGGCAATTGGGTGAAATCGTGGTCGGGGTGCCCCACCGTAAAAGCTCGCTTTTGGTTCGGTTTGAGTTCTGATAGCACCTCTTTCCGGAATTTTTCCTGCGCTTTGATCAGCGTTTTATGGATTTCCGGATGTGCGTGGCTGACATCTTTACGCTGTCCGGGGTCGGCTTTCATATCAAACAACTGTCCGTCATGGCTCAGCCGGAAATGCTGACTGCGCACGCTGATGCGATCGCCCCATTGGTTGATGATCAAACGCTCGGGCCATTCTGCACCCATCTCCAAAAGCAAAGGTTTCAGGCTTTTGCCATCCAGGGGTTTTGGGGGATCGAAGGGAATGCCTGCAAGGTCGGCTAAGGTAGGTAACAGGTCGTGTACGCTGGCAATGGGTTGGATGGTCTTTCCGGCAGGGAGCTGCCCTTTCCATTGCATCAGCAGGGGCGAACGCACCCCGCCTTCATCGGTTTTGGCTTTCCGCCCTTTCATATCGCCGTTCCAGCGCCAGGAGTTAGGGCCGTTGTCTGTGAGGTATACTATTATGGTATTTTCTTCCAGATGGAGCTTGCGGAGATGTGCGATGAGGCGCCCCACGTTCCAGTCAATATTCTCCACCATAGCGAGTGCGGCCCGGGTAAAAGTAGTGTCTTCGCGTTCCGGATCTCGGTGCCGGTTTAGGAGTGGGCGGTCTTTTACCTTTTCCCACCAGTCATCCGGTACCTGCATAGGCGCGCGTGGGGTGGGGAAGGGGAGGTAGACCAGAAACGGCTTGTCCTGATGTTGTGCAATGAAATCCATAGCCCGGTTCGTCAGATCGTCGGGCAGGTAGCCATCGCCCTGAATGATTTGTCCGTTATATTCCAGCATAGGGCTGAAGTAGCTGCCCCAGTGCCCGGAGCAGAAGCCGTAGAACTCGTCGAAGCCCCGGCTGTTGGGGTGATAGGGCGGCTGCATGCCGTTGTGCCATTTGCCGAAAGCACCGGTGGCATAGCCGGCAGCTTTGAAATACGCTGCCAGGGTCTTTTCATCAAGGTCGAGCCGTTCGCCACCGACAGAAGTGGCATAAACGCCGCCCCGTACCGCATACCGCCCGGTAAGCATTGCTGCCCGGGTGGGCGAACAGACCGGATCCACAAAAAACCGGTCGAATTGAACTCCATTTGCTGCCAGGTTGTCAATATGCGGGGTGTGCAGATTTGTGTTGCCATGCAGGCTCAGGTCACCCCAACCCTGATCATCTGCCATAATGATGATGATATTGGGCAGAGATTGAGCCTCCAACACCGGGATTGCGCAGCATACCCAGGCCATCCATAAGAGAAAACCAGCGTTTGTTCAGGACATCTTTAAGGGGCTTTGTAAAGATTGAATATAAAAAAAGCCATAAAATTGAGCTTTACCATTCCTGTATGTAATCAAAAACAGGGGTTTCGTCGTTGGTTATCCAAGACTACTCTATTGTACTTCGCGAAGTGGGATCCGTTTTACAACTTGCACCATATTTCAAAAATGAATTAAACCAAATATCAATATGACGCTCAGAAAACTGTTTTTTCTACTTAGCGGCGTACTTCTCGGGACCGGACTGCTGGCCCAGGACCGCGCCATTGAATTCGAACAGCTCACGCTGGATAATGGGTTGGATGTTATACTGCATCAGGACAAGACCACGCCCATTGTCGCCATTGCGGTGATGTACCATGTTGGCAGCAAAAATGAAAACCCTGACCGAACCGGGTTCGCCCACTTTTTTGAGCACCTTTTGTTTGAGGGCTCGGAGAACATTGAGCGCGGCCAGTTTGACAAGTACATTCAGGATGCCGGTGGTACGCTGAATGCCTACACCACTTCAGACGTTACCTGCTACTTTGAGATTCTGCCGTCCAATCAGCTGGAGTTGGGCATGTGGCTGGAATCGGAGCGTATGTTGCACGCTAAAGTGGAGGATAAAGGTATTGAAACCCAACGGGAGGTGGTCAAGGAAGAGATGCGGCAGCGCTACGATAACCGCCCATACGGTACGTTCCGCATGGAAGCACTAAAGCGGGCGTTCAAAAAGCACCCCTATCAGTGGCCGACTATCGGTTCCATGGAGCACCTGAATGCGGCAACGGAAGCCGATTATATCAACTTCTACAAAGACTTCTATGTGCCTAATAACGCGGTGCTGGTTATTGCCGGAGACTTTGAGGCCAAACAGGCGAAAAAATGGGTGAACCAGTACTTTGGGACCATCCCGGCTAAGAAAGGCAGCTTTTACCGTCCGGAAATTGAGGAGCCGGCTTTGAACGGTGAAGTGCGGGACACGGTTTATGACCAGATTCAGCTGCCAGCCGTGATCCATGCTTACCGCATTCCATCTATCACCGAAGATGACGCTTATGCCATTCAGATGCTCAACCGGCTGCTGTCTCAGGGAGAGAGCTCCCGTATGCGCCGTGCTCTGGTGGATGAGCAGCAGAAAGCCCTGGCGGTCTATAACTTTGCAGATGGCACAGAGGACCCTGGTTTGTCTATGACCTTTGCCATAGCAAGTGCCGGCATCGATGCCAAAGACCTGGAAGAAGCCATGGATGCCGAAACGGCAAAAGTCCGGGAAGAACTCATCTCAGAGCAGGAGTACCAAAAGCTGCAAAATCAGATCGAAGCCAGCTTTTTCACCGATAATGCCTCCATGTTTGGTATTGCCAACAGCCTGGCTACCTATCACACCATTTATGATGATGCCAATCTGATTAACACCGAGCTGGAGAAGTACAAGGCGGTCACCCGGGAAGACCTGCAACGGGTGGCAAAGCAGTACCTGGTGCCGGATAATCGCGTGGCGCTTTACTATCTGCCCAAGCCCGCACAGCCGTAAGCAGACCCCAAAACCTAATTTTTAAGTCAAAATCTGAACTAAGATATGAATTTCAAATCCCTATTATACCTCGTTGTCGCGCTATTGGGTGCGACCGCTATACAGGCGCAAGACGAAGACTTTCGCAAGCAGGCGCCGGAAGGTGGCCCACCGCCCCGCATTGAGTTTGGCGAATACCAGCAATTTAAGCTGGACAACGGCCTGGAAGTGATCGTAGTGGAAAACCATAAATTGCCAAAGGTGACTTTCCAACTTCTGGTCGACGTGCCCCCAAAAGCCGAGGGTGATAAAGTGGGTATGGCCAGTATGGCTGGCGAAATGCTAAGCCGGGGTACGGAAAACCGGACGAAAGCGGATATTGATGAGGAAATCGACTTCATTGGCGCGGTCCTTTCAACGAGCAGCGGTGGAGCTTATGCCTCAGCGTTGAGTAAGTATAAGAATACCCTGATGGAGGTAATGGCCGACGCTGTCCTGAACCCCACCTTCCCGGAAGCCGAGTTTGAAAAACTGCAGCAGCAGCGGATCTCCGCACTGGCCAGTCAAATCTCTGACCCCGGCTATATTTCTTCCACCGTTTCTGATGTGTTAGTCTACGGAGAGGATCACCCTTACGGCGAGATTACCACCAAGGAGGCTATTGAGAACATCAAGCTCGAGGATCTGAAAGCCTACTACGAGAAAAACTTCAAACCCAATATCAGCTATCTGGCATTCATTGGCGATATTAGTGTGGATGAAGCCCGCAGCCTGGCAGAGCAGTACTTTGGAGGCTGGGAAAAAGGGAACGTGGCACGTGAGTTTTACCCACGGCCTAAAGCCCCTGAAGCAGCGCAGGTCGCTCTGGTGAATAAAGACGGGGCCACACAATCTGTGCTCAACATCACCTATCCGGTCAACCTGAAGCCGGGCACAGAGGATGCCATCGTAGCCAATGTGCTGAATACCATTCTCGGTGGTGGGCTGTTGTCGAGCCGTTTGAACCAGAATATCCGCGAAGACAAGGGCTACTCTTACGGTGTCCGGTCTACGCTTCAGTACGATAAAGTCATTGGTTACTTTGCTGCAGGTGGAAATGTGAGGAATGAGGTCACCGACAGCGCAGTGGTGGAAATGCTGGGCGAGTTGAAGCGCCTCCGCAATGAGCCCGTTCCGGAAAAGGAGCTGAACAGTGTGAAGAGCTTTATCTTTGGCAGCTTTGCCCGGAGTACGGAACGGCCGGAGACCGTTGCCCGCTTTGCCCTGAACATTGCCCGTTATAAATTGCCAAAGGACTATTATGCAACTTACCTTGAACAGGTAGAAGCCATAACAGCAGAGCGCATTCAGGAGGCGGCACAAAAGTACCTGCTGCCAGACCAGGCTTATATCGTAGTAGTTGGCAATGCCGGTGAAGTGGCGGAACCTCTGGAGCGCGTAGCTCCCGTGATGATGTATGACAAACAGGGACGCCCGCTTGACAAAGCCGGGCTGAGCGTACCGGAAGGCCTGACCGCCATGGACGTGATAGAAAACTATATTGAGGCGATCGGCGGCCGTGAAAAACTGGAAAGCGTGGAAGACATAAGCATGACCATGGGCGCTACGATTCAGGGCATGGCACTGACTATGAAAATGAAGCAGAAAGCAACCGGAAAGATGGCCATGACAGTAGAGATGAATGGTTCTGTGGTAAACGAAACCCGCTACGATGGGGAAAAGGCTATGGTGAGCGCAATGGGCCAGAAGCAGGTCCTGGAAGGCGAGGACGTGGATGCCTTCAAATCACAGGCGATGATCCACCCCGAACTGTCTTATGACAAAAAAGGCTATGAGCTTAAACTTAGCGGTGCAGAAAAGGTGGACGGCGAGCCAGCTTATAAAATCGAAATCACCAGCCCTGATGGGAGCAAGAGTACCGAGTATTTCGGCATCGAAAGCGGGTTGAAGCTGAAAGCTGTGACCGTGCAGGATGGCCCTCAGGGCTCGGTTACCGTCACTAACCGTTTTAGTGATTATCAGGAGGTGGATGGGATGATGGTCCCTTTCCAGACCGAAGCAGAGGGAATGGCACCAGTACCGCTGACCATGAAAGTGGAGGAGGTGAAAATCAACACCGGTCTAGAGGATGACATGTTCAAGGTAGAATAGGAATATGCTTCTGCTTTTTAGGTGTGAATAACCCTGGTTACCCGCCCTGTGGCAGCCGGGGTTATTTTTATTGTAACCAAAGGTAATTCCTGCATTCTGGAAAAGAAGCTGTATTAATCCCAGGCTGGCACTTTGTGGCAGTAGCCAATTGTCGTATTATTGCCGCAAAGTGCAAAAACAGCAATAATGATTCAGGTCTACGTCACCGGTGGTACTTTCGACAAGGAGTACAACTATATATCAGGGAGCCTCTTTTTCCGGGATACTCACTTGCCCAGTATGTTCGAGCGGGGCAGGTGCACCCTTGACATAAATGTTAAGACCCTGATGATGGTGGATAGTATGGACATGATGGAAGAGGACCGGGAAATTATTGCGTATAATTGTCAACGGTGCCCTTACGATAAGATCCTCATCACTCATGGTACCGACACGCTGGTCGAAACGGCACAATTTCTGGCCAGGCGGAATATTGAGGATAAAACGATTGTACTTACCGGGGCAATGATCCCCTATGCTTTTGGGACTTCCTCGGATGGCTTCTTCAATCTGGGCAGCGCCCTGGCCTTTGTGCAAACGTTGCAGCCGGGAGTCTATGTTTCTATGAACGGGCGTTACTTCCACTGGGATAATGTCGTGAAGAATAAAAAAACTGGTTTTTTTGAGGAATTAAACAACTAACGAATGGAATACTTGGGTTTACTAATGGAAATGATTTTCCTGGCCTTTGGTATCTACCTGTACCTGTTCAGCATAGGCAGGGTGCAGGCCGGTGACCCGGAATCCAGAAAAAAGGCAGAGGCCTTCCGGCAGCGCAATGCCGGGTGGATGCGCATAGGTGCACTCGCTATCATTGCCATTATGGTCGTTAATCTATACCTCCATTTTGTGCAGCTGAGTGGCAAATGAGTGGAAAATTAGGTTTGTTCCGGGATGGGTTTGCCCTTACATAGCCTTCTATCCTCAGCATAATTTCTTAATATTGCAATGAAAAAAGTATAATTTGTCAGCGCTCAGGAGCCGTTGGTGATTATACCCAAAACAAAATCCTGAAAATCACATCACACCTTCAATATGAAAAAAACAACGCTGATCCTACTAAGCCTTTTTTGCTTCGGGGCTTACACAACACTATGGGCTCAAGATGATACTTCTGATTTTTATGATACCGGCACCATTCAGGAGATCAAAATCAGATTCGAGCAGGAAAACTGGCGATATGTACTGGACTCCCTGCGCTTTAATGGAGACGGGCTGCTCTTTGGCACTGTGGAAATCAATGGTCAGAAGTTTGATGATATTGGGGTGCGTTACCGCGAAAGCCGCTCTTTCCAGCCGGGCAACAAGCGCAACAGCCTGTATTTGAAGCTCAACTACATCGATAAGGAACAAAACTATCAGGGGCGAGGTACGGTCAAGCTTTCCAGCGCGCTGCGTGACCCGAGCATGGTCCGTGAGGTGTTCGGATATGAAATCGCCCGCCGTTATATGCCTGCCCCGCTTGCCAACTATGCGCGTGTGATGGTCAATGGCGAGTACTATGGCTTGTTTGTGAATGTGGAACCTATTGACGATGCCTTCCTCAAGCGCAATTATGGTACAGATGAAGGCACTTTCATTCGTTGCGCCCCCAATCTTGTTGAGAACGAGCCAAAAGGTTGTAAAGCGGATGTGTTCGGTAGCTTGCAGTTTGATGAAAGCGCTAAGTGCTACCTTCATAACTTTCAGTTGCTTTCGGAAAGTGGCTGGGATGACCTCATCGAGCTGACCTACCTGCTCAACAAAAAGCCGGAGGAAGTACACCGTGTCCTTAACGTGGATCAGGCGCTATGGATGCTGGCGTACAACAACGTGCTGGCCAATCTCAGCAGCTACACCGGCCGCTATAGCGAAAACTACTACCTCTACCGGGACAATCAGGGGAAGTTCAACCCCATCGTATTTGACCTTAACCTTTGTTTTGGCAGTTACAAGAATACAGGCGTTGGCTCTGACCTCAAGCTAAAGGATTTGCAGGAAATGGACCCGCTCCTGCATGTTAACAACGCCGAAAAGCCACTCATCAGCCAGCTGCTCAAGGATGAGCACTACAAGAAAATGTACCTGGACCATATCCGGACCATCGTTAATGAGGTTTTCCGCAAGGACCAGTATCTGGAGCGCGTCAAAGAACTACAGGCACTTATCCGTGAAGACTTCAAAGCGGATGAGAACCGGTACTACGCAATGGAGGATTTCGATAACAGCCTGACCGAAACTATTGGTAAGCGGAGCCGCATCCCAGGGTTGCAACAGCTCATGACGCCTCGTACCGACTTCCTGAAGCAGGACGTTGTGCTGGCGGTTATTCCTCCCAGCATCGGTGATGTGACGGTAAGTTCACGGGAGCAATTCTCCGCCGAGCGGGTTACCGAGTTTAAGATTCAGGCTAAAGTAGAGAAGTTTCCCACCGAGGTGGCCTTGTTTTACCGGCACGACAGCACCAAGCCTTTCAAGCGGGTGGATATGACCGATGATGGACGGCATAACGATGGCGAAGCACAAGATGGCATCTTTGGTGCAGTAATCAAGCCAGAGGGTGGCGCAACAGAAATTCAGTACTATATCTATGCTGAGAACGCCCGCGCGGCCAGTTTCAGCCCATCCCGCTACATGTTTGAACAACACACGGCTACTCTGGAAGAACTGAATAATTAGGAAAACAAATTATTTGGCGCATACCTGTAGGTTTTGACGCCGGAATTCCTGAATTTGCGAAGCAGGCAGCTCTTGTTTACTTCGCAATTTTCTTTTGACAGGGTTCAATTGACCAAACCTATGCAACGACTTTTCTTATTTTTTTTGTTGGCTTCGGTATTCACCCTCCCGGCTATCGGGCAGGATACTGAAATTGATATTTATGACCCGGACTCCATCCGGGAGGTCCGTATTTACTTTGAGGAAGAAAACTGGGACGATATCCTGGACTCCCTTAAGCAAGCAGGGCTCGATCAGCGGCTGATCGCCACGGTGAAGTTTGCGGGGGAAACCTACGAAGGAGCGGGAATCCGGTACAAAGGCAACAGCTCCTACTTTAATGTCCGGAAAAACGATTATGCCAAGCTGCCGTTCAACATCGATGTGAATGAGACGCACAAAGACCACAAAATGCCGGGCGGCTATGATAAGCTCAAGTTGAGTAATGTATTTCGGGACCCTTCTTTTCTCAGAGAAGCCTTGTCCTACAAAATCGCCAACCGTTACATGGTTTCCCCGCGGGCCAATTTCGTCCGTGTTTTTATAAACGATGCATACTTCGGGCTTTACAACAATACCGAGTCTGTTGATGAAGAACTGCTCGAACGTTTCTTTGGTGGTGATTACGAAGACGAGACCGGAGTGCTGTTCAAATGCGACCCGGTTTGGAGCTATGAAGCGCCGGAAGGGTGCAAAAAAGGGGAGAAGTCTTCACTGCAGTACCTCGGCCCCGATGCGGACTGCTATAAAGGGAACTATGAGATAAAGTCGGATTCGGGCTGGACGCAGCTGGTGGCCCTTACTGACATTTTGAATAATAACCCCGAAAAAATCGATTCTGTACTCGCCGTGGATGAAACACTCTGGATGCTGGCATTTAACATCACCCTGGTCAACCTGGATAGCTACACCGGGCGCTTTTGTCACAACTACTACCTGTATCAGGACGAAGACGGTGTTTTCCACCCCATTATCTGGGACCTCAATCTCTCATTTGGCGGCTTCCGCTACGATGGGCTGGGTAAACCCCTGGGGCTGGAGGATATGCAGACCCTAAGCCCCTTTATTCATTACAAGCAAAAGAATAAGAAACGCCCCCTGATTACGGAATTACTGGGTAACGACTTGTACCGAAAAATGTACGCCGCTCACATCCGGACTATCGTTCAGGACTTTTTCGCAGATAGCACTTACCTGTATGAAGCCATGCGCATGCAGGAGCGGATCCGTCCTTTTGTAGAAGCGGATTCCAACAAACTCTACAATGTAGAGGCTTTTGAGAAAAATCTTTACGAATCCGCCCGGGCCAATAAAGTAAACATCGTTGGGATTAAGGAGCTCATGGAGCCCCGAACTGAATATTTGCAAAAGCACCCTTTGGTTGGGCATGAGCCTCCTAAAATTGATACGATTGAACATATTGATGTAGGGGAGGAGGCGATCTTTGCTACTCGTCTGGAGGGGGCAACCCGGGCCTGGTTGTTTTACCGGAATGGCACCCGGGGCAACTTCAGGGCGGTTGAGATGTTAGACGATGGAGCGAGTGGGGATGAAATGGCAGAAGACCAGGTTTATGGGGTGATAATCCCGCATAAGGACAAAGAGCAACCCATTCAGTACTTTGTGGTTGCTGAAAACGACCGGACGGCTGCCCTTTCGCCTGAACGCGCTTCATTTGTATACCATACAACGGCTACTACAGATGCCTCTGATTAAAGAATCGACCTATAAGCGAGCGCCCCGTTATCAGTTCAACGGGCACCTTCAGACTATACTCCCTGCCATCTTGCGCAAGGTGCAGACCACCTATGAGCGGGAGCGCCTGACCCTGTCTGATGGCGACTTTGTAGACCTGGACTGGTTGGACAACAGAAGCCGCAATCTAGTGCTCCTGTCCCACGGGCTGGAAGGCAACAGCGAACGCCACTACATGATGGGCATGGCCAATCGCTTTTCGGAGGCAGGCTGGGATGTGCTGGCCTGGAACTGCCGCTCCTGCTCCGGTGAAATGAACCGGAAATTCCGGCTTTACAACCACGGCGAGATCGGTGATATAGGTGAAGTGATAACCCATGCCCTGCAAACCAAGGACTACCAAAAGGTGCTGCTCATCGGCTTCAGCATGGGCGGCAGCATCTTAATGAAATACCTTGGCGTACATGGTAAATCCGTCCCCAAGGCAGTCATTGGCGGGATTGCCTTCTCTTCTCCCTGTGACCTGAAAGCCAGTGTTGATGCGCTGGAATTGCCGGGCAATGGTTTTTACAAGCGCCGCTTTTTTAAGAGCCTGAGTAAAAAAGTGGCCAATAAGTCAGCAGATTTCCCCGGTCGCCTGGATTTGTCAAAACTGGATGAAGTTGGGCACTGGCGCGACTTCGACGAATACTATTCCGCACCCCTCGGTGGTTATGAGGACGCGGCAGATTTCTACCGGCAGGCTTCCGCCAAAAACTTCATGGGCGGTACCGACCGGCCCATACTGCTGGTCAATGCCGATAATGATCCGATTTTGCCACCCGCGTGCTCGCCGGTAGAGCTTTGCAGCAACCACCCAAAGCTCTTCCTGGAGCGCCCCCGGAGTGGCGGTCACGTCGGGTTTACCCTGCCCCGTAAGCCTTATGCCTGGTCAGAATACCGGGCGGTTCAGTTTGTAGAAGACCACTTAAACTGATCGGGGGCTAAATTTTGGGTACTTCTTTCAGGTCAATGGCCGGGAGTTCTCTATCTTGCGCAAAAAAACGGGATGAACACCCTCGAAAAAATAGCTTCCGTATTTCGCGATACATTCTCCTCACAACCTTTGCTGGTGCAGGGCTGCGGGCGCATCAACATCATTGGCGAGCACACCGACTACAACGAAGGCTTTGTGCTGCCTGCCTCCATCAACAGATATATTTACTTCGCCATAGCCGAGAATGGTACCAATGAGTGCCATTTTCATGCCCTGGATATCAATGATTCCTATCAGTTCTCGCTAAGTGACATTAAAAAATCCGATAAAGGCTGGGCGAATTACCTGATGGGTATTTTGGATCAGCTTCAACAGGAAGGCACTTTACTGGAAGGCGTGGATGTTGTTTTTGGTGGTAATTTGCCGATTGGCTCGGGGATGAGCTCCTCCGCAGCACTCGAAGCTGGCTTCGCCCTGGGCATTTGCAGTCTGTTCAATCTTCAGAAAAGCCGTCAGGAACTGGCCCAGCTGGCCCACCGGTCCTCGAACAACTTTCTTGGTGTGCCTTCCGGCATTATGGATCAGTTTGCCAGCTTGCTGGGGCAACGGGGGCAGGCGATCAAGCTGGATTGCCGCTCCCTGCAGTACGAGTATGTCCAATTGGACCTGAAGGATTATGAACTGCTGCTCATCAATACGGGGGTATCGCACGCCCTGGCTAATTCTGCCTACAAAGATCGCGTACGTGAGTGCCACGAAGGGGCGGCAGCTGTAGCCCAAAAGTTTGAAGGCATTCAATCCCTGCGCGATGTATCTCTGGAACAGCTGGACGCCTGCAGAGAGGACCTAACGCCTGTGGTTTACCAGCGCTGCCGCTATGTCATTGAGGAGAACGAACGCCTGCATCAGGCGCTGCACCTGCTGACGAACGGCGAAATGGAAGCGCTCGGTGAGCTGTTGCTCCGCACCCACGAAGGCCTAAGTAAGGAGTATGAGGTCAGCTGCCGCGAACTGGATTTCCTGGTGGAACTTGCCAAAGACCACGAAGGCGTTGCCGGTGCCCGCATGATGGGCGGAGGCTTTGGCGGCTGCACCCTTAACCTGGTGAAAAAATCAGCTAAAGCAGACTTTCTGAAGTATGCCAAAAAGGAATACTACCGGGTCTTTTCCGTACAGGCGGAGCACTACGAGCTTGAAATTGTAGACGGCACGGATATCGTCAGAGGGTAGACACTATGGGGTCAGGAAAAAATATTTTACAGTCGGCTTATGACCCGGAAAGGTTCAGGGCAATCGGGCACGAGCTGATTGATAGGCTTGCCGATCATTTGAAATCCGTTCAGAGGCGGGAAAAAGAAGCCATTGCTTATTCGCCTCCGGGAGAACAAGCCACTTACTGGCAAGAGGATCTCCTCAACGGACCGGGCAGCCCCATCCATTTTTTTCAGGAAATTTTATCGCGCAGTGTGCAGGTGCAGCATCCCCGGTATATGGGGCATCAGGTTTGCCCGCCGGCCCCGCTTGCTGCCCTGAGTAGCTTAGTGGATGGCCTGCTCAACAACGGGATGGCTATTTATGAAATGGGCATGTCTGCTACCGCTATTGAGCAGCAGGTCATAACTGCTGTAGCCGAAAAAATGGGCTTTGGCCCGAATGCCGCTGGAGTGTTGACCTCGGGAGGTACCCTGGCTAACCTGACGGCCCTGCTTGCTGCCAGAGCGGTGAAAAGCAAAAAGGCGGTTTGGACAGAGGGTGGGCATCAGACGCGCCTTGCCCTTATGGTGTCAGAAGAAGCCCATTATTGCGTAGACCGGGCGGTCCGGATAATGGGATGGGGCGAAGCTGGTATCATCAAAATCCCTGTGGACGGCCACTATCGTATGCGGCACGAATGCCTGCCTGAATATCTGGCGCAGGCCAGAGCGGAAGGCTTGGAAGTGATCGCCGTTGTGGGCAGCGCCTGCTCCACTTCCACCGGTTCTTTCGACAACCTGAATGCACTGGCTGACTTCTGCGAGGCGGAAAGCCTGTGGCTACATGTGGATGGGGCACACGGTGCGGCACTGTCGCTTTCACCCCGGCACAGATCAGTTGTTGCCGGTCTGGAGCGTGCAGATTCCGTGGCTATGGACTTTCACAAAATGCTGCTTACGCCCGTACTTGCCACAGCTTTGGTTTTCAAAAACGGACCAGACAGTTACCGGACGTTCAGTCAGCGGGCACAATACCTCTGGTCCGGGCAAACCGAACAGGAATGGTACAATCTGGCCAAGCGTACCTTCGAGTGCACCAAGCTGATGATGGGTATGAAGGTGCATGCTTTGCTGCGAACCTACGGTTTTGAATTGTGGGAAGCTTATCTCGATAAAGTCATGGAAAATGGCGCCCTGTTTGCGGACCTGGTCCGTGCTCATCCTGACTTTGAACTGGCGGTTGCCCCGGCTTGCAATATTGTTTGTTTTCGTTACGTACAACCTGGCGCCGACCTCGATGAACTGAATGCCCGCATCCGGCAGTTTCTGCTGGAAGACGGCCGGTTTTACATTGTGCAAACTCAGCTCAAAACCGGGCTTTTCCTAAGGGTTACACTGACCAATCCGCACACAGGTCGGGAAGACATAGAAGCCTTGCTGACACTGATTGCCAGCAAGGCTCCGGAATTGCGTTGACGCCCTGTCGACAGGGGCCATATTGTCGGTGTCACTTTTGTTTAGAAAGGCGGATGAGCAGGCTTGTTGCCCAGCACTTCCTCGATGCTGTGCAGGATTTCCTCATCGAGTTGAGGGACCAGTTCCAGCGCATCAATATTTTCCTCCAGATGGTGGACTTTTGAGCCACCGAGTATTACAGTGCTTACATTGGGGTTGGTCAGGCACCAGGCAATAGCGAGTTTAGGCATAGAGGTGCCCAGATCATTAGCGATTTTACTGAGTTTCCGGACTTTTTCCAGACGCTCCTCAGTCAGGCTGAGGTTCTTGAGCCACTCCAGGCCTTCCATGCCCAGACGGGTGCCTTCCGGAAATTTATCCAGGTACTTGCCGGTCAGCACACCGGAGGCCAGTGGTGACCAAATGGTAGTACCCAGCCCTACGGTTTTGTAGATCTGACTGAACTCAACCTCGACTTTTTCCCGGTGAAACATATTGTACTGCGGCTGCTCCATGGTTGGCCCAATGAGGTTAAGGCGCTGCGCCACCATGTGGGCTTCCATGATTTCCTGCGCGGACCACTCCGAGGTGCCCCAGTATAGGATCTTTCCCTGTTGAATGAGGTGGTTCATGGCCCATACGGTTTCCTCGATGGGCGTGTTCTTATCCGGGCGGTGGCAGAAAAACAGGTCCAGGTAGTCGACTTGTAATCGTTTCAGGGCAGCATGGCAGGCTTCGAAGATGTGCTTTCGGCTAAGCCCGGTCTGATTGGGCTTTTGACCACCATCTCCAAAGAACACTTTGCTGGACACTACGTAGGAGCTGCGGTCCCAGTCCTGCTTAGCGAGGATATTGCCCATCACAATTTCGGATTTACCCCTGGCGTAGGCCTCCGCATTATCGAAGAAGTTGACGCCCCTTTCGTAGGCTGCGACCATGAGCGATTCTGCTACATCATCACTGATTTGCTTCCCAAAGGTTAACCAGGAGCCCAGCGAAAGTGCGCTCACTTGTAGTCCGGATTTACCGAGCCGGCGGTATTGCATTTCCATAGATTGTATTTGGTTGGTTATTCTTCCAAAGCAACCCGTGCCGGAAAGGGATTGTTTAGGAGGGCGCTACCTAAAACTTCACAGCCGTTCTAATCCCAACGGAGTAGAGATTGCGATTATACTGTTCAAGCGGATCATTGAGCAGCCCGCTGAGCCAAAACTGAAAGGTCGGCTGAATCATAGTGGTGAAACCGTCGAAGTGGTGCTCCCAGCCCAGCCCGGAAATAAAGCTGTAGCCCAGCCCGGAGAAGTTATTGCCATCGGGCTCTTGTGTTACCCGTTCTGAAATATCATCAGTGTAGTAGGTGATGCGTTCGCGGTTCGCAATGTTGACGGCCATAGAAAGCCCCATGGAGAACAGGAAGTCATTTTTATCATTAAGGGTCTGATAGAAGAGGAGTTCAGCGGGGATTTCAATAAAGTAGTGCACGTAATTGATGCGCTGATCATCAGCTCCATCCGGAATGTCGTCGCGCAAATCAACTTCCGTACGCCGGGTCTGATAGCCGCTTTCCACAAAATAGGCACCGGTTTTGAAAGCAATGCGTTCGGTGCGCCACTGCGCCATAAGGCCTGCAGAATAGGAAAACCGGGACACCTCAAGGTTCTCCAGTCGTTGGGTCTCAGCCGGGTCTACGTCATTGAGTTGGGCGACGAGCCTGCGGTGGCTAACATTCGGGAAAAGCTCCACACCCACTTTGAGCTCTGATTGTGCGAAAAGGCTGCCAACCAGGCAGCTGGCGAACAGAAGCAATCCGATTCTCTGCATAAACAACTTTTATGGAAAAACTCAATTCTCCGGGGTTTATTGCCCGTCGCGGTCCAGAAGGTTGCGTTTTTGAAAATCAGTAAGTATGGTCTTTAGTACCATATTGGTAGCCCGGTTGGCCGCGATTCCAGCGCCCCACTGCTTCCAGACGCCCTTTAGTACCCAGGTGATGAAGCTACCGAACAGGCTCGGTTTCACTGATTTATGGTTGTGGTGTTGCAGGATTTGGTGCACCTCTTCCTTGAGTTTTTCCTGCTCAGGCACAGGTGTCGGCTTTTCGTACTTATCCGCATTCAGGAAGACTTCGCGGAGGCGGTGGTGGATGTTGCCTTCAATGCTGAGGAGCTCTGACGGCTTGAGGCGCTGACGTTTTGGGAGTGGAATCTCCGGATTGTCATTTTTGCGCCGGTCAAAATTCATATCCGGTACAATAGGATACCCATCCACGGACTCGCTGTAAAATCGCTTGTGGCGCTCATCGCTTGCATCCCAGTCCTGGAAGACGCTATCCCGCTCAGCTGCCTTAGAGGTCGGAATGCAGAAGTAATTACGGAGGAAACTCTGACAGTTTCGGCGCCCCAGCTCAAAATCATGTTCGCGGAAGCCCCGGCTGAAGAATCCACCGAAGCCATCGAGTGAACCACAGGAAATGGGGTAGGGGTCCTTCTGATCGCCTTCCCGACGGGAGGGGAAGATCATGCGCAATGTATGGTCAGAAGACAAACCGCCGACCAGGTCGCTTTCTTTCATCATGGCCTGCCCGCGGATAGCGCCCAGGACTTTGGGGACCAGTTCAATTAACTTAGGCGTTTCCTCGCGGTCCTGCTGGGTTTCCCCTTCAAAGTTAGGGAAAGGGTCAATCATCAGTACCGCGTAGTTCTGCCCGGGGTCATCCTGGCTCTTTTCTTCCAGTGCCCGGATCACTTCCCCAAAAGGTTCATTATTCACCGTGCCACCGTCTACGGCAAAAAAGTCAAAAGTATCTTCCTCAATTTGGATGCGCAGGCCCTGCGTAGGCAGTTCCCCTTCCTCATGCCGCTTGGGTGAAAACATGCGGTCTACCATCGCTTTGATATACGGCGTTTGGGTATTGGTCAGGTGCCGGGGAGCTAGGCCGAGTGGAAAAGCGCCCGTGGCTTTGGCGCATTGCAGGAGGGTCTCCCGGTCAATGGCTTCTTCCGGATTGAAAGGCAGGGTGTGGTCGTAGTGCTCCGATCCGGTTGTGTTCACTTTGAAATGCGCGATACCTTTGTGCAGGTACATGCGGTGGGCCGGCTTTGGCGGTTCGCTAAAAGCCTTTTCCTTTTTTACCTCATCAAAGAAGTTTACCGCCAGGGGAATGCCTCTCAGGCTGGTAATGGTGAGGATAATCTCTAAATCCGGAGCAATATAATCTGGTAGCTTTGTAATTCTTTTCAGTTCTGCAGCCCGATCGGCAATCTGATCTATCGGCTTGGAATTGAGCAGGGAAATCACCCCATTGTGCTCTTTGATGTCTTCAGTCTGAAGCATTTGCAGGAGCGTAGACATTTTGCCGTCTCCCTTATCGTTGAGGTTGACCCAGGCTTCGTACAGTTTGTTTTGTTCCTTATTCGGGTTGTCATCGTTGATGGGGCGCAACCCTTCGAATAAGCCAAGCGCAGTGATTGCGGCTGTCATCCCCCCGGCAGAAGAGCCGCCCATCACCTCGATAATGACATCGTGCATAGGCACACTGTGGTCGTATTCCGGGTGGTCTTTTCCTAATTGTTTGTTGCGCTCTTTAGCGCCTTCCCACTTGGATAGCGTTTCGAGTAAATAGTCGATGACACCGGCTGTGTAAGCACCAGCGGAGACCGCCCCTGCCATTGCAATGCCGATTTTGAAGACGTTCTGTTGTTCAGCCATGATCGTATTTGAGGTTTAACCAAAGCTAGGGCTTTTTTATAAATGCAACAACTGAATTATCGCAGCCCCCGTTCCCGCAGATTCGCCCGGTAGATGGCGGCATTGCGGTTGTGTGCTGAGAGGGTCCGTGCAAAGGAATGCAGCCCGGAACCATCACCCTTGGCGCAGAAGTAAAGGTACTCGTGGTCTTCGGCATTGAGCACTGCATCAATACTCGAAATGGACGCCATGGAGATGGGGCCGGGAGGCAGTCCGGCGTACATATAGGTATTGTACGGTGAGTCAAACTTCGTATGATAGTCGGTTACCCTTGGCGTACTAAAATCCCGCCGGGCAAAAACGGCGGTGGGGTCAGCCTGAAGGGGCATCCCGATACGTAAACGGTTGAGGTATACGCCGGCCATTCGGGGCTTTTCGCTGCCGACCAGGGTTTCGCGTTCCACAATGGAAGCCAGGGTGTAGACCTCGGCGGGTGTCATTTCCTTTTTGGCGGCTTTCGCCCGGCGGTCCTGCTGATTCCAGAATCGGTCGTGCTCTTTGATCATGCGGGCCATAAAGGCTGCCGGACGGGTATTCCAGTAAAATTCATACGTGTTGGGGATGAACAAACTCATCAGGGTTTCCGGGGTGTAACCGATGGAGTCGAGGTAAACCTCATTTTGCATCAGATTCAGGAAAGCCAGGGAGTCCTGCTCTAAAAAACCGGCAACTTTCCCAGCCACCTCTTCAATGAGCCGCTCGTTGTGCAGTACGACATTTACTGGAGCTTGCGGCCCATTGCGCAAATGCCGGATGAGCTCAATATGATTCCAGCCGGGCTGCAGTTCGAACCGTCCGGGGCGCATGGGGTCGCGCTCGTAGGCCATGCGGTCTGCCAGTACCCGGAACACCTGCTCATCCTGAATGAAATCATGAGCTTCCAGCAAAGCGACAACTTCCTCAAAAGTAGAGGAGGTGGGAATTTTTACGATGTAACTGTCGAGCCCCTCCGGCACAGCGACTTTCGCCAGGAAGGCATTGTAAAGATACAGCCCCGTTCCTATGATGGCTACTGTCAGGAGCAGCAGCGTGGTCTTCACAGCTCTTTTCATAGTGTTCGTCTTTTAATATTGGCCCGTTCCTCTTCTAATATTGCTCTTTTTCATTGGGGAAATCCCCGGAACGTACATCATCGCCGTACTGCTCGGCTGCGCGTTTGATCTCATCAAAGAGGTCGAGGTAACGCCTAAGAAAACGCGGCTTAAAGTCTTTGGTGATGCCCAGCAGGTCATGGGAGACCAAGACCTGTCCGCTAACATCAGGGCCGGCACCAATGCCAATGGTTGGGATATCGATGCTATCGGTTACCCGCTTGGCGAGCTTGGCCGGGATTTTCTCGAGCACAATGGCGAAGCAGCCCAGTTCCTGCAACAACTTCGCGTCCTCAATAAGCTTATTGGCTTCGGCTTCTTCCTTGGCCCGCACGGTATAAGTGCCAAATTTATAGATAGACTGCGGTGTAAGCCCAAGGTGCCCCATCACCGGCACACCTGCCGACAGGATGCGTTTGATGGATTCCTGAATTTCGGCACCGCCTTCCAGTTTAACCGCGTGAGCCCCGGATTCCTTCATAATCCGGATAGTGGATTCCAGCGCAATGCGGGAATTGCCCTGATAGGAGCCAAAGGGTAGGTCGACCACCACAAGCGCCCGTTTAACCGCCCGGACGACTGAAGAAGCGTGGTAGATCATCTGATCGAGCGTAATGGGCAGCGTCGTTTCATGGCCGGCCATGACGTTGGAGGCTGAGTCGCCTACCAGCAATACGTCGATATTAGCAGCATCGAGGATGCGGGCCATTGAAAAATCATAGGCCGTGAGCATGGTGATTTTCTCACCCCGCTCTTTCATTTCCTGAATGACATGGGTGGTCATTCGTTTGATATCTTTGTTGACGGACATGCGTTCCAGTTTTTTTGGTGTCACAATATAGGTTCAATTCCGTTTGTCAAACAAATATTGAGAGGCCTTTGGTTGAATCTGGTCAAAGGCAGTAAAAAACAATTCCGTCTTTTAAACGTCAATGCCTGTTTATGTCGTTTGTGTTATTGAGGGTAATTAGATTACCTTTGCGTTTGCTTTAATGATTACTGCATAATTTTCTAGAATGAAATTACTCAAGCCTACTTTTTTACTGCTTGTTTTGGTAATGGGCTGGAGCGCCTGCTCTACCGAAGTTAACCTGGAAGCAGAGTGGAAAGACATTCCTATTGTTTACGGTTTCCTGAATATTCAGGATACGGCTCACTATGTCCGGGTTCAAAAAGCTTTTCTGGAACCGGGCGGAGATGCCCTGCAGATCGCTCAGGTCAGCGACTCGATTTACTACGATGGGATCAATGTTGTCCTGGAAAACCGGACACAGGGTACTTCCTTTGTGCTGCAGCGCGTTAATGGAGAAGATGATGGCTACTTTAAGGAGGAGGGGCTGTTTGCCAACACTCCAAATGTTTTGTACAAACTCAACGCGGAAGAGGCTGGCCTGGAAGGAGGAGACGAGGTATCGATCCGCGTGGAAAGGGGGGATGACCTGCCGCCGGCTACCGCTGAGACCATTATTCTGAATGAAATAGACTCCGTAGCAACTTCTCCATCAAATACCATCAACCGCTGGCGCTACAATCAAATGCTTACTGTAGCCTGGAGCCCGGGGCTGGAAGCTAAGATTTTTGATGTCCGCTTTATTATCCACTACCGGGAAGTTACGCCCGGACAGGGGCAGGACCCGGTCGAAAAAACGCTGGAGTGGGTCGTCAATAAATCTATACTTCGGCAGGATGCTGATAGTCAGCGGGAAAAAGTGGACATACCGGGGCAGAGCTTTTATGCGTTCCTGGGCAGTGCTATCCCACCTAGTGAAGGCGAAATTCGATTGTTCGACTATATTGATATTGTTATCACAGGAGCCGGAGAAGAATTTAGAGACCTTGTGTTAGTGGAACAGGCGAATACCGGTATTACATCGGCGCAAAATATACCCGTTTACACTAATATTGAAGAAGGGCTGGGTGTATTCACTTCACGTTTTCAGCTTGTTCGCCGCGGTATCCGAATCGGTAATGAGGCCCGGGATAGCCTTCAGAATGGTATCTTCACCAAAGACATTAATTTCAATTAGCCGGATCCGCCGGGAGAAAAAAGAAAAATGCTGTAACGTTTTGGTTTTTGGGCTGATCAATGGGCAATAATCCCATTAATTCAATCTCCCAAAAACCAAAACCATGGCCAAACACCATGAAACCCAACCTGAAGACCAGCAGCCTTTAACAGCCTTGGCTTTTCGCCGTGATGGCAGCCTGCTCTGCAAAGGAAAAATCGAGGACGGTAATACCGTATACTTCGATGCAGATATCAAGACACTCAGGCAGTCCCGTATTTTCATTCTTCCTGAGCCCGAACCGGGCATGCCACTTCCCAATCTCAGCATTGAGCGATTAGAACGGCGTCAGGCTTTTGAGCCTCGTTTGCGATTTAATGAGAACGGCGGCTTAATTTTTGAACGCATTCCCGATCGCATTCGCGAAATTTGGTGGTGGCAGCGCTGCTGCATGCGCGGGCAGGTTACCAACCGTGCCTCTGTGGAAGGGCAGCAGGAAACCTATCCGGTCTGCAATGCCATCGTGCACATTTGTGAAGTAGACCGTATCCGATGGTGGATTGAGAGGATCGACCCCGACCTGTTAGAGCGCTTGCGTGAGGACCTGATCGAGCGCATCCCTATTTCTATCCCGGAGCCTCCCCGACCATTGCCTGACCCACCGCCATTCCGGCCGGAAATTGGACTGGAGCTATTGCAAAATACCCGTTCAAACATTTCAATCAGCCGGGTGCCACAAATATCCCGGCAATCGTTGGAAAACCCTGCTCAGCTTCAGCTCCTGCATCAGCAAATTCAGCGGGTGGACGGCTCGCAGTTCCGGGGCATTCTGGCTGAATATTTTCCGTTGTTTTTCCCATACTTCTGCAATTTCCCCTACCTGTGGCCCTGGCTGTACCGCTGCGACGAGGTGGCTGTAGTAGAGACCGATCAGAACGGGCGGTTTGAGGCCTGTATCTGGCATCAGGGCGATCAGCCGGATGTCCACGTGTGGGTGGAATATCCTATGGATGGCGAGAACGTCACGGTGTACCGTCCCCGCGTGCCCTGTGCTACGTACTGGGACTACGAGTGCGGAGGAGACATCAATATTCAGCTTGCAGATAGCCGCATTCCGCCGGTATGTGGAGGTATTCTGGAAGGGACCTCTGTTGCGATCCGGGCAATAGGCACCCACGTTTCCCCTTTGCATATTGACCAGAGGCTTACAAATTCCATTGTTTTGCCAGGGGACGGTAATTTCCGGACCGTTGGGCTGACCAATTATGCGACACAGGGACTAGGCGGCTACAGCCTTCAGCTTACTAATCAATTTGTACGCCCTTTTACTGGCAGTATACCCATTTACGCGCAGTTTGGAGACGGCCTTCCCGCCAGCAATATTCACTATTTCCAGGTGCAATACCGGCGGACACACAATGCAGGGCTCCTCACCCTTATCAATCCATCAAATCTGAATGCGGGCTGGAAGACATTGGAAAGCGGTGCGCTCAATCGGCGCTATGTCTTGCAGGACGGATTGGACTTCAAATACGAATACTATAATCTTGGGCCTTTTGAGGTCAACGGAGCGCGGGTATACCGCATCCCGCCCTTAGATCCGCAACTGCCCGGTATAGATGGTCAGCCCGCTTCTTCAGACCCTACGGCGCGTTGGTCGCGGTATGACAGAGTGGCTATTGCACGGATTAACACCAACCTGCTTGACGATGAGGGCTTGTACGAATTCAGAATCCGTTTTCTGGATCAAAATGGTAACCTGGCCAATGTCAATCCAGGTTTTTTCCGGGTACCCAACCCTGCTGATGCCAACGCTACTATGGCTGCGCCTGATACTTACATCCGTGAGATCGGTGGTGATGCCGTCTTCCAGTTCAGGATGCGGGTGGATAATCAAAGGCCAGACCTGAGTATTTTTGGTGTATCGCTCGATGGAGATGCCCGTGCCATGACGGATTGCGGATTTTTAGCTTATGAGTCCGTGAGTCAGCAGGTAGGTATTTCCTTCAGAGCCGACCATCCCAGAGGTTTTGGTCTTTTCCACTTTAACCTGGAGCGGGGGCGGCGGAACAGCTTTCTTAACCATTTTACACTCGGTGATGCCAGGGGGGTGGTCACTGGCAGTAAGGCACCCTACACTCTGGGAGCAGATGGTATTTACCGGGCTTCTTTCTCTGTGGCGGCATTACTAGCCGGTTGCGGAGACAAAGCTGCTTTCTCGGAAGGTTTGACCGTAGTGGGTTTGCATACAGATGGCACCCACGCCGGCAACTTCTTCCGGCGCTCGGTAAGCAATGCTTTTGCGATAGCGCCCCAATAGCACGGAATCGAGAATGGTTGGCTTCATCCGCTGCCTGCTTTCGAACATGGAGAGATTCAGCAGGTTAAAGGGATGAAGCCATTTTATTGAATGACGCCATTTACCACGCTTTGCGCCTCCTCCTGCAGCTGCTTCAGGTGGGCATCACCTTTGAAGCTTTCCGCATAAATCTTGTAGATGTTTTCAGTGCCGGAAGGGCGGGCGGCAAACCAGCCGTTCTCAGTAGCGACCTTTAGGCCTCCGATGGCAGCCCCATTGCCCGGTGCTTCCGTCAGAATGGCCTCAATAGGCTCACCAGCTAGTGTGGAGGAGGTGATCTGATCGGCGGATAGCTTTTTCAGCTTGTCTTTTTGGTCAGGCGTTGCGGGCGCATCAATGCGGGCGTACACCGGCGCACCGAATGCCGCTGTGAATTCGGTGTAAATTTCACCCGGATCCTTGCCAGTCGTAGCTGTGATCTCCCCAGCCAGCAGTGCAGCGATGATGCCATCTTTGTCGGTGGACCATACCTTGCCGTTTCGGTCCAGGAAGGAGGCACCGGCGCTTTCCTCCCCACCAAAGCCAAGGCTGCCTTCAAACAATCCGTCTACAAACCATTTGAAGCCTACCGGGACCTCCACCAGTTTCCGGTCGAGTTTCTTCGCCACCCGGTCTATCATCTGACTGCTTACCAGTGTTTTTCCAATGCCCGTATCTGCCGACCAGCCCGGCCGATGTTGAAAGAGGAAATCTATGGCCACAGCAAGGTAGTGATTCGGCTGCATCAATCCCTGACTACGGGTCACGATTCCATGCCGGTCGTAATCGGTATCACAAGCTACAGCTACGGCAAAGCGGTCTTTGAGCGCGAGCAGCCGCTGCATGGCGTAAGCGGAGGAAGGGTCCATGCGCACTTTGCCATCCCAGTCCAGCGACATAAACCGGAAAGTTTGGTCCACCTGCGTATCGACAATATTCAGATTGATATTGTAACGGTCGGCAATGCGCTCCCAATAGCGTACACCAGCGCCGCCCAGGGGGTCAACGCCGATTTCCAGGCCTGCGCTCCGGATAGCCTCCAGGTCAATTACCTGATCGAGGTCGCCGGTGTAGGCATCTAGGTAGTCGTAGGTCTTCGTGGAGTTGGCTTTCAGGGCTTTCTGCAGGGGCATTCGCCTGACCTCCTTTAGCCCGTTTTCCAGGATTTCATTGGCTTTAGCCTCAATCCAGGAAGTGACGCTGCCTTCTGCTGGCCCGCCATTGGTCATATTGTATTTGAACCCTCCATCCTGAGGTGGATTGTGCGAAGGCGTTATGATGATTCCATCTGCCAGCCCGTTTGTCCGTCCGGCGTTGTAGGTCAGGATGGCGTGGCTGACCGCAGGGGTAGGTGCGTACTCCTTATTGGCGGCAATCATCGTTGGCACTTCGTTGCCCGCCAGGACTTCCAGCGCGGTGGCCTGCGCCGGTTCTGAAAGTGCATGCGTGTCCATGCCCATAAATACCGGTCCGGTGATGCTCTCCTTTTGGCGGTAAAGGCAGATGGCTTGTGTGGTCGCCAGGATGTGGTCTTCGTTGAAAGAGGCTGTGAGGGAAGAGCCCCGGTGCCCGGAAGTGCCAAAGGAAACGCGCTGCGTGCGTTCTGCGGGGTCTGGCTTATCTGTAAAGTATTGGGTAATCAGGCGGGGGAGATTAACGAGTTCGCCAGTGGAGGCCGGCTTACCGGCATTAGGGTGGATCGCCATGGGCTGGTTTGGGTTTGGTTGGGCTTAAAAATAGGGGACAGGGAGCGGGTGTGCAAGTAGTTTACAAAAAAAGCCCGGCCGCAACTGCAACCGGGCTTCCGGGGTGCCCACGAGAGGACTCGAACCTCCACGTCGTTAGACACATGAACCTGAATCATGCGCGTCTACCAATTCCGCCACGTGGGCTTGTTTTTTGCGGGATAAATTGCTCTTCCCGCCTTCTATACTTCGTACCGACGGCGGTCATTCCCGTTAGTGCATCTGTAAGGTCGCTGCGCTTCCAACAGCTGCAACAACGGGATAAACTTCTCTTCCCGCCTTCTATACTTCGTACCGACGGCGGGAATCGAACCCGCACTCTGTTGCCAGAACTGGATTTTGAATCCAGCGCGTCTACCAATTCCGCCACGTCGGCATAAGACTGCCGATCAATCGGCGCTGCAATACTTCAATTGCGGATGCAAATATAGAGTGGTATTTTCAATTTGTAAAGCAAATGGGGCGAAAAAAGTTCCTATAATAACGCCCCATTTGCTTTACGGCTGATAGTCAGTGGATTCCTAACTAAAAAAACTGCGGATAATATCCAGGCCGTTGGCATACAGGACCAGCCCGATAACAATAACGAACCCAACGATGGTAGCCCGCTCCAAAAATTTATCGCTTGGTTTACGGCCGGTAACCATTTCGTAGAGCAGGAACATCACGTGCCCACCGTCCAGTGCCGGTATAGGCAGAAGGTTCATGAAAGCCAGGATGAGGGACAGCACCGCCGTCATCGTCCAGAAGCGTTCCCATAGCCATTCATTGCCAAACATGGAGCCGATGGTGCCGAATCCGCCCAGGCTTTCGGAGGCTTTGATGCGCCCGCGGAACATCTGCCCAAAGGCTTTGACCTGATCGCCCAGGAAGGTCCAGCCTTTTTGTACACCGGCTGGCATCGCCTGCGCAAAATTATATTCCTTGCGCTTGGTGCCGAACAGTTCCCCTGCCGTTACCCTTTCCACGCCGATCATTCCGTTTTTGGTAGTTGTCAAAGCGAGCTGAAGGGTGTCTGATCCGTTGCGGAGCACGGTAAGGTCTACTTCCACGTTATCTTTGCCACGGATGCCCCTCGCGAAGTCGATAAACCAGGGCGTAGGCTGCCCGTCCAGGCCAATAATCTGATCTTCAGGTTTGATGCCTGCTTTTTCGGCCGGGCCATCTTCTATGATGTCCTTTATTTTGAAGGGCATGCGGGGGTAGAAAAGCGCCTTGTTCTTGTATTCGTAGCTGGAGAGCAGCGTAACATACTTAGGGTCAATGGGGACTTCTACTTCCTGGCCTTCCCGTTCCACTGTGATCTGGTCTGCGTTATTGATGATAATTTCCCGTACCACCAGGCGGTCGTTGAATTGCTCATAAGGCTTGCCGGCTATGCTGAGGATATGGTCTCCATCGCGCAGCCCCATTTCCTGTCCGAGGGAATCCACCTGAATGCCGTATTCGAGGTTCTCATTGGGCAAATATTCCTGCCCATACACCCAAAGCACAAAGCCATAAAGCAGGAAGCCCAGGATAAAGTTGACAGTCACACCGCCCAGCATGATGATGAGCCGTTGCCAGGCCGGCTTGGAGCGAAACTCCCAGGGCTGCGGTTCCTCGCTCATTTGCTCGGTATCGAAGCTCTCGTCAATCATACCGGAGATCTTGACATAACCGCCAAGGGGCAGCCAGCCGATCCCGTACTCCGTTTCTCCAATTTTCTTTTTGTACAATTCGAACCAGGGGTCAAAAAAGAGGTAGAATTTCTCCACACGGGTACCAAACAGGCGAGCCGGCAAAAAGTGGCCCAGCTCATGCAGTACAATCAAAATAGAAAGGCTAAGCATCAACTGCCCGCCCATGATTAGATAATCCATATATTATTTTCTTCCTTGCAGGATGGTTAGTTTGTCGAACAAAAGAACAGCTTCTTTCCGGTTATGTTGTTTAGGAGCGGGCAAAGGTAGTTAAATATTATATTAGCGCCGCGGATTTCAGGACGAAACGAACCGGATCAACAAAGTGAGGATATGAATATTTTTTTTACAGATCAGGTAAGAGGGGGCGTGGCTGCCCTTCCTGAGCGTGAGGCCCGGCATTGTATCCAGGTGCTTCGCCATAAAGTGGGCGACCGCATTCACTTTATTGATGGTCAGGGCGGGCTGTACGAGGGGGAGATTGCCGAGGCGGGCAAAAAAACGTGCCTGCTGAAGGTCATTTCCCATAAGGAAAACCATGGCAAGCGGCCTTACCGGGTCCACTTGGCAGTTGCCCCGACCAAAAACATCAGCCGGATGGAGTGGCTGCTGGAAAAAGCTACTGAAATCGGGTTAGATACTTTCACGCCTTTGTTATGTAGCCATTCCGAGCGCCGGGTGCTGAAGCTGGAACGGCTGGAAAAAATTGCCATCTCCGCTGCAAAGCAGTCCGTTAAGGCCTATTTGCCGCAGCTCAACCCTCTGACCTCATTCGAGGCCTTCTTAAAAGAAGCTCCGGCAGAGGCGGGCCGTTATATTGCTTACCTGGGGGAGGGCGTTAAGGAGAGCTTAAAACAAAACTACAAGCCTGGGCAGGACGTTTGCTTGTTAATTGGTCCGGAGGGTGGGTTTAGCCCTCAGGAAGCTGAGGCGGCAGTATCGTCAGGGTTCACGCCTGTCACTTTAGGCGAAAGCCGATTGCGGACTGAAACGGCAGCCCTCGTAGCCTGCCATACTATTCATCTTTTAAACGCATAACTCATGTTGAAAACCGGAATGGCGCTTTTTGCGGCTTTTTTCCTGTCCTTTACTACTCCATTTGACCCCGGAGCAGGAACTTTAAAGATGGGACTGCTTAAATATAATGGTGGGGGCGACTGGTATGCCAACCCAACTGCACTGCCTAATCTTGCGGCTTTTTGTAATGCGCAGTTGGGCACTGACTTTGACACGGAATATGAGGAAGTTGAAGTGGGAAGTGTGGAGCTGTACAACTTTGCTTTTGTACACATGACCGGGCACGGCAATGTGGTCTTCTCAGATGCAGAAGCAGAAAACCTGCGCAACTACCTGTTGGGTGGTGGCTTTCTACATATCGACGACAACTACGGCATGGATCCCTACGTTCGGGTAGCTATGAAAAAGGTATTTCCGGAGCAGGAATTCGTGGAGTTACCCTTTGAGCACGAGGTTTTCCGTCAGAAGTTTGAGTTTGAAAATGGCCTGCCCAAAGTGCACAAACACGATGATAAACCGGCACAAGCCTTCGGTTTATTCCACGAAGGCCGGATGGTTTGCCTGTACTCTTTCGAATCAGACCTCGGTGATGGCTGGGAAGATGAGGACGTGCACAATGACCCTGAACCCATTCGCCGCCGGGCTCTTCAGATGGGGGCGAATATCATACAGTTCGCCTTTCAGCAGTAAAAGTTACTGCCAGATCATAGACCGTTTGCGCCGGATATAGTTCCGTACGTTAAGCCAGAAGGCTACGAAAATGTACAGAATTACCGGCGACCCCAGGGCCACAAACGAAATGTAGATAAAATTGATGCGCACGCGGGCAGAAGCAATCCCCATTTTATCACCGAGATAGCTGCATACGCCAAACGCTGATCTTTCCAGTAAATCTTTTACGTATCGCATAAGCCAATTTTTTTGGTCAGGCACTTCACTTCCATGCAATGCCGAAAAAGCTGCAGCAACCTGTCATCCGGTACAACGCTTATTCCGGTTGCGGCGTTGCCGATAAGCGGGATTCCGGTCAAAATGCATAGCCATCCCTGCTATTGCTTCGGAATAAATCCTTAACAATAAAATAGGCAAATGGGTTACGAGGCCGGCAAAAAAAATCAGGTTTCCCTGTTTTAACCTGTATTTATTCGGCAATAGCTGTCATGGCATCATTCATGGATACCTGCTCATAAACTGCAGCGCCATTTTCCAGTGAGTGGCCAGGCTCTTGCATGTTGCCTTCAGAACCGGAAAAAAGGAAGAACGCACCGGTGGCGCCAAAAACGAGAAGCAAAGCAATGATAATGGTTTCGATGTTGGACTTGTTACGTGCCATGATGTTTGGTTGTTTGTTGCAGCGGTAGCACTGGCTGGGCTGAGCGCTGCGGTTTAGGAATACGGGGGGCTTTCCCGGCGGTGCGGCTGAGCGCTCCGACGCGGCATAGGGAGCCCGGGGCAAGTGCGGGGCACTTTACCGGGCAAAAGGTTTCGACAAGGCACAGCAAGGGCTTTCAGCTTCCGTAGCACCGGAGGCTGTTCTTAGGGAGCGGGCATAGCTCGCCCCCTTAGCACCGTGCGGTCAGGCACGAGCTATTCAGGCATAGGAGTAGCAGGGCAAGCGGATATACTTGCCGAAAATACAGGCATACATCGGCCACAATGATAGCCGAGCATTTGCCGGGCTATCAGCCAGAAAATGTAAAGGGCCTGCAGGGTACGCTACCGTACCTGGCCAATACTGTGTTTGAAATGTGTGGTTGTAGATGGCCTGCGAATTGCAAGCGAAGAAGTGTTGTTTAAGGAGGAGATGGTGCAGTGCAACCTTTGAGGCAATAGTTGCCAAGGCAGCCTGCACCCGGTTTGTAAGGGTTCTGCATAGGTCGTCTTGGTTTACTGAATGATTACGATTGTTGGCATACAGTCTTTCAACTGTGCTTATGCAAATATTATAAAAATAATCTATATAAGTATAATCCGATCGTGATTTATTAAAAAAAATCTTCATTTGTTTCTCCGTATTGTGTTCACTTACAGAGCTACAAAATATATGCCAAAAATATTATGTGTTTATTTTAAGCTTGTGCTGACGGGTTTAGGCTCCTTTTGAGGCGGAAGTAAAAGCCACAGTCTGCCGTAGGATTTAAGGTTGTTGGCCTCTTGTTCAGCCTCATCTCCAATACCGGTGTAAAAGTCGACATGCCCGGGGCCTCGGATAGCCCCGCCTACATCCTGTGCGATAAGGAGGCGGTAGTCATGCCCGATTACACGTTGTTTGCGGTTGTCAAAGATGGGGAAGGCGGCAAGCAGGCAACTGCCCAGTGGAATATATCTGCGGTCTACCGCAATAGAATATCCGGGCGTCAAAGGCACATTCCCGGCTCCGGAGGGTTCGGTTTGCTGGCGGATAAAGAAGGTATAGGAAGGATTTTGGAAAAGGATGGTATCTGTGAGCGCCGGATTTTGAAGAAGAAATTTGCGAATACCACGAATGGAGAGGTCTGCAATATTAAGGTCTGCCCGGTCTTGAATATATTTTTCAATACTTAAATACGGATGGCGGTTACTGCCGTTGTAGGAAAAAAGCTCCTGGCTGCCATCGGGGTATTCCACAAACCCGGACCCCTGTACCTGCATATAGTACAAGTCAACTTTGTTAGCTGCATAGGCAAGCTCGAGCCCCATACTGTCCAGAACGCCTTCCCCTTCGATCTTGGCTCGGGTAGGCAAGGCGCCTTCCCAGTCAAGGGGACGGCTGTAAATCGGATATTTGAATGGGCCTGAAGGTTCCCGGGATACTTTGATGACAGGTGTAAAGTACCCTGTAAACTGCACATTCCCGCGTTGGTCCCGTCCCCAAATTTGGTGGGCATTAAGGTATTTTGCTAAGCCAAAAGGTTGTGCGTGCTGCCAGGCGGCAAGCATTTCGGTGACCTCACGGAGTGCTTTGTGCCGTATTCTTAGGTTTCCGACCTGATAATTGCTCCTGCTTCGGGCAAGGTCCAACAGTTTAAGGTTGTACTGCAGTGCTTCTACTGCTGTGCCATCAATAATTGGCAGGGTGAGGGAATCCAGAGGGGTCGGGGTGTAAATATCCTGCTGTTTGGGTTGGCCCTGTACCCTTCCATAGCGATCAATTTTCAGCTTTTTGGGCGCTGGGCGGTCATCAGGCATATCAACCGGTAATTGCCCGGACTCCGGAGCTGGCTCACAGCCGGCGAGGGCAGTGAGCGCCAGGCAAATAAGGGCCGTGCGTATTTTCATGAAGCGGTAGGTTGATGCCTACCAACAATTATACTATAAAATTCATGGACTTCCAAAGGGCTTTTGGGCGGTGATGAGCCCGTAGTACCATAGCCCCTGTCGTAATGCCTGAAACTGACGGATTACTGCCTACAATATTATTGTGTTGTGCCCGGGTGCGGATGCCCAAGGGGTAGAGCAGGTAGTTAGCCCATAGCCATCGGCGGGATATTTGATAGAGGTTTTTGAGCGAAATAAAGGCATAGCGGGTATAGTCCTGTATTTGAACGTTGCTAAAGGCGGCGTTTTCCAGATGAGCCTGATGCTCTCTTGTCGTGTCAAGATCAGGGATAGCCCAGCGGTTGACCCAATCCAGGAGCAATTGTTCCTCGGCTTTGGGGTACGGTCGTTGGTAGCGGATATACTCAGCGATGACGATTCGCCCTCCGGGTTTCAGCAGCCGGGAGGCTTCGCGGTAGAAAGCGGCCTTGTCCTCCGCGTGGCAAAGGCTTTCGCAGGCCCAGATAACATTTATACTGTTGTCTTCCAGTGGGACTTTGCAGTAGTCGCCTTCAATAAACTGGCAAAGGTGGGTGAGCTTCCGTTGGGAAGCCTGTTTTTCAGCGGCCGCCACCTGCGTTGCCACGGGTGTAATGCCGGTTACACGGACAGATTTTTGGGCAGCCAGCCACAGACTGCTGCCTCCATTGCCACAACCGGCATCAAGTACATGCTGACCAGGCTCAATCCTGCTTCGTGCTGCCATGATTTGGTTGGTATTCAGCAGCGCCTGATCGTGTGTCCGGTGGTTGCGGTCATAAAAGCCGAAGTGGACGGCCTGATTCTCTTCATTGAGCCAGGCAACTTTATAGTCAAACCGGGTTTCATCGTAATACCGGGTGATATCGTGAAAATGGGCAGTTGGCGGGGAAGTGGTGGGCATGAACTCCTTGGTCTGTTTCTACCGGCAAAATAGGGAATTTTTGAGGATCGCTATGAAAAGAGCGCAACCCCGCCAACCATTCGGCTGACGGGGCTGCTATAAGTAGAACAATGAGTCTGTGCTATGCTCTGCCTTTCAGCATCATATTCCAGTACATGAATGGCAGGCCGTATTTCTTGAGCACCCACATAGGGTAAAGCTCTTTTGAAGTGTCGAAGAACTTGGACAGCATCGGGTCGCTATCCCGTTCACCATCGTAGTTGAACTCTGCAAGCACCATTTTGCCGTAACCGGTCACCAGTGGGCAGGAGGAGTAGCCCTGATAATCGTTGTTTAGTTTGCCGTCATTGGCGATGGCATGGAAAAGGTTCTCCACTACGACAGGAGCTTGTTTGCGTACAGCGGCACCAGTCTTGGCGGTTGGCAGAGCAGCTGCATCACCCAGTGCATAAACATTCTGATATCGCTTGTGCTTAAGGGTATTGATGTCCACTTCAATCCAGCCTTTGGTGGGGCCATCCTGTACAGCGAGTTGAGATTGCTGTATGAAATCAGGAGCGGCCTGAGGTGGGGCCAGGTGGAGCATGTCAAATTCCATCATAGCGGTACCTTCCACGATTTCTTCCTTTTTAGTATCGCGGTAGTTGTAGCAGACTGCAGAAATCTTGTCGTATTCCTTGACGATGTCAAAGTACACCCGTTTGTTCTCCCCGTCAATTTTCTTGATCCGGTGGAAGAAGCGTAGTTGGAGCCCCTTGCGGTCAACGACTTTCATCAGCGTAGACTTGAAAGGTTCCACACCGAAGATGACGCTACCGGGCGTGATAAACAGGATGTCTGATTTTTCGCGAACGCCCTGTTTTCGCCAGTAATCATCGGCCAGGTACATGATTTTCTGTGGAGCACCACCGCATTTGATGGGCGTGGCAGGTTGGGTGAAAACAGCGTTGCCCCCTTTAAACTCCTGAAGGACCTCCCAGGTATAATCGGGGTCTACATAATTGCTGCAGACCTGATTTTTATTCATGGTTTCTTCCAGTCCTTCAATCTGCTTATAGTCGTATTTGACGCCGGGGCAGGCTACCAGGTAGTCGTAGAATACTTTGGTGCCGTCTCTGAGCACCACTTCATTATTGTCCGGATTGACAGACTCTACATATTCCTGAATCCACTGCGCACCTTTGGGGATAAGGTCACCCATATTGCGCTCCGTATCCTTGTAATTGAAAGTGCCGGCACCTACCAGCGTCCATGCGGGCTGGTAATAGTGCTTTGATGCCGGGTCAATGATGGCGATATCCAGGTTCTTGTCTTTGAGGAGGAGTTGAGCCGCAACGGTGATACCAGCCGTACCAGCTCCAATAATCACTATTTGATGTTTCATGTGAATTGGCTTTAATAATGTTTGGTAAAGTAAAGGCTAATCCCCCTTTTCTTTTGTGTATTGAATCACAAAAGGAACTGATAAAAATCATCAAATGTATTTATAATTATCACTAAAGCTTCAAAACGCGATACCGGCCTGGAAGTCGGACCTCAGGCTAAAGCCAGAGCCCAACATAGGGCCTACCTGATAGCCAACTATAGCCCCGTTTGAATAAACGGCGCTGAAAACCCCAAACCGGGGTTGCGAACGTGCTAAGTTCTGATTGCTGCAATGCGCTATCGTAAAGCACAGACTGGCTAAGCCGAAGAGCAAGGTAGTTAGCTGAAAGGTTGTTAGCGGATTTGCCCTGTGCGATTCGCTTTTTGAGGTTGTAGTAAAAGCGGGGTTCTAGAGCCCATTCCAGCAGCGTTTGCCCATGCTCACCTATATAGCTGTAATCTGCCGTGAAGTCGGCTTGTAGAGATACCGGTGACTGCCCTAATTTTTGCTCATAGGCTATACCTATCCCCGCATTAAAAAAGGTGGAGCCATGGTTGCCGATATTGGGTATCGCCCGGGCCAGATTGATTTTAAACAGGCTGTTTTCTTGTGTATGGCAAAGCATAACATCACACTGCTGCCCGTCTTCAGGGGCACCAGGGCCAAATGCTACGCCATAGGTAATGTTGGTGGGGTGGTAATTTGAGGGCTCCAACTGGTTTCTGCCGCGGGCACGAGTAGGTTCTCGCCAGTACGACTGTAAGAAATAATTTGCTGATGAATGGCGCCAATGCCTAACTGAAAGTCCAGATAGCCATATTTAAGGATGCGTCTTTGAATACCGAATACAAAATTGGCTTCAAAGCCATCCTGGTTAGGCCAGGCATTATTGGAAAACCAAGTGCTAATGTCTCCAGCTTTATAATTGTCCTCCAGCCCCTGCACCCCGAAGTAGCGCACTGCAAACCCTATATATTGTCCGGAAAGGTTATCTGCCTGCAGGCCTTTTTCAATTTTATGCTTCATGCCCAAGTAATAGCGTGGTTCCAGGCTTATTCCAATTTGGTTAAACCTGAAATCATCCGAATTGATAGTGTTCCCTTCACCAAAGTCGAGGGTAATTAAACTTTCAAGAGCAAAGTCTAAGCTGGCATTTATAGAAAAAGCTTGCCCCAGCTTCTGTTCATAGTCCACTCTTAGCGTTCGCCCCTGGTCGATATTCAACCCTTGGGCACTGCGGTTATTGGAAGGATTGAACAGGCCGATTTTGAATAGATGAGGGGTGGGGACCTGTTTCATAAAGACGTAATCGCTGGCATCAGCAAAGGTCGGGGGCTCAAAGGGCTCCCGGGTGACCTGATGGATAGTGGTATCTTTTTGCGATAAGGTTTGTGCAATGGTCAAAAGTACAAAGCTAAGAGTTAATAGGTGCTTCATTTTGTATAGGTTTAGGGCCTAAATTAGGTTGCGTTGAGGATCAGCGGCGTTGATCCGGCTTTTCTTTCTCAAGATAGATATCCCCGAAAGTCACCGAGATCGTTACATTGGGGTAGTACTCTGCCCGGGGCTGGAATTCAACCTTTTTGATCTCATCGGTATTCTTTAGGAATTCCATTTTGAGGTTGCTGGGAAAGTAAATACTGCCATGTTGTGCAGTAAGGGTATATCCGTAGTCCAGCAGTCTGGAGTCGAATAGGAAAATATCGCTTTTCGTACCGGTAATATTGAGGTCTAATAACCCTGCTGCCGCTGAAAGGATGCGCACATCCCCGTAGCTGGCTTCAATGCTGTAACGGCCTTTAATCTCCTCGAGCGTTACATTCGAGCGCCGGGCATTGATGGTTACGTTGCCATCCAGCCGCTTGCCGGACACATCTCCAAAGCGGGAGGAAAGGTCAATACTGCCCTGCACATTTTCCAGGCCTACCGGACTGAACTCGCCCTGATAGCGGAACCGTTTAGCCAGGTTGATGACGTTGGCGGTACCGAAGTAGTTTTTTAGATACACCGGGCAGTTTTCCGGCACTTTGACGACATAACGGGCAGAAAGGTTGGATGCAGGTTTGGGGTCGCCTTCGGGCACGGAAATATAGTTGCGCACGTAGATTTTGTTCCGTACGCGCTCTGCGATGTACTTGATTGCTTCGATATCAGCCTCCGCTGTAGCTTTGTCGGGGTGTTTGGCAACAAATTCCACAGACAGGGAAATTTCGTCCTTATTCCAGGTTTCAATAGAGACATCGGCTTTTTCCCCTTCAATATTTACCTCATACGTATCCCGGTATTTAAAGGTTTTTTCCAGCCGTTTGGTAATGACGTGGAGGTTGGTGGTCTGTGCCATCAGTCCGTTTCCGGAAAAACCCAGCCCGGCAATGGCGAGTAGGATCAAAAACGGTCTGAAGCAAAGTCCGCTTAGGTTTGATTTGCCAGCCCGTAGGACCTGAAAAGGCATACAAGCTCTAAATAAAGGGTTCCAATTTTTCATTATTGGTCCAGCTATTTTGATTGGCAGTGGTGATTAAATTTGAGCAATCATTTCCCGGATCAGGCCGGAGCGTTCCTTTTCGATCTCGCTCATTTGCCGGATGAGTTGAGCATCTTTTCCATATCGCTCCATCATCTCGGCGACTTCCTGTTGTGCTGCTTTCAGGTCTTCCCATTCTGAGAGCAGAAGGTTGTAGGCGGGTGACTGCCGGGCGACCGGATCTTCGCGGAATTCGTTCACCGCTTTCTGCATCAAAGCATCCGCCTGTCCCCAGTCTTCAATACTAGTAAACTGCGCATTCGTGGTTTGCTGATCGTAAGTATAAGTGGCTTGCAAGGGAGCTGCCTCTTGCTGTGGCCAGGCCCACCAAAGCCCCAAAAGCAATGCAATAGCGGCTGCAGCCCTGGTCAGCATCATCAATTTGATCTTGCGGGCTGGCGGCTTGATTTCATGTTTGATGGCCGTCCACACTTCAGTGGGAGGGGTATACTGCGGGAGCTTTGAAATGGCGTCCTTCAGCCGTTGTTCGGCGGCATCCGCTTCAAGCGTGTCCGCAATGCGTGCCCAGTTCTGAGATGGCGGTGCATAATCAGGCAGCTCGTTCAGGGCTGTATGCAGTGAAGCTTCTCGGGCATCCTTATCTAATTCCCGGCCGATCTCCTGCCAACATTTCGCCGGGGGAGCGTAAACCGGCATGCGGGAAAGTGCCTCTTTCAGAGTCGTGCGGTTTTGCTCAGTCATCGTTTAGGAATTGTAATGTTCTAATGATTCGCGCAGCCGTTTTTTAGCATGGAAAAGCTGCGATTTGGAGGTGCCGACCGAAACGCCCAGCATTTCTGCCACCTCCTTGTGTGGGTAGCCTTCAATTTCCACCAGGACGAATACCGCCCGGTAGCCCTCTGGTAGCGCCTGAATAGCCCGTTCAAGGTATTCAACATCCAGCCGGTGCCCCCAGTCAATGGCTTCTTCTTTTACGTTATGCTCCAGAGGTTCGAACCTGAGCTGCCGCTTAATGTGGCTTAGTGCTGTGCGTACGACAATCGTCTTGATCCAGGCGCCAAGCGTAGACTCCCGCCTGAACTTAGGCAGTGCCCGAAAAACCTTGATAAAGGCATCCTGTAAAACATCATTGGCGGAATCAAAATCATTGGTGATCCGGTAGGCTGCGGTGTACATGGCTTTACAGTACCGCTCGTACAGCTCGCGCTGCGCGAGGCGGTCATGGGCCAGGCAGCCCTCAATAAGTTCTGATTCCGTCATACTTGTTGTCGCATAAACCATGAGCCTGGAGTTCTCCTTAGTATTCGGTAGTAAGGAGCACTCCGGAAAGGAAGGGGTTGTATTAGAATGAAAAATTATTTGCCTAGCAACAGGCCGATTGAGAAAATCAGCCGTTCGGGGCGCTGATCGAAATCATACCGCTGTTCATTGAAGTACATATGGTCGCCAAACCGGGTGAAGTTGCCCTGGTAGCGTACATCCAGCATGATGTTCCAGATGTCGAGTCCCACGCCCAGTTGATAACCGTAGGTCAGGTCTTCAAAACGCTGCTCATAGTTTTCATAGGCCAGCAAATCAGAGGTGCTGTTGATGTACAAGTGGCCCAGGGGCCCGCCGCAGAGCCGCAGTGCCCCAATACGGTAGTGGAGTAGGAGTGGGATATCCAGGTATTGGTATTTTTCTGATAGCACTTTACTGACCGCTCCGGAGCTTCTGAGTTCTTCCACTTCGTAGTCGACACGGTTGGAGTTGAAAATCACCTCGGGCTGAATGATCCATTTTTCTCCAAGTGGGATTTGCAGTACGAGCCCGCCCTGAATGCCAAACTGCGCCTCGTCTACGTCGAGGTTCAAATCAGGAGCGCCTACTCCTCCGGGGATATTGTTGGGGCTTGAGGGTACATTCAGGTTGACCAGCCCGGCGCGGATGCCGAGTCGGACCTGAGCTGACAAAGTTATGCTGCACAGCAACAGCAAGGTAATAAAAGTCGGGAGTTTCATACGCAGATGTTTTAATGGGTTATTCCAACAGTTTTGTTAAGCTCTATATCCGGGTTTCTGCTTCCCTGCCGGGCCTTCAAATTGGGGCAGGTGAAGGTTTACGGAGCTAAATAAGCCTTAATTGATCTGGGGGCAATATTTTTTCGATTAAAGGCACGCCACAAGTGTTCAAAGCAGGTGGACAAGACCATTCGTTCCCCAGAAGTAAACGAAGCAGGCGCTTCGGGGTTGCGTTCGCATTTTTATTAACCACAAATTTAAGCTATAATTGCCATCTTGGACGAAATCAGATTTTGCCTATGGAAATCAAGCAAACCGCATTTGCCGGAAGCTATGCTAAAGAATCACAGTGCCCGCGTGATGGAAAGCCGGAATACGCTTTTATTGGCCGCTCAAATGTAGGCAAATCTTCGCTGGTCAATATGCTTTGCAAGCGTAAGAGCATCGCCCGTATTTCCCGTACCCCCGGAAAAACCCAACTCCTCAATTACTTTCTGATTAACGGGGAATGGTACCTGGTCGATTTACCTGGATACGGCTATGCCAAAATTTCTAAGAAAAAGCGGCAGGAATGGCAGCGGATGATCCGGACCTACCTTAAGACCCGGTACACCCTGCAATCTGCCTTCGTACTTATTGACAGCAATGTGCCCCCTCAGGAAATCGACCTTGATTTTATGAATGAGCTGGGGGAAGAGCAGATACCTTTTGCCATCGTTTACACTAAAGCCGACCGCTTGAAGCCACAGGAACTGGAGGATAACCTTGCGCAAATCCGTAAGGCTATCCTGCAGCACTGGGAATCGCTGCCTCCTGAATTCATCACCTCTTCCAACACGGGGCTCGGCCGGGAGGAGCTGCTAGCATACATTGACCAGGTCAATCAGCAGTATTTTGAACACCATGAGGACCTGTAGAAACCGGGGCGCCCGAACGTAAAAGCCAATGAAGAAGAAAGAACAAAAAGCCGGCTATGAGCATGTAATCCCTGATATCGAGGACTGGCCAATATATAAACTAAGTCAGGACCGCCGTAATTTTATAGCGGAGATTGATCAGTTCATCACAGACCGTTTTATGCGGCAGCCTACCCCTAAGCTTACGGATATCCTTTCCAAGACCATTTACCTGGAGCGTATCCGTATGAAGGAGGAGCCCTGGAAAGTAGACCCGCCCAATGAGCGACAGTTTTGGCGTAAAATCCGGAATCAACTCATGGGGCAGTCGCTGGACCGCAGTGAGGAAGAAGCACGCCGGACCAATGAAGAGCTGCTTCGGAAAATTGTCCACCGTTATTCCGAAGAAATCGTAGGGACTTTCCAAAAGGGGACTTTCCTCTTTGCCCGGCGGTTTTTGACTTTATTCTTCACCCGCCTGCTTAATACTGCTGCGAGCCGGAACTGGCGACGCTTCTGGGGGAGCAAGCACCGGTTGCAGGACCGCCTTCTGGTCAGGGGGCATGTAGAGACCATTCGGGCGTTGATGAAAAAAGGCACAGTCGTCATCGTTCCCACTCACTTCAGCAACCTGGACTCTATTTTGATCGGCTATGCGCTGGACTCCTTTGTCGGGTTGCCCTCTTTTTCCTACGGGGCGGGGCTCAACCTTTACAATACCGGCTATACGGCCTATTTTATGAATCGCCTTGGTGCCTACCGGGTCGACCGGCGTAAGAAAAACCCAATCTACCTGGAAGTGCTGAAGGGGATGTCGAAACTCTCCATTCAGCGCGGCGTCAACAGCCTCTTCTTTCCGGGAGGGACGCGCTCGCGCTCCGGTGCCCTGGAGACTAAGCTAAAATTGGGCCTGATGAGCACCGCAGTAGAAGCCCAAAGGGCCATCTACGAGGAAGGACGGCAGGAAAAAGTCTTCATTTGCCCGCTGATTCTGGGTTACCATTTTGTCCTGGAAGGGCAGTTTCTGATTGATCAGCACCTTAAACGGATGGGCAAGGAACGCTACATGCAAAGCCGGGATGAGTTTTACAGCTTTCGAAAGCTGACCAAATTCATCTGGCAGTTCTTTTCCCAGGAAAATGACATTACCCTTTCCTTCGGGCAGCCTATGGACGTGCTCGGCAACTATGTGGATGCCGATGGCCGCAGCTTTGATCAGTACGGCAATGAAATCAACCTGGAAGAATACTTTTATACCGTGGGGAAAGTCACTAAAAACCTGCAGCGGGAGTCAGAGTACACCAAGCGGTTGGGGGAGCGCATTGTGGAGCGCTATTTCAAGGACAACATCGTTTTGACCAGCCATCTCGTGGCCTTTGCTGCTTTCCAGATTGTGAAAAACAAAAACAGCCGCCTCGACCTCTATGGCATCCTACGGCTACCGGCAGATGATTATGTCTTTCCACGGTCGACTATGCGGGAAGTGGTCGGGCAACTGCGGCAACGCCTCATTGATATGGCAGATGCCGGGGAAGTGAAATTGTCGGAACAGGTGATGTATGACGTCGATCAGCTCATAGAAGATGGCATCAGCCGCCTGGGGACCTACCACATTGCCAAGCCCTTGCGTTTCAATAAAAAAGGGCAAATCATTAGTGAAAGTTTCAAGGTGTTGTATTTTTATCACAACCGCCTCACCGGCTACGGGCTGGAAGAAAAGGTGCAATGGAAGCAATTTGACCTTGAAATGGTTTAGCCCCTATGATCAAACGTTTTTTTCTTTCGGAACGGAATATGATGGCTGCAATCCTGGTCAATGCAGTGATCATCTTTATGTTATATTTTCCGGGCTGGCGGCACAATGAGTGGCTGGAACGGATCGACCATATTTTTATTCTCTTCTTTCTCCTGGAGGCAGCTGTTAAGCTGTATACACTTAAACCCCGCCCTTATTTTGCTGACCCCTGGAACCGTTTCGACCTGATCATAGTCCTGGGCAGCCTGCCTTCTCTACTGGTGCAGGTCATACCTGTGCCCGATACCTCGCTGCTGATCATTTTGCGCTTATTCCGCCTGATTCGCCTGATTCGTTTTATTCGCTTCGTGCCTCACCTGAGCAAGGTGATTACCGGTTTGGGGCGGGCTCTGCAGGCGTCGCTCTTTGTGCTGCTGGCTCTGTTGTTCCTTAATTTATTGCTGGCCATATTTACCTGCCATTTTTTTGCGGATGTTGCTCCACAGTATTTTGGAGACCCCCTGATTGCATCTTATTCTATTTTCCAGATGTTTACCGTGGAAGGGTGGAACGAGATTCCCGCCACGATTGCCCAAAGTTTAACCGAGCAGCAAGCGCAGGCTGGGATTTTTAATACAAGCGTCCTCATTGGCCTGACCCGTCTTTACTTCGTGCTTGTGGTCCTGCTGGGCGGTGTTTTCGGCATGTCGCTGGCCAATGCCGTGTTTGTAGACGAAATGACTATGGACAATAATGATGCCCTGGAGCGTAAGGTCGATGACCTGCACAACGAAATTAAGGAACTGAAAGCCTTGCTGCTGCGTAACGAACAAAAAGAAAACCCATGAACTTCATCGTTTATGATCTGGAAGCAACTTGCTGGGAAGGGCGGCCGCCCAATAAAACACAGGAGATTATTGAGATTGGTGCGATATCAATAAATGGTTACGGGGAAGTTACGGGCTCTTTCAACAAGTTCATCCGGCCGGTGCTCAATCCTAATCTATCCCTTTTTTGCCGGGACCTGACCTCTATCGAGCAGGAATACGTTGACCGGTCTAATGAATTCCCGGAAGTGATTGAGCACTTTCAGGATTGGGCAGAGATTTTTGATGAAGACTACCTGCTCTGTTCCTGGGGTGCTTTTGACCGCAAAATGCTCATCCAGGATTGTGAGCTGCACGGAATGGAGTGGGAGTGGGCAGAACACCACATGAATGTAAAAAAGGAATATGCAAGAATGCGCGGTCTGCGCCGCCCGCGTGGGCTTCGCGCTGCCGTGGAAAAAGAAGGGTTTGAATTCACTGGCACCCACCATCGGGCGATAGACGATGCAGAAAACCTGGCCAAGTTGTTCATCAAGTATCTCGACGAGTGGCAGTATTAAAAAAACCGGCAATGCACAATTGCATCGCCGGTAACTTTTCCATCAGTTCATTCCGTTTAGAAGCCCATGCCTACCGTGAGCTTGTAGAAAGAGTCATTGCCTTCCAGTACATCACTGCCGAAAGCAAATCGTGCCCAGGTGCTGCCGTTAGGGTTAGAGAATTGCAGGTAGGGACCGACCCACTGATATACATCGGAAGATTCTTCCACATCAGATCCGCCAGACAGGATGAGGTGCTCCCAGTGTGCGCCAAATGATAGGAAGTCGAGCGCTTTGTAGCCTGCATTCAGCCAGTAGTGGGTATAAGCCAGGGTAGAGCCTTTTTCCCGTAAGGGCGCATAGTAGCCGAGGTAAAACTCGCCTTCCAGGTTATCAGTACTTAGCCCTACGGTCAGGTTGGGCACAATTCCATCACCCATAATTCCCGGGCCGGCAGTGGCACTGGAGAGGAGGTTCCCACCTAAAAAGCCTATCTGAGGAGTGATGCTGATAGACTCAGAGGCTTGAAAGCTCACCCCCATGCCAAACTCTGTCCAGTTGCCCCAGCCTCCACCGGTGCCTCCGGACCAAAGAATGCCATAAAAGGTGAAGTCCATTTTGTCGCTAACGCTGTAGCCCCCGGAGAAGAAAGGGTAGAATCCGAAAAACTGATCGGAATTCAGGGTGACATTCATGCTGAACTTGTTTTCTTCCTGCGCCTGTGCTTCCTGAGCTGAGAAAACCAAAGCTAGGACGCAGATTGTGGCCAGTGCTAAACGCTTGAGGTGGTTAAAATGCTTCATTTTTAGTGAGATTTGTTGGTTGTGAAATGAGTGTTCAGATTACTGCCTGTGCAGCAACCGGTGCAATGCACCTCTGGTGAGCCAGTACAATACAGTGCCTGGCTTTACGTCGGGAGCAAAGCGATATGAATAATGCGTAAAATGAGTCTTAATGCCCCGGTGCATGGCATTTTTGCCGGGGAATAGCTTGGTCAGGGTTGGTCTATTTGGAAAGGAGGTATCCGTTTGTGTTGGATGGTATCAAAAGTAGGGGCAGAAGGGGAGTTATACTACTCTGATTTTTCATACTGTGTTATACCAAAAGCTTAATTCAGAATTTAAAATTCTGTTAATCAGTTGATAAAATTATTTTTGATGTTATGCCCAAGTTGACTTTGTTGCTTTTGTATATAATTGTATAGCTATCAGGTTTAATCCAGGTATGCTCAAAATAGGAATAGCCTTGCCCGATTAAAGGGAAGGCTATTCAGGGTTATTGTTATCAGCATTGGAGCTGGAATTATAAGGGTTTCAGCTCCAGGTTTTTCCATTTGACCCGGATGCCGCCACCATCGTGGATTTGAAGGCAAATGCCGCCTTCGCCCGTCCCGATTTTTTCGTCCTTTATCCTGACCATGCGTTTGCCGTTAAGCCAGGTAGTTACCCGGTCGCCTTTGGCTTTGATTTTCATGGTATTCCAGGCATCAGCCATCAGTACTGCTTCTCTCCGGGCATTAGGCTTGATCAGCCAGCCTCTGCCGTAGGACTCGTAAATGCCTCCGGTATGCTTATTGGGCGGGGCTACTTCCACCTGCCAGCCTTGTACTTTCGTGCCATCAACCGTGGAGCGGAAGAAAACGCCGCTGTTGCCGTTCGCCTCCTGCAGGAATTCAAGGGTAAGCACAAAGTCGTCGTAGAATTCAGTAGTGCAAAGGTAGCCGTACTGTTCATCCGGGCCGCTCTCAGAAATTAGCAGGCCTTCCTCGACGTACCATTTTTCGGTACCGTAGGCTTGCCAGCCTGTAAGGTCCTTTCCGTTAAAAAGCTGCTGCTGGGCACTAAGGCTGAGCGAAAGCCCCAACAGGGCAAATCCAAGTAGTATCCTCATAGTGGGCGTATTTTAATGTTTTTAAACCAGATTTTGCTGCCGTGATCCTGCAAGCCGATTAGCCCGGATTTGGCAACGCCGTAGTCAGGATAGCCTTTCCACTTGCCGACCTCCTTGCGCATCTGCCAGTCGGCAGACCAGGGTTCGAAACTGAGCATTTCTGCCCCATTGAGCCAGTAGGTTACTTTCTCCGGGGTGAAGCGGATTCGGCTGCTGTTCCACTCGCCTGCCGCCTTAACGGGCTTGTCTTTTTTAGGTACATACATACCGTAATCAGCCCCCACGTACTGATTGTCAAGCAGCGCTTGTTCAAATCCAATATCGTCGAGCAACTGATACTCCGGAGCATTTTCATACATGGCATGGTACTGTTCTCCTTCCAGAATATGGTAGAAAATCCCGCTGTTGCCGGTTTTTTCGATCTTCCATTCCAGATAAAGGTCAAAGTTTTCAAAGTTTTGCTTGCCATATACAATGTCCCCTCCGGAACCTGTGGTCATGAGTACCCCTTCCTGAACGGACCAGGTGGCCGGAAGGCTGTCCTGATTGTAGCCCCGCCAGCCCTCAGTGGATTGGCCATCGAAAAGGAGCATCCAGCCTTCTGCTTTTTCGGCTTCGGTCAGGGTGTTATCAGCGGCGGGCGCTTCAGGCTCCGGAGTTGCGGCTGAGGCTTGTTCCTGTTCAGATGTAGCGCCTCCACACCCCACAATGAGAAGCGTTAAGGCTAAGAATAATAGGTTCTTCATACCGTTGATTTTAGTTGATTAGTCGTTTTGAATAGCGATCGGCCTGGATTTAAACCACTTTCATATTTACCGGGTCCCAGTCAATAAACCGGTTTTCAAAGTAGCTGTCGTTGCACAAAAGTGCGGGTGCACAGGCCCGGAAGCCGAAGATGGGATCCTCCACGACCTGCCCGCCTTCGCGTATGGCGCGGAAGAGGTTACCAAAGTGATCGTAGTGGGCGCCTTTATAGCCTTTTTCCACCTCGTAGACCATCTTTTGGGGTGGCAGGATTTGCTTGCGGTCGCTGCGGGTACCTGTTTCTTTCTCTTTGGCATCAAGAAAGGGATCATCACTGTGAACGGTGCGGTTGCGCTCTACGGTGACATCATTCCAGCCGATATTCATGGAGCCTTTACTACCATTGATTTTGAGATAGGTAGAGCCGCTTGTGCCATCCACAAAATTGCAGCGCAGGGACAGGTTGAAGCCCGGGTGCGCTTCGCTGTCAGGGTAGTTGAACATGCCCAGCAGGACATCCGGCACTTCCCGGCCGTCCTTCCAGTACCGCAGTCCGCCCATGGCCTCGATGCGCTCCGGGCCCATAGAGCTGGTGATGAAATGGAGGCTGGAGAACAGGTGAACAAACAGGTCGCCTGACATGCCCGTGCCATAATCCCGGTAATTACGCCAGCGGAAAAAGCGCAGGGGGGCAAAGTCACGCTTGGTGGTATTGGAAATGTACGTGGCCCAGTCCACCGTCTTTTCGCTGGCATCCTCAGGGACCGGGTATTGCCAGGCACCGGCAGGGGAGTGGCGGGCCCAGAATCCCTCAGCGTAGTTGATGTCTCCGATTACCCCGTCTTCCAGCAGCGCTTTGGCCTTTTCATTGCCCAGAGAGGACAGGCCCTGACTGCCTACCATAAAGACGGTGCTGGAATCTTTCCAGGCTTTGATCAGCTCCCGGCCTTCCCCTACGCTGTGCACCATTGGCTTTTCGCAGTAGACGTGCTTTCCCGCTTTCATGGCATCTATACTGATGGTTTTGTGCCAGTGGTCGGGCGTGCCGATGATGACCATGTCCACATCCTTTCGTTTCAGGATGTCCTTGTAGTTTTTTGTTAGGAAAAGGTCTTGCCCCCAGCGCTCTTTAGCCGCTTCAAGCCGCCCGTCGTAGAGGTCACAGGCCGCAACGATGCGTATGCCCTCGTGCTCCAGTGCGGTATTGACATCCACGGTGCCCATACCCCCTGCCCCGATCACAGCGATGTTCAGCGTCTGTCCCGGTGCAGGGCGGGGTTTGGGTTTTAATATTTCGTAAGGTACAGGAGCTTCCTGTGCCACTGACCTGGCGGCACCAGCCAGCGCAGCGCCTGCTAAGCCTGCTTTTTTGATGAATGATCTGCGGTTTTGGCCCATAATTTGGTGGTTTCGTTTTGTGGTTTGATGAATTTAGCGCTTTAAATTAGGAAAAGGGTAAGGGAACTCCTACAATGAAGCCGTGTTTATGCTGTTAGGAAAGGGAAAAGATGAGCATTTCTTCCCGAATTGTATTATCTTGTTGTGATACCAACTGTTTGTTTATGTCAACTGTAATTGCTGCTATGCCACTGACCAATGAAGAGCTTTCTAAAACCGATGAACCGTTGCCGCTCCGCTATCCGGCATCGGAAGCAGAATATTGGTCGGTCGCACAGGAAGCAGAGTACCGGGCAGACTATTATCGTGGAGAAATCATCGCGTCTATGAGTTATGAATCTGAAGACCACGCTGCAATTGCATCGCGGCTTAATTTCTATTTGCAGCAAATATTCTTTGACTTTAAAGCATATAGGATTGGCAATAGCAACCGCCCGGTCTGTATCCCAACCTGCGGCAATGCCATTTTTAATCCGGATGGCTCCGTCATTCAGCTGCCGGCCCGCTTTTATGAATATCAAAAAGGCATGCGGGCAGATTTGACGCCCATCGTAGTTTTTGAAGTACTCTCGCCTTCCACCCGGGTGCGCGACCTGGGAGAGAAGCTGCCTTGTTACAAGCAGATTGGAGGCATTGAGCACATTCTTTACGTTGACGGGGCCACCGTTAAAGTACACCACATGCAGCGGCAGGGCGATAATCAGTGGCTGGAAACGGTCTACACGGAAAGAGAAGAGCATTTCGAAATCAATGGGAAGCCCATTAAAATCGGAGATTTGTATGCCGGCGTTGACTTTGAAAAACCAGAAGATCAGTTGGGTAAGTAACGCTCGGGTATCGGCTGCTCCTTTGTTTCTCCCATCCAGTATACACTAACAATCCACCAGCGCTCCTCATCGTAAAGCAATTGAATACTGTTAATGCCACGGGCAAAGGGTTCCTTGTCCGCTTTTAAACGGTAAGACTCATAGGTGCTGAATACATGTGTGACCGTGCCATAGGTTTCGGTGACCCGATGTATTTCTTTTTCGTGGAATCCGTTTTCCTCCAGCCATTTCCCTGAAGTAAATCGTCATACTTTCGCAAGGGATTGAAAATATTTTCCAGACACATTTGTTTTTCTAAACCAAATGCCGTTATCTTTGGCGCAAACACAATCGAAATGAATTCTTTTACAAGCAATAACTGGTGGTGGTGGCACAATCGTTCGGGAGACCGGGTGAAGTGACACGGCTATGCTTGTAAAACTCAATCAAGATAAAAAGCGGCTTGTCGATTCACTCGGCAAGCCGCTTTTCTGTTTCACCGCATAACGAAATCATTCATGCCAACGCTTACGGACACGACATACAAAATCAGAACCACGGTCAGGCGATACCTGGCGGACACGGTTACGCCGGTGACGCTTTACCTCAAGGCGCGTGATCATTTCTCAGAACCGGTGCTGCTTGAGAACAACGACTTCCGCAATAAAGAGGATTGCTACTCCTTCATGGGGCTGGGCGTACTGGGCAGCTTTCAGGTGCAGAACTTCCAGGTTACGGAGCGCTGGCCGGACGGCACAACGGAGCAGCATCAGGTCAATGATACCCTTGCTGTCCCGGCAGCGATGCAGGGTTTTCTCAAGCGCTTTGAGGTGGAACAGGATGCTGCCTACGCCGGCTTTAACGGGCTGATTGGCTACACGGCTTTTGATGCGGTGCAGTATTTTGATACCCTGAAGTTTGATGCAGAAAAGCGGCGCTTCGATTTGCCCGACATCCGCTACAATCTCTACCAGATCATCATCGCGATCAACCATTTCAAGGATGAGCTCTATGTGCTGGAGAATCTGCCTGAAGGCACGCCCTCTCGTATGGATGAGGTAGACCGGTTGATCAAAAGCCAGAAGTTTGCCACCCATCATTTCCAGCGGGTGGGAGAAGAAGAAAGCAACCTCACCGATGAGGAATTTATGGAGCTGGTGCGCATTGGAAAGCACCACTGCCAGGTCGGGGATGTCTTTCAGATCGTCTTCTCCCGGCAGTTTTCCCAGAAGTATACCGGCGATGACTTCAGCGTGTACCGGGTGCTCCGTTCTATCAATCCTTCGCCCTACCTTTTCTACGCTGATTTTGGGAGTTACCGGATCTTTGGCTCCAGCCCGGAAACACAGATGTCGGTAAATAAAGGCAAGGCAGTGGTCAATCCCATCGCCGGCACCTACCGACGCACCGGCGATCTGGAAGAAGATACCCGCAATGCGCTGGAACTGCGCGATGACCCCAAGGAAAATGCCGAGCACATCATGCTGGTCGACCTGGCCCGCAACGATCTGGGGCGCCACGCTACGAATGTCAAGGTGGAATCCCTCAAAGATATTCAGTACTTCAGCCACGTGATCCACCTGGTCTCCAAGGTGACCGGTGAGCTGGGGCCGGATACGAATCCGGTACAAGTTTTTGGCGATACCTTCCCGGCGGGGACGCTTTCCGGTGCGCCTAAGTACAAGGCACTCGAGCTGATCAATCAATACGAAAATCAAAACCGCAGCTTCTACGGCGGTGCCTTGGGGTACATCAACTTCAACGGAGAGATGAACAACGCCATCGTCATCCGCTCTTTTCTGAGCAAGGACAATACCTTGTACTATCAGGCCGGCGCGGGCATCGTCGTGGCCAGTCAGGAAGCCAAAGAATTGCAGGAAGTCAATAACAAACTGGGCGCGCTCACCAAAGCACTGCGCGAAGCCGAAAAACTCTAAACCATGAACATACTCGTTCTCGATAATTACGATTCCTTTACCTTCAATCTGGTGCAGTACATTCAGGAACTGCTGGAACAGGAGGTGACCGTGCGCCGCAATGACGCTATTTCCCTCGAAGAAGTGGACGACTTTGACGCCATCGTGCTTTCTCCTGGCCCGGGCCTTCCCGCTGAAGCTGGAATCATGCCGGAGCTGATTAAACGCTATGCTCCCACCAAGCCTATTCTTGGAGTTTGCCTTGGCCATCAGGCGATCGGTGAAGCCTTTGGTGCGGATTTGCTGAACCTTGAGGAAGTTTACCATGGCATTGAAACTCCGATTACCCGGGTAGTTGCAGATGCGCCCCTGTTCCTGGGGTTACCGGATCAGTTTCAGGCCGGGCGCTACCACAGCTGGGTGGTGAAAAAGGAGAGCCTGCCGCCGGAGCTCGAAATAACCGCGGTGGACGACCGGGGAGAAATTATGGCGATGCGCCACCGGGAATACAACGTCCGGGGTATGCAGTTCCACCCGGAGTCTATCATGACACCGGAGGGCAAACAAATGCTCGCCAACTTCTTCAAGTATTGCGTGAACCCTGAACCGGTAACTGTCTGATTATGAAAGCAATTCTTAACCGTCTCTTTAACCATGAGCGGCTTAGCCGGGAGGAAGCCCGGCAAGTGCTGCTGGATATTTCCCACGCCCGCTACAATCATGTGCAAGTGGCTAGTTTCATGACGGTCTTCCAAATGCGCCCGGTGGCGATTGCGGAGCTGCAGGGGTTCCGGGATGCGCTCCTGGAACTCTGCGTACCTTTCGGAGTGGACGGCATGGAAACCATCGATATTGTCGGCACGGGAGGTGACGGGAAAAACACGTTCAATATCTCCACCACTTCGGCTGTGGTCGTGGCTGGTGCGGGTTATAAGGTGACCAAGCATGGCAGCTACGGCGTATCCTCTTCAGTGGGGTCTTCCAATGTATTGCAGGAGCTGGGCTACACCTTTACCAATGACAAAGACACGCTGCGCCGTCAGCTCGATCAGGCGAATATTTGCTTTTTGCACGCCCCGTTATTCCACCCGGCTATGAAGGAAGTCGTACCCGTGCGCAAGCAGTTGGGTATGAAGACCTTCTTTAATATGCTTGGCCCATTGGTCAATCCGGTGCAGCCCACACATCAGCTGTTTGGGACGTTTGATCTGGAGCTGTCGAGACTGTATCAGTACATCATGCAGGAAACCGGTCGGCGCTACAGCATCGTTTATGCACTCGATGGGTACGATGAGGTCTCCCTGACCGGCCCTTTCCGGCTGCGCACCAATGAGTCGGACACCATTTTCACCCCGAAGGATTTACAGGCGCCGCAGTTGCAGCAGCAAGACTTGTACGGAGGCGATACGCCGGAAGAGGCGGCACGTATTTTCCGTTCGGTCCTTGAGGACACCTGCACTGAAGCTCAAAAAGCTGTCGTTGTCGCCAATGCCGGCCTTGCTATACAGTGCCTGCGCCCGGAGCAAAGCTTGTCCGATTGCATGGCGGAAGCCCGGGAAAGCATCGAAAGTGGCAAGGCCCGGCGTACCTTAGACCAATTGATTTCCATGAAGTAAATCTGGCCTAAACTGGTCAATAAACAAGAAAATATGAACATCCTCGATAAAATCGTCGCCCACAAAAAGCAGGAGGTCGCTCAGCGCAAAGAACGCTATCCGGTCAAACTGCTGGAGCAAAGCATCTACTTCGAGACCCCGGTGGTCTCCCTGAAACAGTACCTCCGGCGTCCTGATAAATCAGGCATTATTGCAGAGTTTAAGCGGCGGTCTCCGTCCAAGGGAGACATCAACCCTTACGCATCCGTGGAGCGGGTGTCGATTGGGTATATGCAGGCTGGGGCATCGGCGCTTTCGGTGCTCACTGATGGTGAGTTTTTTGGGGGTAAGAATGCAGACCTTACCGAAGCCCGGAAATACAATTTTTGCCCCATTTTACGTAAAGACTTTGTAATTGATGAGTACCAATTGATTGAAGCCAAATCGATTGGTGCAGATGCGGTGCTGCTCATTGCGGAGTGCCTGGAGGCTGGTCAGTTGGCTGAGCTGGCGAAGCAGGCCAAAGCCCTGGGGCTTGAAATCCTGATGGAAGTGCATAGTGCCGGGCAGCTGTCCAAGTACGTACCCGAGATTGATGCCGTAGGGGTCAACAACCGCGACCTGACCACCTTTAATGTAGATATCACCACTTCTCTGGAGCTGATCGGTCAATTGCCGGAAGACGTGGCGCGGGTATCCGAAAGTGGCATTAGTGACCCACAGGTGGTGGCAGAGCTCCGTCATGCGGGGTATGAAGGCTTTTTGATTGGGGAGCACTTCATGAAGCAGGCTGAGCCTGGTAAAGCCTGCCAGGAATTTGTGAAGCAAGTCAGGCACGTGGAAGCGCTGCTGGACGGCGCGATTGCTAAAAATTAAAGACTATCGGAATGCAAATCAAAGTATGCGGCCTGCGCGAGCCGGAAAACATCCTGGAAGTGGCCCAATTGCCTGTCGACTGCCTGGGGTTTATCTTCTACGCCAATTCACCAAGAGCGGTAAAGCCTAAGCTGGCCCAATGGCTGGAAGAGCAAAAGGAAGCGCTGTCCGGTAAAAAGCGGGTAGGCGTTTTCGTCAATGCGGAAATCGAGGAGGTGCTCAATGCGGTCCATGATTTTCAGCTAGACCTGATACAGCTCCACGGCGAGGAAAGCCCGGAATACTGTCAGCTCATCCGGAACCTCATGGAAACCACCTCCATGCGTAAAGCACAGCTGATGAAGGCTTTTCAGGTAGGCGATGTTTTCGATTTCAACCGGGTGTATCCTTACGCTGCCCACTGTGCCTACGTGCTGTTTGACACGAAAGGCAAACACTACGGTGGCAATGGCGAACAGTTCAACTGGGAGCTGCTGCAGCAATATCAGGGCGTGACGCCATTCTTCCTTAGCGGGGGCATTGGCCCGGAAGATGCAGCCGAAGTATTGGCTTTTCGCCACCCACAGCTATTTGGCATTGACCTGAATAGCAAATTTGAAACCGCTCCGGGCGTTAAGGACCCCGGCTTGCTGAAACCCTTTCTCGAAACTTTGAAAAACAACACCTTATGATTGCAGTGGATGAAAGAGGCTACTACGGAGAGTTTGGCGGGGCTTACATACCCGAAATGCTCTATCCGAATATTGAAGAACTCCGGCAGCGGTACCTGGAGATTATGCAGGAGGAGACTTTCCAAAAGGAGTTCCATCGCTTGCTGCGTGATTATGTTGGGCGGCCCTCCCCTTTGTACCTGGCAGAGCGGCTTTCGGAGCATTATAACACCAATATTTACCTGAAGCGGGAAGACCTCAACCATACCGGCGCCCACAAAATCAACAACACCATCGGACAAATCCTGCTGGCTAAGCGCTTGGGCAAAAAGCGTATCATTGCTGAGACGGGTGCCGGGCAACATGGCGTGGCCACAGCTACTGTCTGCGCCCTTATGGGCATGCCCTGCGTGGTCTACATGGGCGCTGTGGACATCAAGCGGCAAGCCCCTAACGTATCCCGTATGCGTATGCTCGGGGCGGAAGTACGCCCGGCAGAAAGCGGCAGCCGAACGCTGAAGGATGCTACTAACGAAGCCATCCGGGACTGGATCAACAACCCCGTGGATACGCATTATATCATTGGTTCTGCTGTAGGTCCACATCCTTATCCGGATATGGTCGCCCGTTTCCAATCTGTGATCAGTGAGGAAATGCAGTGGCAGTTGGAGGAGCATACGGGTAGTGCTAAGCCTAATGCAGTGATCGCCTGCGTTGGCGGTGGCAGTAATGCCGCCGGCGCCTATTTCCACTACCTGAATGAGCCCGACGTGCGCCTTATCGCGGTGGAAGCCGCTGGGAAAGGGGTGCATTCCGGGGAATCGGCAGCGACAAGCATACTGGGAACCAAAGGTATCATTCACGGCAGCCGCACATTGCTTATGCAGACCAAAGACGGACAGATTGTAGAGCCTTACTCTCTTTCCGCGGGGCTGGATTACCCTGGTATTGGGCCTATGCATGCCCACCTCATTGCCAGCGGACGGGCAGAAGCCATCAGCATTACGGATGAGGATGCGCTAAAAGCAGCCTATTTTCTGTCGAAGAAAGAGGGCATTATCCCGGCATTGGAGACTTCCCATGCGTTTGCCGCGCTAGATGTTATGGAATACAACAGCAGCGATGTCATCGTCATCTGCCTCTCAGGCCGGGGCGACAAAGACCTGGAGACCTTCATTAATCATTTTGATGACTATCAAAACGGAGCATTATGAGCCGATTGCAACAATTATTTGCACGAAAGCCCAAGGATATTCTCAATGTCTACTTCACTGCCGGCTATCCTGCCCTGCATGACACCGGCAAGGTCATCCGCGCATTGGATGACGCTGGGGTGGATCTGATTGAGGTGGGCATGCCCTATTCCGACCCACTGGCAGACGGCCCCACGATACAGGAGAGCGGTCAGCAGGCGATTCAGAATGGCATGACCCTGCCGCTTTTGTTTGAGCAGATTGCCGAAGTTCGGCAGCATACCGATATTCCGCTTGTGCTGATGGGGTATTTTAACCCAGTGATGCAGTACGGAGAGCAACGTTTTTTTGACCGCTGTGCAGAGGTAGGCATTGACGGGCTGATCCTGCCGGACCTGCCGATATACGAGTACGAAAACTTCTACCAGGAAGGCATCGAAAAAGCAGGGTTGGACATTAGCTTCCTCATCACCCCACAGACAAGCGACGAGCGCATCCGCCAAATCGATGCACTGAGCACCGGGTTTGTCTACATGGTTTCCAACTCTGCTATCACAGGAGCGAAATCGGGGATTTCAGAGGAGCAGATCGCCTACTTTGAGCGCATCCGGAGCATGGAGCTGGAAAGCCCGCGTCTGATAGGATTCGGCATTTCCAGCCACGAGACCTTCCGAACAGCTTGTCAGTACGCCAACGGAGCGATCATTGGCAGTGCTTACATCCGGGCGCTTGGGAAAGGGCAGCCCGTAGACGAAGCTACTCATCAGTTTGTACAACAAATTCTCAAAACACCCATCCCTCAAGACTAAATCATGATCATTCAACTCGAACCGAATATTAAAGCGGATCAACTGCAGCAGCTGGAAGAACGACTTGACGCTATCCGATACAGCACCACACGGGTAACGACGCAGTTTGCAGACTACATCATTGGCGTAGGCAAGGCGGAATTCGATATCCGAAGCATTGGTACCCTTCCGGGCATACGCGACATCCACCGGGTAAGCGACGCCTACAAACTCGTGTCTAAAAAGTGGAAGGTGGAAGACACCGTTATCGACCTTGGCGATGGTATTCAGCTGGGTACGGGCCACTTTGGTATTATGGCGGGCCCCTGCTCGATAGAATCAGAGGAGCAGATTGAGAAGACCATCACGCACCTGCAGCAGGAAGGCGTGCGCATTATGCGGGGCGGCGTGTACAAACCCCGCAGTTCGCCTTATTCATTTAGGGGGCTTGGTATAGACGGGCTGAAAATGTGGTACAAACGCACCCGGGAAGCCGGTATCAAAATCATCACCGAGGTCATGATGGTGGAGCAAATCGAAGCCATGGCTGACTACGTAGATGTATTCCAGGTCGGCGCACGCAACTCCCAGAATTTCAACCTATTGGATGCCCTGGGTGAAGTAGATAAGCCGGTATTGCTAAAGCGCGGTATCTCCGGCACAATTAATGAGCTCTTACAGGCCGCTGAGTACATTTTTTCCAACGGAAACGAACGAGTTATGCTTTGTGAGCGCGGCATCCGAAGCTATGAAACAGCCTACCGGAACACGATGGATGTCAACGCCATCGCTATGCTTAAGGAAAAGACGCATCTTCCGGTCATTGCTGATCCATCGCACGGTATCGGCCTGCGCAGGTATGTGGATAAAATTGCGCTGGCTTCCATCATGGCAGGTGCAGATGGCGTCATCATGGAAGTCCACGAACAGCCCGAAAAGGCCTTCTCGGACGGGCAGCAGACGCTGAGCTTTCCGGAGGCGGCACGGTTGTACCGGCGTATGCGGCAGGCTTATGAGTTGCGGGAGGCTTTTTAAAGCAAACACCCTCATTGTCGCTGCATTCTACCGATGAGCATGGGAACTGATACCAACCACTCCTTGTTTATCTTTTTGATAAGCTCCCTGACCAAATGGACGCCATTCAAAAAGCAGTGGGGGATTTACCCTCACCCATAAAACCTGAAGCGATGAGTATTCTAGATGCGTACGAGGCTCGAGGAGAAGCCCGTGGCAAAGCCGAAGGCTACAGCGAAAAAACTCGCCAGACTTGTATTAACATGATCCGGAAGGGATTTGATAACATCACCATTTGTGAAGTACTGGAAGTTAGTGAAGATTATATAGATGAAGTGCAGAAACAATTAAAAGAAGAAGAACAGAAAAGTTGAATTGCAATTAGTCCTCCATAAGTGTCTTTTGCTCCATGTCTTATCCTATATCAGACAGGTAACTTCGGCTATTCCGAATAGCTACAGATTTATCCCCGTTTTTCGATATTTGCCATACCTTTTTCCAGATCGGACCGTATATCTTCAATATTTTCTATTCCAACGGATAGCCGGATCATCCCGTCGGAAATGCCTGCCGCCTCCCGCTGTTCCACGGGTACTCTCAGGTGAGACATGGTTGCAGGGTGCATGACTAGGGTGTCCACATCGCCCATAGTCGGAGCGAGGGTGCAAAGTTCCAGCCCTTCAACAAATTGCCGCCCGGCATGGAGCCCTCCTTTCAGTTCAAAGCTCACCACACCACCAAAGTGGCGCATTTGCTGCCCCGCCAGTTGGTGGTCGGGGTGGTCGGGTAGTCCCGGGTAATTGACGCGGCTAACTTGTGGCTGCTGAGTCAGCCATTCGGCAATCTGGGCGGCATTCTGGCAGTGGCGTTCCATGCGGAGTTCCAGGGTTTTCATGCCGTTGTTCAGCAGCCAGGCTTCAAAGGGGCTGCCATTGGTGCCGAGGAGTTTCAGGGCAGGGAAGACCTGTTCCTGCATCGTCTCCTTGTCCTTGCCCACTATGGCACCGGCGGTGGAATTGCCGTGCCCGTTGAGGTACTTGGTCGTGGAATGCACTATGTAGTCGGCGCCCAATAGCAGTGGTTGCTGCAGGTAAGGGGTGGCAAAGGTATTGTCGGCTACTGCAATCGCCTGATGACTATGGGCTAATGCGCTAACCGCTTTGATATCTACACAGCTCAGTGTGGGGTTGGCAGGGGTTTCGAAGTAGACCATCCGGATGGCAGCGTGCTGCTCCAGCGCTTTAGCAACGGCATTCAGGTCGGAAAGATCTGCCAGGATAACCTCAAAGCCGAGCGGCTGAAGCACTTTCCGGAAAAGCTCATCGGTCCCTCCGTACAGGTTGGGTTGGGTGAGAATGGCATCTCCCGGTTGCAGCAAGCCGATACAAAGGGTACTAATAGCCGACATGCCTGAGCTGCAAAAAAGCCCATGTCCTTCCTCCCCGCTACCATGCATTTCCAGCTGAGCAATTTTTTCCGCTACGGCATCAATGGTTGGATTGCCAAAGCGGCTGTAGAGATGCCCCGCCTGTTCGCCACTGAACACCGCCATGCCTTCCGGCAAATCGTCAAAAGCAAAGGAGGAAGTAGCATAAATGGGGAGTTGATGAGGGCGGGTGGTCTTCGTGTCCCGGGCAGCACGTACGCATTGTGACCCAAATTGTAAGTTTTTCATACCAGCAAGGTGTTTTGTTTCTTTGAAGGAAGGTTAAACAGTCGCCTCCACGTAAATGTTAAGACCCTGATGAGATTGGCAAGATTCATATAATTTGGTGTGTTCATTTTCTGTAACTTTGCCCGCTAAATAAGCGACACCCGACACCATTCCCAAAAAACAGGCCGTAGAAAAAGCGATGGAAGATAATACTTCAGACGAATATTTTGAGCATAAGGTCATCAAAGCGGATCCGAAGCAGTCCATGATCCGGATTGATAAATTCCTTAATGACAAGCTACAGCACGTTTCCCGTAGCCGGGTGCAGGATGCCATAAAACTAGGCTCTATCACCGTAAGCGGGAAACAGGTGAAGCCGAACTACAGGATCAAGCCGGGGGATGAGATTGAAGTCGTTGTCCCTCAGCACTATGCGGAGAAGGCGAGCTTTGTCAAACCGCAAAATATCCCTCTCGACATCCGCTACGAAGACGATGATCTGCTGATCGTGCACAAACCGGCTGGTATGGTGGTGCACCCCGGTGTAGGCAATCCGGACGGGACGCTGGTGAATGCGCTCGCTTACCACTTCAGCTTTGAGGAGCTTCCGGTACTGGAGGGCAATACCCATCAGCAGGTGGGATTAGTGCACCGGATCGATAAAGACACCTCCGGGCTTTTGGTGGTAGCGAAGACCGATTATGCGATGACCCACCTGGCAAGGCAATTCTTTGAGCATACCATCGACCGGCGCTATGTAGCTATGGTTTGGGGCGGTTTTGAAGAAGAACAAGGCACCATCCGTGGGAATGTGGGCCGTCACCCGCGCTTCCGCCAAAAACATACCGTCTTTCCGGAAGGGGAGGGCGGGAAATGGGCGGTGACCCACTACCGGGTACTGGAAGACCTGTACTACGTTTCTTTGGTGGAATGCAAGCTGGAAACCGGGCGGACGCACCAAATCCGGGTGCATATGAAGCACATTGGGCACCCACTTTTCAATGACCTGAAATACGGTGGCGACCAAATCGTGAAGGGTACGGTTTTCAGCAAATACAAATCGTTTGTAGAGAATACCTTTCAGGTACTGCCCCGTCAGGCGCTGCATGCCAAAAGCCTTGGATTTACCCACCCGGCAACTAAGGAGCGAATGTATTTCGAGAGTGAGCTGCCGGAGGAGTTTGAGCAGGCCCTGGAACGCTGGCGCACCTATCTGCGTGACCGTCAGGCCAAGAAACAGTTGTAATGAACGCGCAGGACTACATAGCACACACCCGGCGCTGGTTGGAGCAGATTGTGATTGGGCTTAATTTCTGCCCGTTTGCCGCAAAACCCTATCGGCTTGGGCAAGTCCGCATTCAGGTGTCGGAAGCAACTACTACGGAGGGCTTGTCGGCAGACCTCGTTGCGGAGGGAGAATACCTGATCAGCCGCCCGTGGAAGGAAGTGGAGACTACGCTGTTGATACACCCGCACGTACTGAGCAACTTTTTTGACTACAATGGCTACCTCCACGAGGTCGAAGCGCTTATTATTGAAGAAAATTGGGAAGGCGTGCTGCAGGTGGCTTCCTTCCATCCGGACTATCAGTTTGGAGGGGAGGCACCGGATGCCGTATCCAACTATACGAACCGTTCGCCTTATCCGATGCTACACCTGATCCGGGAGGAACGTTTGGAGGCAGCGCTGGAGCATTACGAAGCCCCGGAAGACATCCCCAACCGGAATATCGCCCGGCTGGAAGCTATGGGGCGCACCGGCATTTTAGACCTGTTGCATCAGATCAAACCTAAAAGCAAGACATGACATTATCCGAGCGCATAGAGGTATTGGGCCAACTGGGTGACCACCTGCTGGACAAAGATGAGTACCTGGAAGCGGTTATGAAACGTACCGCTTTTCACAATGGCTGGTTTACCGAAGACAGTCAGCAGGAAGCGGTCCGGGAAATAGCGGTACAGATGCTTAACCGAGACCGGCTGCAGGAGTGGCTGTCGCGCTACGAGCTAACCGTAAAGAGCCCTAAGAAAGTGGGGATAGTCATGGCTGGGAATATCCCGTTGGTTGGATTCCACGACTGGTTGTGCGTATTCGTAGCCGGGCATCAGGCGCAGGTGAAGATATCTGAAAAGGACCCTTTTCTTTTTCCGTACCTGATGAAAATACTGGAGCGCCTGGATGTACGGACGCAGTCCTATACAACAATCACTGACCGCCTGCAGGGATTTGATGCGGTGATTGCGACGGGGAGCAACAACTCTGCCCGCTACTTTGAGGCGTACTTCTCAAAGTATCCCCATATCATTCGCAAAAACCGGAACGGAGTAGCCGTGCTAACCGGAGACGAGACGCCCGCTGAATTGCAGGAGCTGGGAAAAGACATATTTCGGTACTATGGACTAGGCTGTCGAAATGTGGCTAAATTGTACGTACCGGAAGGGTATGATTTTGACCCTTTACTGGAAGCCCTGCACGAATACCGGGAAGTGGTGCTCAATACGAAGTATAAGAACAATTTCGATTACAACTACGCCTTGTTCGTACTCAATAAGATGGAATTTAAAGCCAATGGTTGTATTCTGCTGGTGCAAGATCCGGCCTTGCAATCCCGCATTGCCTGTCTGCACTATGAGCCCTACAGCTCATTAGGGCAAGTCGTCAAAGAACTGCAGGAACGTGAAAGTGAGGTGCAGTGTACCGTTGCCAAAAGCGGAGTACTGCCAATACCCGCATTTGATTTTGGCAAGGCACAGGAGCCAGCACTTTGGGATTATCCGGATGGAGAGGATACTTTAGCTTTCCTTGCCGGGCTGTGAGTAAAAATTGGTTGAATACTGAAAATTAAGGCAGAAATGCCTTAATTTGTAAATTGAATTGCAAATTTGGCATAAAAAATAGACTTTACCGGGTATTGCGGTTGCAAAGCGGTTGACGCTCAGCTTGCTGAGTCTTGTTTAGGAGCTTGGTAAGCCGCGAAGAGAATATTTTTTCTTTACCCGTCCCAACACAGAAAACTACATTACCTCACAATATGAGTAGTTTTGATAAGATCTTTTTAGTAGATGACGATAAGATCTTTCTAATGACCGCAAAATTCAGCCTGAAACGGGTATTTCCTGAGGCCGATATACATTCTTTCAGCAATGCTGAGGAGGCAATAAACCGTCTGATACAGGAAAAGCCGGACCTGCTCCTGCTCGATTTGAATATGCCGGTCATGGACGGCTGGACTTTTCTGGAGCAGCTGGAGGAGAAAGGATCAGTGGTGACCTTCCCGATTTACATTGTTTCCTCCTCCATTGATCCGTCTGATATTAACCGGGCTAATGAGCATAGCCACGTGATGGGCTTCATTGAGAAGCCGTTGGATGAGCAGAAGGTGAAGGCTTTGATTGAGGGGTAGAAAAAGGGTTCCCGAAAAAGCTACTTTCACGCTGGATTTGGAATAAAAAAAGCGCAACACCACTGATCAGTAGTATTGCGCTTTTTTATTTATGAATTAGCGGGCTCTTCTTATCTGAAAATCAGTTTTTGGAAGGAAACCCCATCTTTTAGCCTAAGTTTAAGATAATAAGTACCTGCCGGCAGTGCCTTTCTGTAAATCGTGTGCTGATAGTTGTTTACATCGAAATAGGCTTGTACCATTTGACCGTTGGCATTGTACAATTCCATTGTTTTTATGGTGTGCTCCGGAGCAACACTGATCAATACTTCAGAAGTTGCAGGGTTTGGAGCAGCGAGTACACCGATTTCTGAAGGCTTGATGTGGTTAGTGCTTACTTCGAGGCATGGGGACAATTCCAAGGCTACACAGGCTCTTGGACCAGCATAGGCCATAATGGTGTCCCAGTAAGTTCGGGCAACTTCAGGCATAGGCGGTTCCATAGCATTCGGGTTGTCTTCTGCGTAGAAATCCCACTGAGCAGACTCCTGAGGATCAGATGAAGGGAACGGGAACAAGCCGTTCAAACCATCGTTTCGGCTATTGGCTACAGCTGAAAAGTCTTCTACATTAGGTCCATTGACGTTGTCGAAAATATCGTTGTTGCCTAACTCATTCATTCTTGCCTGAATGTCATAAGAACCAGAAACTTCAACTACGGCAAAGTCGTCAGATGGATCGTCGGGGTCACCCGTTCCTGGCACTCTTAGAACTCCGGTTTCGTATGGAGCAAATGGATCGGTAGGAACATGGAAGGATATCCATGGCGGTGTGTTTTCATCTATCCAGCTAATATCACCCAGTGCACCTCCATTATTGACTGCAACGCTAATGTCAGAAGGGATAGGGTCTCCGTTTGCGTAGGTTACATGGTTTGGAATGCACAATGTGTCTCCGGCAGGCAGAACAGGGTAGCCCGGTGGTACTAATCCTAAAGAGGTACCATTAATATTGCCATTGACGGCTTCAATAACCATAGGTACAGTAGGGCTTGGGCCGGGGCCATCAAGGTCAATCAGGAATTTCGGGATAACGATTTCCATATATTCGTCGATAGTAGCTGTTGCTGCGACAATATATCCGCCTGTACCGACGCCCCAGAGTCCAATTTTATCCGGATCGATTTGATAAGGATTTACATTGCCCTGGTCATCACCGTCTACTGCTAATTTTCTCATAAAACGGACAGCAGTACGGGCATCCTGAACCCCACGGTAAGCGGCGTTAATCAGGAAAAACTTACGGAAGTCCTGAGAAGGATCGATTGGGTTCCAACCCTTACGGTAATCTACAGCGGCAGCGATGTAACCCCGGGAAGCAAGCCGGTTGCACAGTTCAACAACAGTTGAATCGGTCTTCGTTCCTCCGGTACCGTTATTGGCAGGGAAAGGAAGGAAGTTGCCGGTGTGAAACACAAGCATTACCGGGCGGTCACCTGGTGCATCAACAGGCTGATAAATGTCCATCACCAGCGGGCGCGCAATAGCTTCCGTTGTTTGCTGGGCAATTACAGGCATGATGGTAGCATTAACGCCATATACAATATTGGAGGTCACCTCCACATCGAACTGCGCGTCAAGGTACAGGGTTTCGTCCTGTGCCTGAAGGCTTACCGAGGCTAAAACCAAGGCAAGCAAGAAAAACAGCGAGTTAATCTTTTTTTTCATAGTCAAAGATTTCATGTTTGGTTATTGCAAAATTATCTTTATTAATAAGTTGTCCTTTTTTCTTGCTATTTCGTGTTTTTCCACTCATAAAGCAAGGAGATGTATGCCAGGCGCCCGACTCGCGGACCACCATAGGTTTGGAATACTGCATTATTAAGAATATTGGAAGCACCAATCTTCAAAGTGGTATTCAGGTCATTGAAATTATAGTTGACCTGACCGTCCAGTAATCCGTAAGAAGGGACGAACCCGGTAAACTGTGGCGAACCTTCAAAAAGAAAGCCTTCCACCCATTTGTAGTTAATGTTAAAGCCCCAGTTTTTGATTTTCCCCATTCGGATATTCCTACCTGAAAATCCAATATTGTATTTATGCTCTGGCGTGTTAAAGGCTGGTATGATAGGGTCATCAGAAGCCGAAACTATTGCGTTGTAGGAATAATTGCCATTTAGCGAAAAGTAATCCGCGAAATAATAATTTAACCCTACTGAGAACCCTTGTGTGGTTACTGTTTCCTGGGCATTTGAGGCAAATCTGAATACCTGTACATCGCTGGGGACAAAGTCCGATGGGGAGTCAAATTGTGCATCAATTGCGATATTGAAACCGATGAAATCCGTGTAAATATTGTAATAATAGCCTGCGTCAAGGAATAAATTGTTCCAAAGTGTAGCTCTGTAACCGCCTTCAAGCGTCCGGACGCGCTCGGGTCGAATAGGGTCTACATCATAGTATTCGAGGCGGCTTCTTTGGAGAAAGTTGGAAAGGTAATCCTGAAAGGACTCAAGTGTAATCACACTGTCCGCGCCGTTGAGGTTGCCAGCGAGTATAGCTGGGCCTACATTCAACGAGAGGAATTGGTCGGTCAGTGTTGGGTTCCGTACACCTGAAGAGAAGCTCACTCTGAGGTAATGATTGGGGCGAGGCTTCCAAACAACTGATGCAGCCGGAGAAAAGACATAGTCGAAGTTTTCATTTTTATCCACCCGGAAGGTTGCATTTGTCCGCCATCTCCCATCGTCCATTGTCTTATTTATACCAGCATAGGCTCCGTATTCATAATTGGTAATTCTGATGTCCGCAGAATCATAGAAGATCGTTCCACGTGAATTTGGCGTGTACAACCGGCCATTCCCACCCACGATTATCTCTGCAAAATCCGTATCAAAGCGTTTCTCGGCATGCAGGTGATAGAGGGCCGACCTGTCAAAAAACCGTGTTCCTCCCTCTTCATTGTTAAATCTTGACCGGATATCATCAAAGGCCTCATTGAACTCTGGCGTACCGGGCACAAACCTGCCAGGGCGGTCATTTGCCGGGTCGGGCGCATTAGCAAAATCCTGAGCCATACCATGAACTTCGTTCAAAAAGTCTTGATTATCCCGAAGCCATTGCTGTGCTGCATCGGAATCGAATATAACCTCCACTTGGCCTGTAGCTGGATCGAAAATGATTTGCTCATCAGGGTATCCCATTTCTACCATTTGAGCGGCTATCCGGTTGTCTTCCCACCACTTTTTATAGTTGTTGTAATAGGCCCCATCCCGGACGGCCCGGTCCTGTAGCCTTAATGCTGTAAAGTAGGGATCATAGCTGTCTCCTGCATCCTGCCGTGACATATATGCACGGATGAAGAAGTTGTCTCTCTTTCGGAATTCCACCCTTGGCTGGAAAAATTGAATATTACGGAGGCTAAAGCGGTTATCACCCTGATAAACGGTTGTACCCCAACCATAGCTCATGCCAAGTACAAGCTCAGGTGATTCCTCCTGTAATTTTGGGTTGGTACGGATGTATACAGAACCAAGCGCTTTGAAGTTACGTGTATCGTAATCGACCACATCTTCTTCACGGTAACCTGGTCTGTGGACAGTCAGTAATCCTGCGGATTCATTAAAAGAATTGGTCGTGTTTTGAGTGAAATCGCCAAAGAGGTCATATTCATCTCCGTAAGTATTCACCGCATCCCATCCCCCGGGGTTGCCGGTAGGTGTAGGGGTTCCATCTACAGCTTGGTCGTTATCAGCTACCCAATCATCTGCTTGTAGGTATGATAATGTGAACTTGTAAGCAATATTTTCATTGCCATCCTTGTCTTTGAAGCTATCTGCCCATCGTACCTCAGTGTTAAGCAGGTTGCGCTCTCCTCCTTTCACTACAGCTGAAAGCCCTTCTGTGTAGAATGGGTTCTTTGTTTCCATAGAAATTACTCCGTTGAAGGCATTAGGACCGTAAAAAGAAGAGCTGGCACCCTGAATAATATCGACCTTGCGAACATCAAGTTCCGGTGCACCAAGAAAATTGCCCAGGGAGAAGTTCAGCCCCGGTGCCTGGTTGTCCACACCATCAATAATTTGCAGAGACCTCACCGGGCTCGTACTGTTAAAACCTCTTGTATTGATTACCTTAAAGCCTAAACTGGCAGCGGTCAGGTCAACCCCTTTTAAGTTACCGAGCCCATCGTAGAAACTCGTGGCTGCCGTCTCTTTAATCGCCAGCACATCCATAGACTCTACTGTTAGCGGAGAGGATTTCTGTTTATCTGAAATACGCTGCCCTCTAACTTCCACCACATCTGTGGTAATGACCGACTCGCCCAGGAAGATGTCCAGCTCCTCATCAGAAGCCACGTCCACAATTTTAGGCTCATACCCTACATAGGATACACTGAGCTTTACCGGCAGGCTATTCTGAGTTTTCAGTGCGAAAGCGCCGTCAAAATCGGTCACGGTACCTTCGGTGGTGCCATCTATCACCACACTTGCCCCGATTAAGGGCTCTTTGGTGTTTTCATCAAACACTTTTCCACTCAGGGTGACCTGCGCATGGGAAGCATTGAAAAACAGCAGACTAAGAACAAAATTTAGAAACCAACCTATGCGTACAAATTTCATGTCATCCACCTGTCTGGTTTGGAAAAATAATTCGGATTCCGGCTGCCAAAATAGGGAATTTTAAATACAATTAACCCAGCCTTAACACAATAAATTTAGGGTATGGTAAATAATGACATTTCTGTTTTGGGTAAGAAGTTGATTATCAACCAGCATCGGTAAAAATGATTTTAGCGAATTTTCGCCAGGTGTCAGATCATGTCTGCCCCGATTGACAATGCGACCCCAAGAATGATCACGCCGAGCTTCCGCCAGGAGACCCTGTGCTGATGGGTGTCATCGGCTTCAAACAAAATTGTTGTGCTAATATGGAGAAAGGAGCCAATCACAAAGCCCAGCAGATTAGCGATTTGCGCGCCCGAAAGGTTAAAGGTACCGGCGGCAAGGGCTCCGAGTGGGGACATCAGTGCGAAAATGACCAGGCACGTCCAGGCAATTTTCCTGCTAAAGCCGGAGCGGATGAGCAGTGCGACCAGCGCAAAGGCGGCCGGGAGTTTATGTAGTATGATACCAATGAGCAATTGCTGACCGCCCTCCTCATGCTGATGGTGGTGGGCGTGGAAGTCTTCAAAATAGCCTAGTGGCATGCCTTCCAGAAAAGCGTGAAGGGAGAGGCCAGCCATGACCTGTATCGCAAAACTGGCGGGCTCGTGCTGATGGGCGTGCACATGCCCGTGCTCTATGCCCCGGCTGAATTGCTCGAGGATCAGTTGGGTGAAAAAACCGCCCAGTACCCAAAAGCCGGCATTGTGCCCGCCTTGTTCAAACACGCCGGGCATCAGGTGGAGCACTGTAATACCCATGATGTAAGCGCCGCTGAAAGACAGGGTGAGCTTCAGCCATTGGTCATTAAAGGTGCTGTACCAGAAGCTTAGCCAGCCTCCGGCAATAACAGTCAAAAATAAGGCAATGTATTCCGGTAGGCTCATATAGTTGCATTTTGAAGGTTTAGCGCAGGGCGGGCATTGAAAGCTTTGCTCAGCCCCCAGCCAATAAGGCTTCCGATGCAACCGCCAACCACAACATCAAGCGGATAGTGTACACCTACATAGACTTGCCCATAGGCGATGCTGATCGCCCAAAGTATGATCGGCCATCGGATCCATTTATAGATACCGCCCAGGGTAAGCGCAATAAACCAGGCGATAGCCAGGTGATTGGTGGCGTGTGAGGACGTGAAACTGTACCCACCACCGCAGCCACCTCGCTGTTCCACTTTAAAGGGCAACTCTGTATTGTTGCAGGGACGTAGGCGCTCAAAGGTGGGTTTCATTACCTTACTGCTCACCGTATCCGCCACGCCAACCGTCAGCACCACGCCCAGGATAAAATATAGCCCTCTCAGCCGGAAGCGGTAAATAGCGAAACCGGCCAGAACGACGTATAGCGGAATCCAGGTTTTCTTGTCCCGCCACCAGGGCATCACTTCATCCAGCACCGGATGGGTCCACACACCATTCAGCAGGTGGAAGAGGGATTCATCCCAATTTAGCAGGTTTGATAGTAGAACTTCCATAGCTTAGGGGTTGATGAGGTTGGCGACCAGAATCAGCCGGGGGCTTTCTATCCAGTTGTAGGGTTGCAGTTGGTAGTCGCCATAGGTACGCCGGATGTTGAGCCCGGCCAGTTCGAACAGCCGTTCAAAATCAGCCAGTTCAAACAAACGGACGCGCTCTTCAAAGAAATAGTTCCTGTGCCCATCGGCAAACCGTATGGTCTTCACCACGTGCTGGCCTTCCTGTCGTTTGTGCAGGTCAAAGGTGATGCCGTTGATTTCCCGGTGTTCGGGGCCGGTCAGGCGTTGCCGGACGTAGTGGGCATTAAAAAAGTCGAGGACAAAGGTGCCCTCCGGCTTTAAACTGTGTGCCACATTTTTCAGGGTCTTCAGGTCTTCTGCCTCCTCTTCAAAGTAGCCAAAGCTGGTGAAGAAGTTGAAAATATAATCAAAAGCCGCTTCCCGGAAGGGCTCCCGCATATCATGCGTAAAAAAGTGGAGATGGTCGTGCTCGAACTGACGGGCAAACTCGATGCTTTGCTCAGAGAGGTCCAGGCCCGTTACATCGTACCCCTTACCGGCCAGGTGACGGGAATAGCGACCCTTGCCGCAAGCCAGGTCAAGCATTTGGCTACCGGACGGCGGATGGAGCGTTTCAAGGAGATGGTCGATAAAGCCTTCTGCTTCGGACTCATCCCTATCCTTATATAGGATGTGGTAGTAGGGTGAATCAAACCACTCCGCGAACCATTCTTCCTTGACCATTTTACCTAAATTAAGTTATCGGGCGCAAAGATAGCCTTCCTGAAGGGTTTTGCAACGAAGTTGCAAGATATTTGCGGGGTCAGAAAGCCCATATTACGCCTAAAGTATTGCCTTGCAGCCCAAAACCAGCCTGTACTTTCATCCGGTTTTGGAGCTTTCTATGGAGTTCCGGGATCAGGATACCCATTCCTGCTCCAATCAAACCACCGGCAAGGACATCAGATGGGAAATGCTTTAGCGCACGTACCCGAAGCCAGGCAACAGTGGTAGTGGGCAAAGCGGCGGCTCCAAATAACAGCCACCGGCGGCTGCCCCATTCCGGATGATAATCATGTAGCACCTTAGCCAAAAAGAAACCTCCCATAGCGGTGGTAGCGACATGGCCTGAATAGAAGGAATTGCGCATGTTGCCCGATTGGCGTTCCTCAAGCGGGACCTCCTCGTAGAAGGCCAGCGGGCGGTACCGGTCTACAAATGTGGGGCCGAGCGGGCTGTAGGTGTAAAGGTTGGATGTCAGTGCAACGGTTTCAAGGTACAACAGTGCTATATCAAGGTAGTCTTTTTTGACCTTTCCGTCCAGCAATAAAAGAAAGGGCAGGCTCGCTGTTCCGTACATTAATATATCAGAGACCCGGTGAGCCTGTTCCCGTTTGCCGGGATCCTGCTTCAGCCCCGATCGGTTCAATCGGCTAATGCTGTTTGTCATTAGTTGATTGAGTTCGGGCTTGGTTAGACGGGGTTTGTCTTTTACTCTTGACAGGCCTTCGAAATTGGTATACGCACCTAATAAAGCAACTCCGCCACTTGCCCACCGATTCACGTGGTATACACCGAGGCTGTCCCCAGGGTTATGTTGAGCGGAAGTGTTTGAAAATGGAAGGGTTGCACACAGCAGTAAAAGCCAGATCAGCTTCATGAACAGTATTCAGTTTTCTTACCTAAAGGTCGCGAGGCCAGGATTAGTTCGCCGGTTAGAAGTGGGTTTCGTAGAACTGAACGACCCGCTCGTCGATAAGGATGTCCTGCATGCGCAGTGGTGTCTTCAAAACGATGCCTTCCAGGCTCCGGCAGCGGCTGAGCGCCACGTAGGTTTGCCCGTGTTCGAAGGCGCCTCTGCCCAGGTCGATAATGACTTTGTCAAACGTTTTGCCCTGCGATTTGTGGATCGTAATCGCCCATGCTAAACGCAGAGGGAGCTGGGTAAAATTGCCCAACGTCTCGGTATCGATCCGGCTGGGGTCTTTATCGCTGGGTTTGTACTTGACTACTTCCCACTCCATGGGCTCTACCTCCAGCTGCGTGGGAGTGCCATCAGCCTGCTCAATTTGCACCGTCACGGTCTTCTTGTCCAGCTTGATCACCTTGCCGATAGTGCCGTTGACAAAGCGTTTGTCCGGATCATTTTTGATGAACATCACCTGAGCGCCCAGCTTGAGTTTCAGGGCCGGGTCGGTGGGGTAGAGGCGGGGGTTGAATTGCCCGCTGATGGTGGCGACATAGGTTTTTTCCTCCAGCGGTATCCGGCTGAGCTCTCTTTGGTTGATGCGGTCAACAGTGGCATTTCGGGCGGAGAGGGTAACGTAGAAATCTTCGGGCTCAAACTGCGGCAGGTGGCGGCTGTTTAGGTCTTCCAGGTCATCATAATCCAGGCGGTTGAGGCGCACAGACTCGAGCAGGCGGAGGAAATTGCGGTTCTCCTGCCGGTAGACTTTGTTGAGCTCCATCATCTCCAGGAAGAAGGTTTGGTCCTCGAAAAGATGGGCGGAAAAAAAATAGGGCGAGTCGTACTCCAGCTGAAAGCGCATGGCTTCAATATCATTAGCCACCACGGGGGGCAACTGGAACATATCCCCAAAGAAGACCACCTGAAGCCCACCAAATGGCGCAGGCACCTCCCGGTTGATGCGCAGAAACCAGTCGATATTGTCCAGCATGTCGGCCCGGACCATGGAGATTTCATCAATCACCAGCACTTCCAGGTTGGTGTAAATCCTGCGGTTGCGGCGCTTTTTCAGGTCTTGCCGGCTCAGCGGCTTGGGCGGAAAGCCAAAAAAGGAGTGAATGGTTTGCCCGCCCACATTTAGAGCGGCAATACCGGTGGGCGCTAACACTACGGTTTTCTTACGGGTTGTATTGCGGAAAAGCTGTAGCAGGGTGGACTTGCCGGTACCAGCTCGCCCGGTAATAAAAACGTTGCGCCCCTCATTTTCAATTATATGAAGGGCCGCTTTAAAGTCGCCGCTAAGTTCCAGTGGTGCCTTTTCGAATGCCAAGTGCCTGCAATTTTTAGCCGCGCCGGACCACCGATGGATAGAGACGTAATAATCTGTAAGCTGAGCCCGCTCAGCTTCGAAGGCTATGGGGAATGCCAACAAATGAGCTTACGTCTGATCGCACCAGGCTACCCGGCAGGCTTTACCATGAAAATATAAACCGGGAAGTGATCACTATAGCCACCAAGGTACTCATTTCCACCAAAAGTTCTGAAGGGGTAGCCTTTAAACCTGCCATGTTTTTGGAGCATATAGCGCGGGTTATGGATACGGACCTTATAGAACTGATAGCCCTCCTGCCGCTCGTCCAGCAATCCATCCGAAAGCAGCATTTGGTCGAACAAGCTCCATGCATCGCGGTAGGCCAGGGTTCCGATACCCTTGCGATAAAGCTCATACATAGGATTGTAAAACTCTGCCTTGCGCACTTTTCGGCGGTTGGTCTTGGCACCAATGACTTCCTTTACGGATGGGCTGATGGGGTCATCGTTGAGGTCGCCCATAATGACGATTTTAGCCTTAGGGTCTTCGGCGAAGATGGAATCGGCAGCGGATTTGCAGACCAGCGCCGCTTTGTTCCTGGCAGGCTGACTGGCTGCTTCCCCCCCGCTTCGGCTGGGCCAGTGGTTGACCATAAAATGCATGGGCTCGCCGTCAAAATTGCCGGAAACGAGGAGGACGTCACGGGTGTAATCGGGCTCGCCGTCCCGGTAGAGTTCCACAAAGAGGTTCTCATGGCCCTTCAGCTCGAAGTACTTGGGGTTGTACAAAAGCGCGACATCGATCCCACGCTCATCAGGGGAGTCCTGATGGACGATCTGGTAGTTCCGGTCTTTGAGGAGCGGGTGCTTTACGAAGTCTTCCAGGACACTGCGGTTTTCTATTTCTGAAACCCCAAGAATGGCTACCCCATCCGGTGTAACGTCAGTGCCTAATTCCGCCACGACTTTTGCAAGGTTGTCCAGTTTAGCCTGATAGCGCTTAGTGTTCCAGACTTTGCTCCCGGTGGGCGTAAATTCGGTATCGCGGACACCTTCTGTATCAAGGGTGTCAAAGAGGTTCTCAAAGTTGTAGAACCCAACAGCTGCTACTTTATAGTCCTGCTGGGCGGTCAGGGCGGTACTTGCAAAGAATAAGAACAACAGAAGAAAAAGATGGCGTGGCATTCTGGTTTCAAGTTGGATACCAGGGCAAAAGAGTTGAGAATTCGTTCGTACCATAAAATTGTTTTCTTGAGGTTGAAGCACCCGAAAGGGCAATTGGCGGCAAATATATCAAATCTGCTTTTGTAAAAACGAAGACCGAATTGGCCATCGGTATTAAGTTTTGGTTAATTTTTGGGCGCCCGGTCTTAAATAAAGTTATTTTTCTTCTACTTTTGCACTCGCTTTTAGGACCAATGCCCCCTGAATGCCGCACAACTATCCCAACTATCCCAACAATCACACACCCGCCACATCGTACATTACTCTGACATAAATCATACTTATGCAACTGAAAAGAACGCTTTTTACCCTCTTAGCGCTTTTGCCTGCGTGGCTATTACAAGCGCAAGTGGAGGTTCGCGGTACCATCTTTGACAGTGAGACGGACCTTCCCATCGCTGCCGTTGTTGTAACCCTTGATGATGGGACAACAGCCGTTTCTGATGAAAAAGGTACTTTCACTTTCTTTGAGGTGCCGGAGGGCAGCCATGACTTTACCTTCCGTGGTAAAGAGGACTACATCGAGCAAACGCTTAGTACCATCGTCAAGGATCAGGGCAGCGGGGTGTATGAAATCGGTAAAGTCCAACTCGTGCCTACTCAGCGCGAGGAAGGTATTACCAACAAAGAGGACTTTATCCCTACCATTACCCTTTCGGATGGCGACCTGGAACAGGAAACGGACAATCAGAATATTTCCGGTGTCCTGGCCGCCTCGCGCGATGTGTTTGTTTCTGCGGCTGCCTTTACCTTTGGTCCCGCCCGCTTCCGGATACGGGGCTACGATTCTGAAAATACTGCTGTATATATCAATGGTGTACCTTTCAACGAACTGGAAAACGGCCGCGCGTTCTGGAGTGCCCTGGGCGGCTTGAATGACGTAACCCGCAATCGTAATGCAGAGATTGGCCTGAGCCCGCTTTCTTATGCCTTCGGTGGTGTGGGGGGCGGTTCTTCCATCGATACTCGTGCTTCTTCACAGCGCGAGCAGACTCGCGTGACGATGTCCGCAACCAACCGGGGCTATCGCTGGCGTACCATGCTTACGCATTCTACTGGCATGATGGACAATGGTTGGGCTTTTTCCTTCTCCGGATCCCATCGCTGGGCACAGGAGGGATATGAGCCGGGCAGTTTCTACGATGCGTACGCATATTTTATGGCCATAGACCGTAAGATAGGGGAAAAACACCTGCTTAACCTAACCACCTTTGGCGCTCCGACACAGCGCGGCCGGGCAGGCGCAAGTACGCCGGAAATGTACGACCTGGCTGACAACAACTACTACAACCCTTTCTGGGGCTACCAAAATGGTGAAAAGCGGAACTCCCGGATTTCCCGGGTGCATCAGCCGGTAATTATGCTGCGGCACGACTGGCAGTTGAGCGAAGACGCTACACTAACCACTACCGCATCTTATCAGTTTGGCCGCATCGGCGGTACCGCTCTGAACTGGTTTGAAGCGCCGGACCCCCGCCCCGACTACTACCGGAACCTGCCGAGCTATTTCGAGTCTATCGGGCAACCTGAGGCCGCCGCCATCGTAGAAGCGGACCTGCGCAATAATGAATCCTCCCGGCAGATCAACTGGGATCAGTTTTATGAGGTCAACCGGACTTCTCAGCTGGCAGACAAGTATCCTCAGTTCCTGGAAGGGCAGGACGTTGATGGCCGCTGGGCGCAATATATGGTGGAGGACCGCCGCTATGACTCTCGCGAGTTTAACTTTTACACCAATTACAATCACGTCATTAGCGATATCTTCACGCTTAGCGGTGGGCTGACGTATCAGACCCAAACCATCGATAACTTCAAGGAAGTCAACGATCTGTTGGGTGCTGATTACTTTGTTGATATTGATGCTTTTGCAGTGCGCGACTTCCCGGACAATCCGGAGGTGCAGCAAAGCGACCTGAACAACCCTAACCGCATTGTGCGCGAGGGTGACCGCTTCGGGTGGAGTTACGATATTGATGTACGCCGGGCTGATGGCTGGCTTCAGGGACAATTCACTCTGCCACGCTTTGATATCTTCGCCGCAGTCAATGGTAGCCAAACCACTTTCTGGCGAACGGGCAAGTACCGCACAGGCCGCTTCCCGGATCAATCCTTTGGAGAATCGGAAAAGCAAAATTTCACCAACCTTGGCGTGAAGGGTGGGATTACTTACAAAATTGATGGCCGGAACTACCTGTTTGCCAACGGTACGCACATGACCCGCGCTCCGTTTGTACGAAATGCTTACGTATCGCCACGTACGCGCGATCAGCTGGTGCCGGGTCTGGAAAGCGAAACCATCTACGGTGGGGAAATCGGCTACCTGCTGCGTTCGCCGAATGTACAGGGCCGGGCATCGCTTTACTACACACAGTTTGACAACCGCACCGAGATCATCCGTTTTTATAATGACCTGCAACGGGCATTTGGCAGCCTGGTGATGACCGGGCAGGATCAACTGCATCAGGGTGCAGAACTGGCGATCGAAGCAAAAGTCACACCCTCTCTGAGCATCCGGGGCGTAGCTGCACTTGGAGATTACGTTTTCAACAGCAACGCGCAGGGCGAATTGTACGGTGACGATCAGGTGACCTTTGATCAGGTCAATAGTGAATTTGAGGTTTACCAAAAAGGCCTAAAAATACCGGGCCGCCCTCAGAACGCTTATACGCTGGGGCTCAACCTTCGCCCAAAAGGCTACTGGTTTGCCTACCTGAACTTCAACTACTTCGACAACGTGTTTATCGACTTCAGCCCGATCAACCGTTCACCGGAGGCGGTAATCGGCCTGGAGCCCAGTTCCCTGGAGTACGATAATATCGTAGCGCAGCGTCAGACCGACGGTCAGTTCACCGTTGACTTTTTCGGCGGCAAGTCCTTCAAGTTTGGCAGCACCTTCCTGTACATCAATGCAGGGGTCAACAACATCCTGAACAACACCGACTTTATTACGGGCGGTTTTGATCAGTTGCGCTTTGACTTTGATGCCCGGACTGGCGCTGATTCTGTTTTTCAGCCCCGATATTACTACCTGTACGGCCGCAACTTCTTTGTGAATGTAAGTTTGCGCCTGTAATTCAGAACCTCAATCATCATTTAGAAAGACATAAAAGCCATTATACAATGAAATTTCAGTTATCAAAGCTGTTCTTTTTCAGCCTGCTGCTTAGCATGGCTGTGCTTCCATCCTGTGTTGATACCGAATTTGAAGAGCCGCCTGTAACGGGCACGGAACTTGAAGTGACGGGCAACACCTCTATTGCAGATCTCAAAAGTCTTTGCATCCCCGGCCGCCTGACGGTTATCGAGACAGATGTCATCGTACAGGGCATCGTTGTTGGCAACGACGTGCAGGGCAACTTCTTCCGCTCCCTGATTATTCAGGACAGCACGGCTGGTATCGAGGTGCTCATCAACCTGACGGATGCCTTCAACCTCTTCCCACTTGGGCGTGAGGTCGCAATTGACTGTAAGGGACTGGTCTTAGGCGAGTTCAACGGTATCGTGCAACTGGGCGGTTATATCATTCAGGAAGGTGGTGGTGAAGAGCTGGGCGACATCATCGACTACAATTCGCGCATTTACCGCGGTATGCTGGTCGGCGAGCCGGAGCCCGCTGTCCGCACGATTAACTCCCTGGGCGTCAACGATATTTCCACGCTGGTACAGTTGCAAGATGTGGAATTTGCCTCCTTTGAGCTGGGGCTGACCTACGCCGATGCTTTTGGCCGTAGCACGCTTAACCGTACGCTTCAGGATTGCGATGGCAATGAAATTGTCGTTCGTACAAGTGGTTTCGCGGACTTCGCAATTGATACCCTGCCCGATGGCAATGGTACGCTCACCGCTATCTTTAATGTATTTGGAGATACCAAGCAGCTGTTTATTCGTGCCGCTGACCTCGATGTAGACATGGCCGGCACGCGTTGCAATGCCGGCACGGGCGAAGAGGAACTCATGACTATCCGGGAACTGCGGGAGGTATTTGCGGATGGCGGAACAGAAGGCCCCGAAGACCGGAAGATCCGTGGCGTAGTGATTTCTGATAATCAGAATGGCAACTTTGACGGCCGGGTAGCAGTCATTCAGGATGGCACAGCCGGGATAACGATCTTTTTCCAGGGTGATCATGGATTTAGCCTTGGTGAAGAAATAGAAGTTGTGGTTTCCGGTCAGGAATTGTCGTTATACAATAATTTGCTTCAGCTTGATTTTGTGAATAATGACCTGGCGACTTCATTAGGAGCCGGTGATGCCATTGAACCCCGAATAACGAGTATAGGAGAGGTTCTGGATAATGCTGAGCTTTGGGAATCCACACTGGTTCAAATCAATGGAGCCACTCTTTCGGGCAATGCTACTTTTTCAGGGTCTGTAACGGTAAGTGACGGTTCCGGGGCGATAACTCTATTTACGCGGAATGGTGCCTCCTTTGCTGCTACGGCTTTACCGGAAGAGCCTGTGGATATGGTAGCTATTGTTTCTCAATATCAGGAGAATTACCAGCTTTTAATCCGGAATATTAACGATGTCGGAGGAGGCGGAGGAGGAAATGACGATCCTGTACAGATCAGTCTTGAAGAATTGCGCGCATTGTATGAGGGGGGGACTTCGGTGGTTCCGGTCAACCGCTTTGTAAGGGCTGCCATAATTTCAGATGTGGATGGAAATCATACCGATGGCCGTAACCTTATCATTCAGGACGAAACGGGAGGCATTGTGGTTCGTTTTGCTGATTTCCATAGTTTTGCATTAGGTGAGGAAGTGGAAATAAACATTGGAGGAGATGAGCTCAGCGAGTACAATGGATTATTGCAGGTCAATGGCGTTGATAATGCCAATGCCACCCCCATTGGCAATGGTCTGTTTCCGGAACCCCGGGATGCAACGATACAGGAAATACTGGATAATGCGGAGGCATGGGAATCTACGCTGATCAGGATAGCTGAAGCCACATTTACAGAAGGAGGGACTTTTGCAGGGGCAAAAACCATCGATGACGGTACCGCCACGATTACGGCCTACACCCGGAATCAGGCTGCATTCGCAAACAGTACCGTTCCGGATGGCAATTTTACCATCACTGCTATCGTCTCTGATTTTAACGGGGCACAAATAACGATCCGTAACCTCAACGATATTCAGCAGTAAGTAATCTGTTGAACCATTCTGACTAAAAAGCCTTAATAAGGGGAGCAGTAACAAAAAACCTGCTCCCCTTACTTGAATCCAGTTATGGCAAAGACAGAAAA
>CAJXNH010000012.1 GCA_913057245.1 uncultured Phaeodactylibacter sp.
GGGGTGCCGTTTTGGCGGTGCACAGCCTCCGGCGTTTTCGGATTGGCCAGTGCGCCCCCGTGTACCTTTTTGATGAAGCCGCCTTCTGCCAGTTCGCGGAGATCGCGCCGCACAGTATCCTCCGAGACCCCCAGATGGTCACTCAGCTCCGTTGACTTGATTTTGTTCCGCAGATTGATGATTTCCAGAATCATGCTCTGCCGTTCTTCCTTTAGCATAGTTTCCGTGGTTGCGGCAGGTTTCATTGGGTTGGTGGGGCTGCCGGTTATACGCAATACGAAGTGGTTTGCGACATGGGCCACTGACAAAGCATAGCTTGTCAGGGCAGGCCGCTGATGAAGTCAAGCTTATCAGGGTAAACGCAAGCCGCTTCCCAGCGTAAATGCTGCCCCTCCTGCCTTTATGGTGGTCAAAGCCCAAAGGCGACGAGACACGGGCAAGCATTGAGTAGGTTTGCTATGGCAAACCACTTAATCGTCAGTATAGCAGGGTCTAAAGTACATAAAAACTTGCAGTTTTTTTCTTGTTTGTGCGTGTTTGAATTAAAAACGGCAAAAAATATGCGCTTTATTGCTGGTTTTTACTTTTTTTAGTAATTTCAAAGCCCAAATATCTCAAACTACGCAGCGGTACCGGGCGTGCGTTGTGGCTAAGAGCCTGTTTGGACTTTAGTAATCGGGCTATCCCGGTGCACCGGGACACTTTTTTGCTTATACTTCGTTCCGAAAATCCTCATCCGTACGGACTCCGGTTTTCGTGCCTTGTCTAACCAAAAAATTGCAAGTTCTCGCCTAGAAGACCAAAATCCCAACAGGCTCTAAAGCGCGCTATCGGACCGATCGCACTACTACTTAAGAACGACATGCCTCACACTAACTATCAACAGCAAACGGCCTCGGCGGTCACCACAAGAGTGGAGCGGACACCGCTGCTTCAAAACTGGGCTTTCCAAAAAGCAGGGGATACGGAGTGGCTGCCCGCGCAAGTACCGGGGAATAACTTTTCCGATCTCCTGCGGCAGGGGCTTATCCCTGATCCCTTTTACCGCACCAATGAAAAGGAGCTGCAATGGATAGAGGAAGAGGACTGGGTATACCAAACCACTTTTGAAATAGAGGAGCGCCTGCTTGAGTTAGACCGGCATCTGATGGTTTTTCACGGATTGGATACTTATGCGGATGTATTCCTGAACGGGCAGCTGATCTTGCAGGCCCAAAATATGTTCCTCGCATACGAGGCAGCGGTCGGGCCTGTACTTCAGGCCGGGGCCAACGAGCTGCGCATCTGCTTCCGTTCGCCCATCCGGGAGGTACAGGCAAAGGCAGAAGCAGTTGGTTTTACCTACCCGGCCGGCAATGACCACGCCGAGGAAAAGCTAAGCGTATTCACCCGCAAGGCACCTTATCATTATGGATGGGACTGGGGCCCAAGGTTCGTGACTTCCGGTGTCTGGCGCCCGGTGGAACTGATCAGTTTTGATACGGCCCGGATGCAGACAGCCAACCTGGTCACCCAATCGCTTACAGAAGCAGGAGGTGTGGCGAGGGCAGAGGTAACGGTAACAGCCGCGATAGCCGGGGCTTACACCGTAGCGCTAGACATCGGGCAGGGGCGCTGGAGCTTTGAGCATACCGTTCAGCTGCAGCCCGGCGAGCAGACGATCTCATTTGAGGTGGCCTTGCAGGGCGCCGACTATTGGTGGCCCCGCAGTTGGGGCGAGCCGGCCCTTTACGATTTGAACTGGCAGTTGAAGCAGGCAGCCAAGACCGTTGACCAAAAGTCCGGGCGGTTTGGCTTATGCACGATTAAGCTGGTGCGTGAAAGCGATGAGGAGGGCCGCAGCTTCCACTTCGAAGTCAACGGGCAGCCTCTATTCGCCAAAGGCGCCAACTACATCCCGCAGGACAGCTTCCTGGACCGGCCCACGGAAGCGCATTACCGGCAGGTATTTGAAGATATGGCGGCTGCCAATATGAATATGGTACGCATTTGGGGCGGCGGGATTTATGAATCCGATCTCTTTTACGACCTGGCTGATGAGTACGGTATTATGGTGTGGCAGGATTTTATGTTTGCCTGCACCATGTACCCGGGCGATCCTGATTTCCTGGACAATATCCGGGCGGAAGCCATCTACAACATTCACCGGCTGAAAGGGCATCCCAGCCTGGCATTATGGTGCGGCAATAACGAAATCGCCGTGGGCTGGCAGCACTGGGGCTGGCAAAAAGAATATGGCTACAACGAAGCGGACTGCAAGCTTATGGCTGATGATTACGAGCGGCTGTTTGAAGCGGTTCTGCCTGAACTTGTAGCGGAGCATGACCCCACCCGCGATTACCTGCCTTCCTCACCGGTATACGATTACTCTGACCACGACAACTACAATAAAGGCGATGTGCATTACTGGGGCGTTTGGCACGAAGAGGCACCCTTCTCCACCTACAAATGGGCGGTGCCCCGCTTTATGAGCGAGTATGGGTTTCAGTCCTTCCCACTGCTGGATTCGGTCCGGCGTTATGCAGAGCCTGAGGACTGGTCGATTGAGTCGCCGGTCATGCAGCTCCACCAAAAGCACCCCCGGGGCAATGGTATTATACGCAAGTACCTGCTGCAGCACTACCAGGAGCCGAAAGACTTTGAAACCTTCCTTTACCTGAGCCAACTGCTACAGGCTGAAGGAATCCGGATCGCCATCGAAGCCCACCGCAAAGCTAAGCCGTTCTGTATGGGCACGCTCTACTGGCAGCTCAATGACTGCTGGCCGGTGGCGTCCTGGGCAGGCATCGACTACTACGGGCAATGGAAAGCCCTGCATTATGCGGTCCGGGAGGCGTTCAGCCCCTTACTGGCGGTATTGGAAACAGATGAAGAGGAATGGTCGGTCGCGGTGGTTTCCGACGAGCCTCAGGATAAACGCCTGCGCCTGAGCATCGGGCTCTACCGCCTGACTGGCGAACGCCTGTGGCTGGAGGAAAAAAGCCTGAATGTACGCGCCAACGGTAAAGCCCTGGTTGGGCTGGAGGACTTGAAAACAGCAGCAGCAGACTACGATGCCGCTGATTTGTGGATAAGGATACAATTGTCTGATGCCGAAGGGTTGGTCTACGACCAAACTGCCTATCTGGTGCCGGCCCGTGATTTGCACCTGCCCGCGCCTAAAGTTAAAATCAGCACGGAGGCCAATGGGGCGCAACTCACGGTTACCTTGCAATCCAGTGTGCTGGTGATGGGGCTGTACCTCAGTCTGGAAGGTCTGCCGGGCAATTTCTCTGACAACTTCTTTGATCTTTGCCCGGATGAGCCCAAAACGGTACATCTCACCTTGCCCGAACCACCGGAGCAGGGCTGGCCGCCGGTCCGCCTGCTGTCTGTCTATGATTCCTATACCGAATAATGCCATACTCAACGATGCAGAAAAATCTAATCCTTCTCTTGCTGGTGGTTATGATGGCCGCCTGCAGTGGCAGCTCAAATGAGCAAGCTGCACCATCCGGTGAAAAGCACCTGCCTTTTGTGGACCCCATGATTGGCACCGGCGGCACCGGGCATACCTTTCCCGGAGCGACTACGCCCTTTGGTATGGTGCAGCTGAGCCCTTCCAATGAATACAAATCCTGGGACTATTGCTCCGGCTATCACTACAACGACACCATCGTCAAAGGCTTTGCGCATACGCACATTAGCGGGCCGGGCTTGTCCGGTCTGGGGGATATCCTGGTGATGCCCGCCCGGGAGGCGCATACGAGCGCCGGAGAGGACGGAAAGGCCGATTCAGGCTACCGTGCTCGTTTTTCCCACGATAACGAATCGGCCTCAGCGGGCTATTATAAACTGCTGCTGCACGAGGAAGAGGTGCTGGTGGAACTTACAGCGGGCACGCGCATGGGTTATCACCGTTATACCTTCAATGGGGAAGGGGAGGATTACCTGCTCTTCGATCCCAATCATCAAATCAACGAAAACATACAGGACACCTACCTCGAGCTGATTTCCGATACCGAGCTGGTCGGCTATAAAGATTGTGATGGCTGGTCGGCAGGAGACCGGACGCAATACTTCTATGCAAAATTTTCCCAACCGGTGGCTGGCTTTAACCTGGTACGCAAAGGGGAGCCTGTAGAAGGTAAAAAAGGCAGTGGGAAAGGGCTGTTGGGGCAGGTCCGCTTTGATTTGGCACCCGGGGAAAGCGTGGAAGTCCACCTGGCGCTGTCCTCCATTTCCATAGAGGGCGCCAAAGCCAATTTTGAAGCAGAAGCGGTGGACGGATTCGATCTGGCCCACGAAAATGCCCGCCGCGAATGGGCGAAGGTCCTGAGCAAAATCGAAATCGAGGGGGCGACAGACCGTCAGATGAAGTTGTTCTACACCGGGCTCTACCACGCCTTTATCTCTCCCAACCTCATCTCTGATGCGGATGGGCAGTACTACGTGGAGGGCAAGGTGCGCCAAAGTGGTATCTCGCAGTACAGCAATTTCTCCACCTGGGACACCTACCGGGGCTTACATCCCCTCTTCACCATCATCGAAACGAAAAAGACAGCCGAGTTTGTAAACAGCTTGTCCTCGCGGGTAGCCGTGGATGATGTCGGCCTGCCAAGCTGGGAGTGCCTGGGCTACGACAACCGCTGCATGATCGGCTACAGTGCCGTTTCGCCTGTCGCGGATGCTGTGCTGAAGGACATCCCAGGAGTGGATGTGGAAGCTGCTTATGAAGCCATCCGCTATGCTGCTTTTGACCGCACCAAGCACAGTCAGGTGAGCGACCTCAACGGCATGGACGAATACCTCAAATACGGATATGTGACCGCAGAGACCGGCGTATCGGTTTCTAAAACCACAGAACAGAATTATTGCGATTGGGCGATAGCCCGGGTAGCCGAGAAGCTGGGCAAAACGAAAGACCAAACTTTATTTGACCGCCGTGCGATCGGCTACCGCAATTTTTTCGACCCGCAAACGGGCTATTTTATGCCCATCACGGCTACCGGAGAGCACCTGCTGCTGGATACAACGAAGTGGAATTCCCTCAAAGGGCATTACATCTCGGGCAACATCTGGGCGTATTCGGCTTACTCCCCCCACGATATGAAGGGCGTGATGCAGCTCCACGGCGGACGGGATGCCTATGCGCAGTGGCTACAGGGTGTTTTTCAAAATGAATCGCCCCTTGAAGGGCATCAGCATGTGGACATTTCCGGGTTTATCGGGAAGTACGGGCACGGGGATGAGCCTGGGCACCATATGCCTTACCTGTTCAACTACGTGGGCAAGCCCTGGCTGGCACAGCGTTACATCAATGAAGTACTCACCACGATGTACCACCCCAATCCGCAGGAAGGCTTCATCAATAACGAAGACCTGGGGCAGATGTCGGCATGGTACATGCTCAGCGCGCTGGGGATGTATCAGGTGGCACCGGGCGATGGCGTTTTCCAGCTGACTGCGCCCCTCCACCCCAAAGCGGTCATCCACCTGGAGAGCGGGGATGATTTCACCATTCTGGCCAATAAGGTGTCGCCGGAGAACATCTACGTGCAGTCCGTCACCCTCAACGGGGAGCCCTATGACAAGAACTACATCGATTATAAAACGATCATGCAGGGGGGCGAGCTGGTCTTCGAACTCGGCCCCGAGCCCAACAAGCAATGGGGCAGCGCCCCGGCAGCGACCTTCCCCGGCGACTTTGAGGACACCGCTGTGGCGGAAATTCCGGTGGTGGGTACGCCTGCGCCCTACGATGTGGCGCCCGGTGCCTTTTTCCGGACTGAGCGTACCATTGAGCTGGCTTCCAAAAACAAAAACGCTAAGATTTACTACACCCTGGATGGGAGCGAACCGGACGACAGCAGCACGCCTTACAACGGCCCATTCACCATCCGGGAAAACACCACGGTAAAGGCTATTGCCTATGAGGAAGGGCTCAATCCAAGTGCCTTCTTTGAAAAGCCCTATTACCAGAGCGTTTTGGCAGGATTGCCGGCCGGTTATCCCAAATACAGCGTAGCGCAGCACGACTTCCCCTACGGAAAAGAAGGCGCGGAGCTGATTTTTGATCAGGAAATTGGTTCCGAGAGCTACAATGACAACCGCTGGACCGGCATCAAAGACAACATCTTTCTGGATATTGACTTCGGGGAGCCCACTAATGTTAAGGAACTGGAAGTGGGTGCTTTGAAGGATACCCAATCTTATATTTTTCCACCGGATAAAATCGAAGTGCTGGCCGGGAATCAGCCCGGCGCCCTGCAGCTCATCGGCAGCCTGGATCTGCCGCCTCAGGAAGGGCATGAGCTCAAGGTTTACCGCTACAAGCTGGACCTCGAACCCGGGCAATACCGATACGTGAAAGTCAAAGTGTACAACTACGGTGCTCCTCCGGAATGGCACGGCGCTCGTGGCAATGAATTGTGGACTTTCCTGGACGAAGTTATTCTCAACTAAACGAATATGAAGTACATCATTTACATCTCCCTTTTTTGTGTGGCCGGGCTGGCTTTGATGCCAGCCTGTACTACTTCTGAGGCGGCTGAAAACCCTGCCAACGAGCCGGTAGACTACGTGAGCTACGTCAATCCGCTCATGGGCACCGATTCCGAATTCAGCCTGTCCAACGGCAATACCTACCCGGCAATTGCGATGCCCTGGGGCATGAACTTTTGGACGCCAATGACCAACAAAATGGGTGATGGCTGGACCTATCAGTACGATGCGTATAAAATCCGGGGCTTCAAGCAGACCCATCAGCCCAGCCCCTGGATCAACGACTATGCCGCTTTTTCCCTCATGCCGGTGACGGGCCCGCTGAAGTTTCAGGAGGAGGAGCGGGCGTCCTGGTTTTCGCACAAAGCGGAAGTGGTACAGCCACATTATTACAAGGTATACCTTGCCGACTACGATGTGGTGACCGAGATGGCTCCGACGGAAAGGGCGGTGCAGTTCCGGTTCACCTTTCCGGAAACAGACTCGGCGTACATTCTGCTTGATGGTTTCTTCCGGGGCTCCATGGTGAAAATCTTACCGGAAGAGCGGAAGATCATCGGCTACTGCCGCAACAACCACGGTGGTGTACCTGACAATTTCCACAACTACTTTGTAGCGGAGTTCGATAAGGATTTTTCCGTCCACCACACCTGGGGCGATGGCTGGCAGCTCATGCCGAATACGTTGGACAACGAAGGCGAGCACGTAGGTGCAATCGTGGGCTTTGCAACGGAGCGGGGCGAACAGGTAAACGTGAAGGTGGCGTCTTCCTTCATCAGCCCTGAGCAGGCACAGCGCAACCTTGATCAGGAAATCGGCAGGGCTACCTTTGAAGCGACCAAACAAGCCGGTCACGACCGCTGGCAGGACGAGCTGAGCCGCATCAAAGTATCAGGTGGGAAAGAGGTCGATATACAAACCTTCTACTCTTGTCTGTACCGGTTGCTCCTGTTCCCGCGCCCTCTGCACGAAATTGATGAAAACGGGCAAATCATACACTACAGTCCTTATAACGGAGAAGTCCGCCCCGGATACCTTTATACCGATAATGGCTTTTGGGATACCTTTCGGGCGGTTTTTCCTTTTTTCAACCTCATGTACCCTGAGCTGAACAGCCGGATCATGCAGGGGCTGGAAAACACCTACGTGGAATCGGGCTGGCTGCCGGAATGGGCAAGCCCCGGGCACCGGGATTGTATGATTGGCTCGAATTCAACGCCTATTATTGCTGATGCCTACCTCAAAGGCGTGGAAGGGTATGATGCGGAATTGCTGCTCGATGCCATGCTCAAGAATGCCAATGAAGCCGAGGGGCGCCCCGTACAGTCGGTGGGCCGGGCCGGTGTGGATTATTACAACAAGCTGGGATATGTGCCCTACGATGTGGGGATCAATGAAAATGCGGCCCGCACCCTGGAGTACGCCTACGCAGACTTCACCCTGGCGGAGATGGCCCGCGCCATGGGCAAGGAAGACGTGGCACAGCGCTTTTATAAGCAAAGTCAGCGTTACCGCAACCTCTTTGACCCGGAAACCGGATGGATGCGCGGTAAATTGGAAAATGGTGCATTCCAATCACCCTTCAACCCGCTTAAGTGGGGCGATGCCTTTACGGAAGGCAACAGCCTGCACTATACCTGGTCGGTCTTTCACGATATTGCCGGCCTGATGGAATTGATGGGTGGGGAGGAAGCCTTCGCCGCCCGGCTCGATGAGGTGTTCACCATGCCTCCTAAGTTTGACGACAGCTACTACGGCTTCACCATCCACGAAATCCGGGAGATGCAGATTGTCAATATGGGTAATTATGCGCATGGCAATCAGCCCATACAGCACATGATTTACCTGTACAACTATGCCGGTCAGCCCTGGAAGGCACAAGCCCGGTCCCGCGAAGTCATGGAGAAGCTCTATCAGCCTGCACCCGATGGGTACTGTGGGGACGAGGACAATGGGCAGACTTCCGCCTGGTTCGTCTTCAGCGCTATGGGCTTCTATCCGGTATGCCCGGGCACGCCTCAGTATGTGCTGGGCAGCCCGCTTTTTGAGTCAGTGGAGCTGCAGTTGGAGAATGGCAATACCTTTCGGGTCAGTGCTGCGGGCAACAGCCCCGAAAATATCTATATACAGCAGGCGAGCCTCAACGGCAAGCCCCACCCTTACACCTGGCTGGACTACGATGCAGTGCAGGCAGGAGGAGAACTGCAACTCGATATGGGAGCAGCCCCCAACCGGGAATGGGCTAACGATGCTGCCGCCCGCCCATACTCATTATCTACCGATCCGGAACTGGAAAACTACCTGAAATGATACGCTTGTTTATAGCCCTCCTGGTACTTGGAATTTGGAATGCTGCGGTAGCTCAGCAGCGCCCCAATGTCATCCTCATTTATACCGATGATCAGGGCACCCTCGATATGGGCTGCTACGGCGCCCCGGATTTGTACACGCCCAATATGGATGCGCTGGCAGCAAGCGGCGTGCGTTTCACGCAATTTTATGCGGGCTCCTCGGTCTGTTCTCCCTCCCGGGCGTCCCTGCTGACCGGGATGACACCCACTAAAGCCGGGTTGAACAACAACGCCACCTCACAGCCGGGCGCTCACGAAGGGCTGCCCGGAGAAGCCTTCACGCTGGCAGAGGCCCTAAAGGCAGAAGGCTACCAAACCGCCCACATCGGCAAATGGCACCTCGGCTATCAGCCCGATAAAATGCCGAACGCCCAGGGGTTCGACTACTCTTTTGGGCATATGGGCGGCTGTATTGACAACTATTCCCACTTCTTCTACTGGAACGGCCCCAACCAGCATGACCTCTGGCGAAACGGGGAGGAAGTCTGGCACGATGGAGAGTTCTTCCTCGACCTGATGGAGCAGGAAGCCCATGATTATATCCGGACGCACCGGGAGGCGCCTTTCTTCCTGTACTACGCCATCAATATGCCGCATTATCCGTTACAGGCCAAGTCCCAGTGGCGGGAATACTATGCGGATTTGCCATCGCCCCGGAAAGAATATGCCGCATTTATCAGCACCATCGATGAGAGCCTGGGCCGCCTGATGGATCAGTTAGACCGCTACGGGCTTCGGGAAAACACCATCGTTATTTTACAGTCCGACCACGGGCACAGCACCGAGGTCCGCACCTTTGGGGGCGGGGGATACGCGGGCCCTTACCGCGGCTGTAAGTTTTCGTTGTTTGAAGCAGGCATCCGTGTACCGGCTATGATCAGCTATCCTAAGGCAATTCCTGCCGGGGTGGTGCGGGACCAAATGGCGGCGGGCATGGACTGGTTTCCGACCGTACTGGATTATGCAGGCGCGGAGCATATCCCCGGGCACCTTGAAGGCCGGTCTCTACGAGATGTCCTTGAAAAAGATACTCCCTCACCCCATGAACATCTGATTTGGGAAGGGCCGGACCGCTGGGCGGTCCGCAAAGGCGACTGGAAACTGCTGTATGCCCCGATCGACCCGGCAGGCAATCCGGATGCGCCCTGGGAGGCGATCACGGATGGACTTTTTTTAGTCAACCTGAAGGAGAACATCGGAGAGTCGGAAAATGTGATAGAACAATATCCGGAGAAGGGTAGGGAGCTTGAAAAAATTTACCGGAAATGGTCGGTGGGGCAGTAGCAGACCTCATGGCCTTGTTAACAAATTTTACGAAAGCATCAACCCCCACCTGGGCCACTGCACCAGCCCCCTGCCGCAAGGATGACAAATCCCATATAATTCCACCAAATTTCTTTGGGAGCATCGGTAAAATTCATACTTTTGATTAATCGCTAAACCGGTTTAGCAAAAATTAAAGACTGGTTTGGTGTGATGCTAAGAAAGCATCATGATACAAGTCAAAAAAGCCATCCGAAATGTCAACATTGAAATCCTGTTGCTTTGCTGTTTTTTGCACCGCTCTGTTTTTCAGCTGTGAGCAAGCGTCTACTACAGACCCAACGCTGACAGCCGCCACCCTGCCGGAAGTAGTGGATTTCAACTTCCACATTAAGCCCATCCTGTCCGACCGCTGTTTTAAGTGCCACGGGCCGGACGAGGCTACCCGGGAAGGCGGTCTGGGGCTGCATACCGAAGCCCATGCTTTCGCAGCATTGGGCAAGGCGCAAGACCACTATGCTCTGGTGCCTGGCAATCCGGAGCAGAGTACCCTCATACAGCGGATTTATACCGATGACCCCCAGGAAATCATGCCGCCTCCGGAGTCGAACCTCACCCTTTCCGAACACGAAAAAGCGCTGCTGCGCCGGTGGGTGGAGCAGGGGGCAGGGTGGAAAAAACACTGGGCGTTCCTGCCTCCGGAAATGCCCGAAGTGCCCGGAGCCGGGGCGGGCTGGGCGCAGAATGAGATCGATCACTTTGTTTATGCCAAACTACAGGAACACGGGCTGCAGCCTTCCTCAAAAGCGGAAAAAGCCAAGCTCATCCGCCGCCTCTCCTTTGACTTGCGGGGCTTGCCACCTACATTGGAAGAAATCGACGCATTCGTTGAGGACGACCGCCCGGATGCCTGGGCGCGCCTGGTGGATACCTTTCTCAACTCCACCGCCTACGCCGAGCGTATGGCCCTGGACTGGATGGACATCGCCCGGTATGCCGACACCCACGGCTATCAGGATGACTTCGAGCGGGTGATGTGGCCCTGGCGCGATTGGGTTATTCATGCTTTTCAGGAAAATATGCCCTACGATCAGTTCGTCACCTGGCAGCTGGCCGGTGATCTGCTGCCGGAACCTACCCTCGAGCAGCGTATCGCCACCGGCTTCAACCGCAATCATAAAATTACGGCAGAAGGAGGCGTTATCGACGAGGAATACCGGGTGGAGTACGTCGCGGACCGGGCGCAGACTTTAGGCACTGCTTTTCTTGGACTGACGATGGAGTGTGCCAAATGTCACGACCATAAATACGATCCTATCAGCCAAAAGGACTATTTCAGCCTTTACGGCTATTTCAATACCATCCCGGAGAAAGGCTTTGTAGGCGAGCTCAATCAGAACTTCCGCTATGCGCCCAAGCCATCGGTCCGGATCACGCAGGAAGAGATAGAAGGCATCGTCACTTTCATCAACAACCGGGACAGCCTGCCGTACATTGACCTGATGGTGATGGAAGAGCAGGAAGAACCACGCAAGACCTATATCCTCAACCGGGGCAAATACGATCAGTACGGAGATGAGGTGCAACCTGCCGTTCCTGAGCAGCTGCCTCCAATCCCGGAAGGAGCGCCCAATAACCGGCTGGGCCTGGCGCAGTGGCTGTTTATCCCTGAGAATCCCCTGACCGCAAGGGTAACGGTAAACCGGCTCTGGCAGCAGCTGTTTGGAACGGGCATTGTAGCCACCCCCTTTGATTTCGGTAATCAGGGCGCGCTGCCTACGCACCCGGAGTTGCTGGACTTCCTGGCCATCAAGTTCCGGGAGGAGGGCTGGGATGTCAAAGCCATGCTCCGCTATATGGCGCTTTCGGCTACCTATCAGCAAACCGCGGCGGCCAGCCCTGAGCTGCTGGAACAGGACCCCGAAAACCGCTGGCTGGCCCGTGCCCCACGCTTGCGGCTCCAAGCGGAGATGATCCGGGATCAGGCATTCGCAGTCAGTGGCCTGCTCAATGAGGAAGTGGGCGGCCCAAGTGTCAAGCCCTATCAGCCGGAAGGGTTGTGGGAAGAGACGACCGGGGGCGGCGGCGGAAGTACGGCCCGCTACATGGTCAGCGAGGGGCCCGACCGCTACCGCAAAAGCTTGTATACTTTCTGGAAACGTACCGTCCCCCCGCCTGGTATGCTGATCATGGATGCTCCCTCCCGCGACCTCTGCTCCGTCAAGCGGCAGGAAACCAATACGCCCCTGCAGGCTTTGCTGCTGCTCAATGACCCGCAGGTGCTAGAAGCCAGTAAAGCACTTGCGCTGCAGGCCTGGGAACAGGGTGGGGCAGATGCTGCAGAGCGGATTGCCTTCATGTTCCGTGCTGTTACCTCTGCCAGTCCGGAAGAGGCTGAGCTCCAATTGCTGCTGGATTACTTTGAAGAAGAGCGGGCGGCTTACGCTGAAAAGCAAAAAGAGGCGAAATCTTATCTGGCCACAGGGGCTTACACCCTCCCGGACACCCTGCCGCTTGCAGATATGGCCGCCTATACCCTGGTGGCGAACACTATTTTTAACCTGGACGAGGCGATCACTCGTGGCTAAAACAATGACCAATGAATCCATTCGAAGAACGATCCTTACAACTCAACCGCCGTGCTTTCCTCTCCAAAACCGCCTTAGGGCTTGGGTCTGCGGCACTGGGCTCTTTGCTCGGGCTGCGCTGCTTCCGGGCCAATGACAAAGGCATTATTACGGAATCCGGGCAGGGGATAGAAGGCGTATTGAAAGCCCTGCACCATCCGGCGAAAGCCAAGCGGATTATCTACCTGTTCCAAAGCGGAGGGCCTTCACAGCTCGAATTGTTTGATTATAAACCCTTGCTGCAAAAGCGGCGTGGTGAAGACCTTCCGGAATCCGTCCGGCAGGGGCAGCGCCTGACGGGCATGACCTCCGGGCAGGACAGCTTCCCGCTGGTGGGCTCTCAGTTTGGCTTTCAGCAGCATGGGCAAAGTGGTACCTGGATTAGTGACCTGCTGCCTTATACCTCCAAGATTGCCGATGAGCTGTGCATCGTAAAGTCCATGTACACGGAGGCGATCAATCACGATCCGGCCATTACCTTTTTCCAAACCGGATCTCAGCAGCCGGGGCGGCCAAGTATTGGCTCCTGGCTGAGTTATGGTTTGGGCAGCGATAATGAGAACCTGCCCGCCTTTACCGTACTCCTGTCCCGGGGTACCGGCCGCCCGAACGGGCAGCCGCTCTATTCCCGCTTGTGGGGCAACGGCTTTTTGCATTCCCTGCATCAGGGCGTGCAGTTCCGGGCAGCCAAAGACCCGGTGCTTTACCTCAATGACCCGGCGGGGCTGGGGCGTTCCAGTCGCCGTAAGATGCTCGATAAGCTGGAAGCCCTCAACAGCATGCACCACGAGGAAACACAGGACCCGGAAATTCAAAGCCGGATCGCGCAGTACGAGATGGCTTATCGGATGCAAACCTCTGTGCCCGATGTAATGAGCGTAGAAGACGAGCCCGACTATATTTATCAGATGTACGGGCCGGATGCCATGACTCCAGGTACTTATGCCGCCAACTGCCTGCTGGCCCGGCGGCTGGCCGAGAAGGGCGTCCGCTTCATTCAGCTCTACCACATGGGCTGGGATCAGCATGAAAACCTGCCCACCGCCATCGCCAAACAAGCCAAAGATGTGGATCAGGCATCGGCTGCACTCGTGATGGACCTCAAACAGCGGGGCATGCTGGATGACACCCTCATCATCTGGGGCGGAGAGTTCGGCCGCACCAATTACTCACAGGGCACACTCACGGATACTAACTACGGGCGCGACCACCACCCCCGCTGCTTTACCATGTGGATGGCAGGAGGCGGCATTAAGCCCGGTATCGTATACGGAGAAACCGATGATTTCGGCTACAACATCACCGAAAACCCGGTGCATGTCCACGATTTTCAGGCTACGATGCTACACCTGCTGGGCATTGACCACGAACAACTGACCTACAAATATCAGGGGCGGCGCTTCCGGCTCACTGATGTGGAAGGGCATGTGGTTAAAGACTTACTGGCATGATGAAAAGACGGGAATTTCTCAAAAGCAGCCTCTGGGCAGCGGCTGGTATGGGGCTGGTTTCCTGGACGAGCCGGGGCGAGCTGGTACTCGGGCATGGCGACTTCAGGTATACAGTTGACCTTAACTGGGGCGCGCTGAATGCACAGTTTTACCCGGTGAAGGACTGCCACGAACTGGTACAGGACAAGCAGGGGCGGATCATCCTGCTGACCAACCATACCCGCAACAACATCCTGATCTACAATCGCGATGGCCGGCTTTTAGATGCCTGGGGTACCGATTTTCCCGGAGCCCATGGCCTGACGCTCAAAGATGAAGGCGGAGAGGAGTTCCTCTACATCACTGATACGGAGCGGCACGAGGTGATTAAGACTACCCTGGATGGGAGGATTGTCTGGGCCTGGGCGTACCCTAAAGCATCCGGTGTTTATGATTCCCCTTCCCAATATATTCCCACGGAAACAGCAGTGGCGGACAATGGCGATGTGTATATAGCCGATGGATACGGCAGTCAGTACATTTTGCATTACAATCAAAAAGGCGAGCTGCTGAATGTGTTTGGCGGCAGAGGAGAAGGCGAGGCGCAGTTCCTGAACGCCCACGGCATCTGCATCGACCAACGCGGGCAGGCTCCGGAATTGCTCATCACCGCACGTCAGCAGAATCAGTTGAAGCGCTTTGGGATGGATGGTATGTTGAAGGCGATCATCGATCTGCCCGGCGCATACATTTGCCGCCCCGTGGTGCACGGCTCCAATGTTTACCTGGCTACCATCTGGTCGGGCGACGGCAGCAGCGGCACCGGCTTTGTTTCGATTTTGGATGAGCAAAACCGGCTGGTCTCTGCACCCGGCGGCGTGGCGCCCATCTATGAAAAGGATCAGCTGCGGCCGATGTATCAGGTGCTTCGGGTTTTCACCCATCCCCACGACGTATGTGTGGATGAGGACGAAAATCTCTACGTAGCGCAGTGGAATGCCGGATTTACCTATCCCATAAAACTTACCCGGGTATGAGGCGCATGTACTTTATATTTTTGATGCTATGCAGCGGGCTGGCTTTAGCGCAGCCTCGGATACAACTGAGCCCGCCCCAGGCTGTAGTGGATTCGGTGTTTTTTACTGAAACCGCAACGGTACGCCTGGAACTGGATTACCCCGGCGTGGCGCTGCGTTATACGCTGGATGGAAGCCCGGTGGGTTCAAACAGCTCTGTTTACAAAGGGCCGCTTGCTTTATCTCAATCGGCTACCGTTAGCGCAAAAGCTTTTCACCCGGACTTTGAAGACAGCCCGCAAGTGAGTATAGCTGTTCGCAGCCTGAAATACAACCAATCCCTAAGCATTACGAATGCCACCCCAAAGCCCGCGCCCCAATATACCGGAGCCGGCTTGACTGCTTTGACCGACCGCCAAAAAGCCGCCCTGAATTTTGCAGCTACCCCCAAGGCATGGCTGGGTTGGGAAACAGATACCCTGCGTATGCAGTTGAATGCCCCGGAAGCCGGAAAAGCCAATATGCTGGTATTCAGTCTGCTGGACAATGCCGGTGCCTGGATTATGCCCCCGGCGGTTGTAAAAGTTTATGATGCCGGAGAACAGATTGGGCAGTTTGAAACTGCACGCCCTGAGCCTGGTGGGCCTACACAGTATCACTTTTTGGAGGTGCCGCTGAAGCCCTGGAGCTCTGATACCCTGGAGGTCTTTGTGCTTGCCCGGCAGTTGCCCGATTGGCATGATGGCGCTGGCCGGCCGGCCTGGATTTTTCTGGATGAAATTTTGCTGACTCAAAAGCCCTGATCATGGACGTTCTTTCCATCAATTTAGCCCGTTTGCACCCCCTGATTGTTCACCTGCCTATCGGCTTCCTGTTGCTGGGCATACTGATGGAAGGGCTGCAACGATGGCAGAAACACAATAACTACCAACCGGCCATTGGGCTTTCCCTGCTGCTGGGCACGCTGGCTTCCATAGTGGCGGCGGCTACCGGCTGGTGGCTGGCGGAGGAAGGAGGGTATGAGGAAAATCTCCTGCAGTACCACCGTTGGCTGGGGATTGCAACTACAATCAGTGCCCTGCTGCTCTACCTCGGGCATCTGGAATATACCCGATTGCTGACCAAACTGTACCCTTATCTGCTTTGGGTCTGTGGTGTTGCTTTGTTCGCCGCCGGGCACTTCGGCGGAGCAATGACCCACGGTACCGATTACCTTTTCGAAAAACCGGCAGCGCCCCAAACGGTGGAAAACATCGAAGAAGCGCTGGTCTACGACCTCATCATACAACCCATTATGGACCAAAAGTGCACCGGCTGCCACAAGCCTTCCAAATCAAAGGGCGGGCTGGTCCTCACCGATCAGGCGGGGCTGATGGCAGGGGGCGATAGCGGGCCGCTGTTCAACACCACAGTGCCGGATCAGAGCCTTTTGCTGGAGCGCGTGCATTTGCCGATGGAAGTGGAGGAGCACATGCCTCCGGAGGGCAAACCTCAATTGTCAGCGGGCGAAATCCAACTGCTGGAATGGTGGATGGGCAATGGTGCCTGTTTCGACTGCAAGGTGAAAGATATGGAGGACAGAGCCGCAGTAGCCACTCTCCTGGAAGCCTATCAGGCCCCGGCAGATCACTGGGCGAAGCTGGACCTCCCGCCTATGCCGCTTGAAACGGTCCAACAACTGAATGCACAAGGCCTGCGCGTGGCAGTAGCTGCGGAAGAAAGCCCTTTTTTGCTGGTGGATATGGCGCGGGATACGGCGATCAGTGCCCGTAGTTTTGCGCCCCTTCGCAAGTATACTGACCGCGTTCTTGAACTTCACTGTGGGCACAGCAATTTTTCGGATGAGCTGTCGGATCAGCTCGCAGCGTTTACCAACCTGAAAAAGCTCCAACTGCAAGGCACCCGGATCACGGATGCGGGGCTGGGCTTTCTGGCTGAACTGCCTCATCTGCAGGTGCTTAACCTGTACGGGACGGCAGTGACTGATGCAGGGCTGAAGGCAATCGGGCAATTACCGGAGCTGAAGCAAGTCTACCTGTGGCAGACGGCGGTCTCTGATGCCGGGCTGACCAAATGGAAAGAGGCGCACCCGCAAGTGGTTGTGCAACAGGAGGCGGACCGGGAAGTCTTCGGGACGGCTGCGCTCAACCCTCCTCTGCTGGAGGCCGCTTCCACGCTGTTCCATGACTCCATCGTCGTGCGGGCTATCTCCAACTTTAAAGGCGTAGAGGTGCGCTACACCATTGACGGAACGCCTCCGGGGCCGGATTCTCCCCTTTTTCCGGATTCTCTTATCCTGCGAAAGACCGCAGAGGTGCAGGCTTTTGCCGTAAAGTCAGGCTGGAATGACAGCGAGGTGTCCTCCGCCCGATTTGTAAAAGCCGGGCTACGGGCGAAAACAGGGCGACTGCTCAATCCCCCTTCCGGGAAATTCCAGGCCAATGGAGGAGCATCCCTGGTCGACTTGCAAAAAGGCACAGCCGTATTTACAGCCGGCAACTGGTTGGGGTACGAAGGGGAGCACATGAGCGCGGTGATGGAATTGCCGGAGCTCACCTCCGTTAATGAAGTCACCATTAGCGCTTTGTCCAGACCGGCCAGCTGGATTTTCTTCCCGAAAAGCGCCGTCGTCTCCGTCTCTGCGGATGGGCAGCAGTTCCGGGAGGTAGGCAGGGCAGACTGGCCAACGATTGATAAGGAAGTGGTCGAAACGGAGCTGAAGTACTTCCCGATTGCATTTGATCCGGTGGAGGCCCGCTATGTGAAGGTGGAAGTCCGGAGCCCCTTGCGCAACCCGGACTGGCACCCTAATCCGGGCGGCAAAAGCTGGATTTTCCTGGACGAGATTTTATTGTCCGGACCTGAGGAAGCTTTTGACCACGGAGGGATTAGCGCTTCCACCGGTCTCCAAACCACGAAGTAAACTTATTTCCGGCCAAAAACTTCCGCAACTGGAATCTCCAGTTCCTTCAGGATCTCCGAAGTGAGCTGGCTACCGGGTGCGAAAGGGCGTGACCCCGCATATCGCCCATTACTGTCCGGCCGGTAAACGGTAATGGTTTGCTCGAAAGGGTGGACAATCCAATATTCCGGGACGCCAGCGGATTCGTAAATGGTAAATTTCTCTTCGGTATCCTCCTTGTTATTGCCCCGGGAGAGGATTTCAATAATCAGGTCCGGAGCGCCCAGGCAGCCCCGGTCATCAATTTTTGCGGGGTCGCACACCACCAGGATATCCGGTTGGACCACGGTTTCTATCTCTTCATCTGACAGGGCGGTGGCGCTTTTTCTTCTCCGGCTGGACAGGGGCGTCTCAGACGGGATGATGAGCCGGACATCATAGGGCGCATGCCGGACTTCACATTCTTTTTGTCGCAAGTGATACCAAATCGTGCCATGAAGAAAACTGCTGATCCGATGATGTTCATCACTGGGGGCGGGCACCATTTTGCGTACATATCCCCTCAATAACTCCACCCGCTCCCCGAGATTCCAGGTCAGGTAGTCCGCGTAAGAATACTTTTTGTGCAAATCCAGTTGGTCCAATGAGGTAATCATAGGCGTGGGTTATGCTGTTCGCAAGATATTACGATCCTGTTTCATTAGCAAAACGCAAATCTACTCCACCTTCAATCGCACCCCGGCTGAATGGCTGCTGAATTCCGGCGCGTACATACACTGCAGGCGCGCCATGCCGTTGGTGAAATCCCCGCGATGGCTGACCCGCAGCGGGTATTCCAGCGTATAGGTTCCTTTAGGCAGGTACGAAATAAAGAAGTCCGTAGAGGCATCCCGGGTACTTTGGTAATAGCCGAGTCCCCCCTGCCATTGATACCGGCTCAGTACATTGACCGGCTCCAGGCCACTTGCCCGCATATCCTGCAGGTGGACGTACTCCATAGCCCGGTCCACCTTGATGTCGATGCGCACCACGAGCTTATCGCCAGGTTGTAGCGCCATTTCGGGCGTTACCGGTACCAGAATGGGTCCGGTGTCACTTGACTCTTCCCGGTAGAGCGTACGGTTCATCACCAACGGTGTGGACTTGAAGGTTTCCACTTTGTCCAGGTCTTCAAAGTACTGCCAGTAGGCGGCACCCCAGGCAATGCCGGGATTAGGGTTGTCCACCCTGATTTGACGGAAGCCTGGCTGAACGGCTTTGCCATCCCATTGGGTCTTGAAATAACCAGTGCCTGCCTCAGCGTTTTTTTGCGCTTCTGTGAGTTGTGCCTGGTAGACATCTTTATCCAGCTTAGGGAAGGAGACCTGCACGGGCTCGTCGTAAGCCAGCCAGTTTTCGCCGAAGCGGAGCATGGCATAGACCGCACTGGCAGTGGCCTTGGTGGTTTCCCAGTGGTTGGTCTGTTTGTTTTTCAGCAGCCACACTTTGAGTTGCTCCACCGCTTCTTCGTCCTTAGCAACGGTAGCGAAGGCCTCGATAAGCATGGCGTGGGTTTCAATTGGCAGCTGATACCAATAGAAGCCATAATCGTACTTCCAGTACATGCCCATTTCCTCGTTGTACAGGGCACGCTCGCGCAGGGACTTCATGATTTTTGTGGCTTGTTCCGGCATATCCTGCTTTTGGAAGGCCACTGCCAGCATAGCCTGTTCGTAGAGGTTGCGCTCCAGCCACTTATCCTCAGCCTGTTTCAGGTAGAAGTTGAATGCCTCCTTCGCAGCCCCGGAAAGTTCCTGATCAGCGGTAAGAGATCGGGTGTAGAGGTAGTGGATGGCGATATTTGGCAGCAGGCTATCCTTTCTGGCCATAGCCTTGGTGTAGTAATCTGCTATTTCTTCATCGACAAAGGCGAGGCCGCGCTCCAGGATGTTACGGGCGTTGCGGTCATTCGCAATGTCTTCTACGCCAAGCAGCTGCAGCCGTGCCAGGCCTTCCACCAGGTACTGCGTGATGTACCAGCTTTCGCGCCCACCCGGGAACCAGGAGAACCCACCGTTAGCAGATTGTCGCTCTTTGAGCTTATTCAGGGCCTCCGCTTTTTCGTACCCCATACGGTTGAGGTCGAACAGCAGGCCGATGCGTTTGCGCTGTGCGGTTTCGCTTTGGGCATTGCGGACCCAGGGCGTTTGCTCCAGAATGATGTTTTTCAGGTCCTGGTTTTGCTCCAGTTCGCTTAGCAAGGCATCGGTTGAGCGCCACTGCTCGAACACACGCTGCACTTCCGGGTACTGATTCGCCACAGACGAGGCCAGGCTGTTGGCGTAGTAGCGGCTGAAAATCTGCTCGGTGCATTCGTGGGGGTACTCCATGAGATAGGGGAGTGCCTTCACCGCGTACCAGGCCGGATTGGAGGAGAACTCCAGGGTGAACTGATGCTGCTGCAGTGTTTTGGACTGCTGCGCTTTTTTCATGGCGCTAAAGTCGAAGGTCTTGCTTGCTGCTCCACCGATCGGCAGGGGCATCGTTTCCGTGACGAGGGTCCGGTTGGTCAGCACCGGCAGGGCACTTTCTTCCCCATCAGCATAGCTGCCGGCCTCAGCTGTGACCCGGTGGACGATCGCGCCGGTGAAATCTTCCGGCACTTCAAGCCTCCAGGAAAGCCCCTGCGACTGCCCGGCTTCGGCCGTAAAGGGCTGCTCCTGATCGGTATTTCCAAACAACGCATCAATGGGCTCCATGCTCACCGCATCAAACAATTGAAGGCGGGCAGTGCCCTGCAATGATCCTTCCGACAGGTTGCTCACCTTAGCGGTAAAGGCAATGCGGTCGCCCTGACGCACAAAGCGGGGCGCGTTGGGCTGTACCATCAACTGCTTTTGCGTGACCACCTCCTGCTCCGAAAGGGCATACTGCAGGGAGGTCGTATGGGCAAAGGCCAGGAATTTCCAGCGCGTAAGGGCTTCATTCATTTTGAACTTCAGAATGATATTGCCAGCCTCATCGGTACGCAGTTGCGGAAAGAAAAAGACCGTTTCCTTCAGGTTGCGGCGGATGGCCGGCTCTGTTTTAGGGGCCTCCGGTTCGGCATTAGCCATCGTATCGGCTTCCGGGGTAGGGGGAGCAGCCATCCCGGCGCGTGGGGCTGCTTCTTCTCTTTGGGTAGATTTAGCAGCATAGGACATTGCTTTATTAGTTTCGGCACTGCCGATATCACTATAAGCCTGAGGTTCGGCGAAGCTGCTTCGCGCAAAACGATACCAACGGTTCCAGCCATGCCAGTCGAGCCCCCGGTACTGCCGTTCATCAGGGCTAAAGTAAGGTCCACTTTTGTAGAAAAAGGAACGGCCGTAGTCGGCCGAGAAACCCTGCTGTGCCCAGTTCGAACGGCTATAGGCAGTCGGGAAAGGGCTGAAATGCCAGTTGTGCATGCGGTAGGCATCCAAAGAAGCATCGTACATACCGGCAACTAACTCTGCAGCCACTACCTCCTTCTCCGGGCCGCTGATTTTGAGCTCCCATGTTTCTTCCGCTCCAGGCAGTAGCTTGTCCCGGAAGGTCTGATAGGTGATTTTGAGTTCCTTGTTGCTCCAGGGCACCGTGATTTGCTGCTGGAACGTGAAAAAGCGGTTGTACTGCATCCCCTGAATATGGAGGAATAAATTGCCCCGGTCTTTTTCCTCAATTTTTTGGCTGATCCGTTGCCAGCGCGCTGCTTTTAGCCATTCCTGCCGAATGGTGCCATCGCGGCCTTCCACTTCAATCAGGTAGGGGATTTCCGCTGTGGCGCTGCCCAGCAGGTGCTGGTAAGTATCGCCGGGTTGGAAAGGGCCTTCTTTGGCTGGCTTTTCCCAGGCAACCATGCCATCAGGCAGGCGTTGTTTTTTACTATTAAACAGGGCAAAATACTTGATCGACTCTACCATTTCCCCGCTTTCGTCCCGCAGACGGAGACTGACCTGATAGTGTCCGGTCTTCCAGCCGGAAAAATTAAGGAAGAGGGTGTCTTTACCATTGACTTCTACCGATCCTTCGAAAACAGTACCCGTGGTTTTCCAGTTGCGCTGCTCATTTTCATCTGCATAGGGCAGGTGAGGAAAACGCTGTACAAATTCTGCCTCCTCCAGCAGGTAGTAATCCGGGCGTTCCCAGTAGCGCTCCACCAGCGCGCGTGACGGCGGTGCCAGTGCGGTTATGGTTAGATCGCCACCGGCAGCAGTAGGGTTGCCATCGAGGTTCTGGGCATAGAGTTGCAGTGCCATCATGGGATCAGCCAGGTCTGCATGAGCCGGGAAGTCCATTTCAGCCTTGAGCTGCAGGTAGCCCAGGCGCACGGATCGGGTAGCGGATCGGGTCTCGCCATTGGAATCGGTAACATCCACCGAGATGGTGTAGGTGTACTCCGGGCGGTTGTCCGGGCTGATGGTGGGGTCAGGCACCGCAGGGAATTCGATGGAGAAGCTGCCGTCAGGACCTGTTTGTGCAACGCCATTCGCGATTTCCATACTACTGTTGCTTGGCATACGGTACCACCAGGGAGACCACGGGAAACGGGCATTGCGCTCTACCCGGTAGCTAACCTTTGCCCCATCGATTACGTTGCCGGCGTAGGCTTTGGCCAGGCCGGAAACCATTACGGTGTCCCCCAGTTCAGGCTGCCCGTCCAGTGGTTGGAGTTCTACTTCAAACCTGGGGCGTTTGTATTCTTCTACTGAGAAAAAATGGGTGCTGCCGCCCAGGCTGGACTGTATGGACATTTGCCCCAGCAAGCCGCCCTGTGGTGCCGTGAAGTTGCCCTGTACAGTACCAAATTCATTGGTTTCCAATTCCAGGGTTTCTACTTCCTGCCGGTTGGCATCCCGGAAAGTCAACGTGACCGACTGATTGGGCAGGATAGCCGGAATGTCATTCGCATCTTTGGTTAAAGCGAGAGCTTTGAAGTAGATGGTTTGCCCGGGCCGGTAAATGGAGCGGTCAAGGAAAAAATGGGTGGTTTCAGACCGGATATCTCTGTCGTAAGACTGGTAATTGGAGAAGCCCCGGCCCAGGATTTGCACATCTGCACCGCGCGTGAGTTGCACGACAAATGATTGCCGGTTGTCACCGGGAAGGGAAGCCATACCCATGGCGTTGGTTTGGGCTTTGCTGTGCGGGACAAGCTCCTGCTGATTTTTCCGTCGATTGTACCGGGTGGTAAAAAACTGCAGTTCCACGCCTGCCAGGGGCTGCCCGTTCTCCCGGTGGGCGACCAGTATTCGGTTGTCGGTTCGTTGGTAGAGGCCGCCCAGTTCTGATATACTGAAAAATACTGCGCCAGCCATGGCAGCTTCACCAAAATCTTCATTGGTGGCGTAAAGAAGGGCATAACTGCCAAACCCCTGCCCGTCAAGTGCAAATTCAGTGCGGTGCTGTTGCAGGTCGCCTTCATCCGGTAGCTTGAAGTATCCCTCAAGCCGGGGCGCTTTGCTTTTCAGGATTTCGAGCGTTTCTTCCCCCCGGTTGCGCTCTAGTGGGAAGGCATCTTCCGGGGTCAGTGGGATAAGCCGGTAGTATAGCGCATCCGTATTCCGGTAGGTGAGGGAGAAGAGCATCGACTGATTAGGAAGGTAAATCTCTTCCGCCTGCAGGGTAAGTTTTGAATCCAGAAGTACGGCCTGTAGTTTTTTAAGGGGTTGAGCCCAGTAATGGTCCGGGTAGGTGTCAAGTGCTTTTTTTGTCAAATCCAGGGCTTCCTTTGCTTTCCAGCGGTGCGTGGTATCACCAAAAGGTTGGTAACTTTGCCCAAGCTGCTGATAATGCTCCGCTAAAGCATACCAGGCCTGCATAACTTCAGGCGTGCCCTGATATTGCTCAATAGTGCGTTGCAGGGCATGGGTATACAGCGATTCTTTCTCAGCATTCACCAGCTTTTGGTAAGCAAATTGGAGGCGTTTGAGGTCCAGGTCGAGCAAAGCAGCGGCATTGTCATTCTTCAGCCGCACACGCAACAAGTCTTGCAGGAGGTGGAGTACCTGAAGGGTGTACGCTGTTGAGTCTTGTCCGCTGAAGCTGGTTTCGACAAAAGCTTGTGCAGGAGCGAGGGCCGCTTCCTCCCGCAGCACATACTTATACACGGGCTCGTTGAGGTACGATTGGTCGTTGGAGAAGTAGTCGATAGCCCGGTGCATGAGGAAGTCGTAAAGGGTGGGGCGCAGCCCTTCCGTAGCCGGGCTGTTGGGGGTGGTGATGGGCGCCCATTCTTCAATGGGGATGTTGAGGAGGTCCTGATCTTGTACAGACAAAAGGTATTGCTTTGCCGTTTCATCCAACAGATCGCGGGTAGTCCATAGGCTGATATCCTCCGGGCGCTCTCCGGTCACGGTTGTCCGCTCACTAATCTGCCAGCGGTTTTCCTCCAGGTAGCGCTGATACAAGCCCGCCAGCAAAGTATGGAGCACCGGTTTTACAGGAAAAGAAGCCGAATCGGCTTCCGATTGCACACGGCGGATGGCTTCCGCCAAGCCTTCCTCTTCGATTTGGCTTTGGAATTTATTGAGGTAGATGATGGTTTTGACCCATTCGGCTGGTTCATCATCCGCTTTAGCTTGCTGGTAGAGTGTTTCGGTGGCCTCAAGTGCCGACCGGGGCAGGCCATTCTGCTCAAGGGAGTCTATTTTGGCCCAGGTCTCGGCGTATGGGCTGTTGTCGTTCATAATCGGTTTTGGCGTTTGGGAAAATAAGGGGGCGGAGCAAAGCAGTGCGGCGAAAAGCCCCGAAATGATACGGTTTAGCATAGAATTTGTCTTTTGGGAGGGCGGCGTACTGAATAATACCGCCTGTTACCTTACTAATACGCAGCAAGGCAGGGTCGAAGTACATAAATGTAGGGAAAATGTGGCGAATAGCCTGTGGAAAAGACAGGGAAGGAGAGGAGTGAATGTAAATAACCGGATCGGCGTAAAGGTTTACGCCGCTCCGGTAACCGGGATATTACCGGATCATCGTGACTAATCCATCAATCATAAAGGACCGGCGCAGGTCATCCAGGTAATTCTGGGCAGCGGCTTTTTGCGGGAAAGGGGCAATGACCACTTTCTGGAGCCCGTTAGCATTCATGATGAAGACATTACTTAATCCTTTTCCCTGTAATTCTTCTACCTGGCGGGCAGCATTTTCTGCATTTCGGTAGGAACCGACTTGTACGGCATAGCCCTGTGTGCCTCGGGGCAGCGTGGCAGCTGTTGCACTTGAGCTGGTCTTAGAGGAGTTTTGTGTTGCACCAGGCGCCCGGCTGGCGAGAGAGCCACCGACCTGTCCGTACGATTGGGGCTGATTAGTGGGGTAGCCACCCTTTGCAGTCAGGTTCGAATTGTTGCTGTAAGGCTCGGTGTAGGTCCTGCCCGATTGTGTAGGCTGGCTGTAAGCCATGTTTTCATTGCTGTAAGCCCGCCCAACCGGTGGTGCGGAATTGTAAGCGGAATAGCGGTTAGTACCACCCTTCGCCGTAAAGTCAGAGGTTTGGGCGCTCCGGCTGGCATAGCTGTTTTGAGTTGCTGCTGCCGGGTACAGAGGCTCGTAGGAGGAGGAACTGTAAGCGGGCGCACGGTTACTCCGGCTGGCGTAGCTGTTGTAGGATTGAGGCACGGACCGGGCAGTGGTTTGAGCAGTCAGCTGCCCTCCTCTTGGATTTTGGTCAGAATGGCCGACCGGTTCTATACGGACCTGCGCTTTACCATCCCTGAGTAGCCCGATATCCATTGCGGCTGCTTTGGAAAGATCAATCATCAGGCCTTCCACGAACGGGCCACGGTCATTGACCCGCACTACGGTAGACAAGCCGTTATCCAGACGGGTTACTTTTAGTAAGGTGCCTTTGGGGTAAGTTTTGTGCGCGGCTGTATACTCTTCCCGCCGGTAGACCTCGCCCATAGCGGTAATACGGCCGTGGAGATAGTCGGCATAGTAGACCGCTGTGCCTGTCTCGCTGTTATTGGTGGAAGAAGCGTAACGGCTGCTGTATTGCTGTGCCGATAAGCCTGTTGTCAGTAAAAACAGGCTGAAAATTATGTAGAAGCGCATATGCGTTTTGTTTAGTGGACTTTGTTTTAAGAGCTTGTTTGGATTTTACACTTCGGGCTGCTCTTGCCAAATTTTGTCCTGCTCTTCGTTGTTCTTCGGTCACGTCCGCACGGATGCTACCTCATCACGCCCCCGATGATGAATGTCGGGATCAAAGACTTGATCAGAATAAAATTTGGCTTCGTTCGCTTCAAAAGCAAAATCCCAACAAGCTCTTAACAAACAAGAAGTTGGTTAAGATCATATTAACATTCAAAATCGGCAATAAATTGTTGAGGGTCAAGTTTTTTTATACGTTTTATTCCAATTTAAGGGTTTCCTGAACCGTTTCTTTCCCAAATTGCACCTCCACCCTGTATTTCCCCTTGTATAAATAAGCATTGCCGTTGTCCATGACTTTGATACGGACCGGCTTCTTGTCCGGTTTCCTGTCTTTGTTTAATGTTTCATTATACTCATCCAGGATTTCCTCGGTAATTGTGAGGTCATAAGGAATGTAGTTTAGCCCCTTCGAGAGTTGAACCTCAAAATTTTGCAGCTCCAGACTATCCGGGGTGGAGATGGTTACTGTAGCCTTATTACCGGGCTTATTTACATAAATTGGTATTTGCGCCTCGGGTATCGTCTGTTCCCAAACCGACTTTTTGCCCCAATTGGAGCGGTATCGAATGGGATCAGGAGAGAAGGCGTGCATTGCTTTAGCCATCAGGCTGCTGTCCAGTTGCTGAAGCTCTTTGATGCGCCCCACGTAAATGGACCGGCCGTGCGTACCCACCACCAATTCTTTAGCAGTGTTTTGAATAGCCAGGTCGTGGACGGCTACGGCAGGCAGGTTGTTGTCCAGGAGCATAAAGTGGTTGCCCCTGTTCAGTGAAATATACAAGCCATGATCTGTACCCACGTAGAGCAGCTCAGGGTGCTCAGGGTCTTCCCGAATGACATTTACCGGCTCCATAGGCAGGTCTGTTCCAATACGCTGCCAGGTACTTCCATAGTCTTCTGAGACGTAGAGGTAAGGCGTGAAGTCATCCCATCGGTAGCCATTCAGTGCCACATACACCCGGTTTTTCTGATGGGCTGAGGCTTGCACCCGGCTCACCCACAGCTCTCCGGGCAGGTTACTGGTGATGTTGGACCAGCTAAAGCCTCCGTCCCGGCTCAGATGTACCAGCCCATCATCAGAACCTGCGTACAGCAACCCGAATTGGAGGGGCGATTCATGAATGCTGCTGAGGGTACCATAGGGTACATCGCCGGTAACTCCGCCCTGTGTGAGGTCTCCGGAAATTTCTTCAAAATGCTCACCCTGGTCCATAGAGCGCAGCATTTTATGAGCGCCCATGTACAGAATGTCGGGATTATGGATGGACAAGTGGATTGGCGCCTGCCAGTTCCAGCGGTAGGGGCGCTCTCCGAGGTCGGGCTTTGGGGTGATGTAGGTGGTTTTTTCTGTGGAAGTGTTGATGCGGAAATAGTTGCCAAACTGGAACCCGGTATACACGGTTTGGTTGTCTCTTGGGTCAATGGCGACCTGCATGCCATCCCCACCCATGATTTCCTTGTAGGGATAGTGCCCGGTGGCGTGCCAGCGGTCGCTGGCTTCGTAGGTGCTGGGGCCCATCCAAACACCGTTGTCCTGCAGCCCTCCGTAAATTCGGTAGGGCTCGGCATGATCGACGGCTACGGTGTAAAATTGCCCGACGGCAGGGCTGTTGCATTTGGCCCAGTGGGCGCCGTTGTCGTAGGAAATGTTGATGCCGCCATCGTTGCCCAGAATAAGGTGCTCCGGCCGGTTGGGATTAATCCAAAGGGCATGGTGGTCGGCGTGTACGTTGTCTTGCATGATATTGGTCCAGGTCTTTCCGCCATCATCGGAGCGTAGTACGGGTACGCCCATCACGAAAATCTGATCGGGGTCCTGTGGGGCCACCCGGATTTGGCCAAAGTAATAACCGTAGGAATTGTAGACCTGATCGATATAATCATTGTGGGTTTTCTTCCAGGTCCGCCCGCCGTTATCGGAGCGGTAGACTTCCAGCCCGATGACTGGGGTGTCAAAGAGCAGGGAGTTGGCATCCTCCACGTAGGCGACCAGGTCCTGCGGGGTGATTTCATCCGTTTTGACCATTTCCAGTACCGTCTCCAGGTCGTATTTTTTTGGGAAACCATTGCTGCGCAGGTAGCCTTTGACTTGATAGGGCGGCAGTTCGAGGAAAGCTTCTTTGGACATCGTGCGCAGCTCAGCCTTAGTCAGTTCATCTTCTTTTTCCTTAGCGGGGCGGCGGCCGTAGTTGTCGATAGCAGCGTAGAGTATGGTGTTGTCCTCTGTTTGTACGATATCAAGGCCAATGCGCCCGGCACCTTCGCCGGTAGGAAATCCGCTGTTGATATTCGTCAGGCGGGCCCAGGTATTGCCTCCGTCTGTACTTTTGTAAATGGCAGATTCCGCACCGGACTCAACGAAGTTCCAGGCGCGGCGTTCCCGTTGCCAGGTGGCGGCGTACAGTACGTCAGGGTTGCCCGGCTCCATGATGAGGTCAACCACTCCGGTTTCAGGGCCGGTGTAGAGGGTGCGGTCCCAGGATTGGCCCCCATCGGTGGTTTTATAAAGACCCCGTTCGGGATTGGAAGAGTAGAGGTGCCCGAGGGCTGCCACCCAGGCGGTATTGGGGTCATTGGGGTGCAGGAGGATGCGGCCAATGTGGTGGGTCTCCGGCAAGCCGAGGTGTGTCCAGGTTTTGCCCTCATCGGTGCTTTTGTAAATGCCGGTACCAGCGTAGGATGAGCGGCTGGAATTGACCTCTCCGGTGCCTACCCAGATGGTGCCGGTTTTCCAGTCCACTGCGATGTCGCCAATCGTCATGACCACTTCCTTTTCAAACAAAGGCGTGAAAGAAAAGCCGTTGTTTTCCGTTTTCCAGAGCCCGCCCGATGCATAGGCCACGTAGAAATGCGTGGGGTCTTCTTCCCAAACGTCAATATCGGCCACGCGCCCGCTCATCACAGTTGGGCCCACATTTCGGAACTCAATGGCGTTGGCAATGGAAGCTTCCCGGAGAGCCTGCCGCTGGGCATAGCTTTGGATGCGGGATTGGGCAGGCGTGGCGGGTACGGGATTTTGCGCAAACACCACATTAAGGGCAAAAAGACAGAGGGTGAAAAGGGTAAACCGCATGTTTTAGGCGAAAGATAAATAAAATCTCTGCATTCCGCGCTAAATCAAAATACCCCGAACAGCCAAAGCCATTCGGGGTAAGGGTCGGGTGAATGATCTACAAGAACAGATTACACACGTGGAATATCCTCTTTTTTATCCGGCAGGTTTTCAAAGTGTTCCATGCCTTCAATATCCAGATGCAGGTCGTTAAGATCGCTGAATTTCAGCAGCCCTTCCAGACTGAGCAGGATGAAGTTGTCCTGTCCGTGAACGGTCAGCAGGACGTTGGTGACCTTTTTGTTTTCTTCCCGGATGTAAAGCCCCACATCTTCATGGCCTTCGCGCACCCGGAAGAGCTCTTCGAAGCCGTTTTTGCGCATGTTCTTCAGCAACTTTTGGTACTCCTTCGGCGTCACGAGGTTGCCATCGTCCATCGTCAGGATGCGCAGCTGGGTGATTTTATCAATGATTTTTTCGGCGCCTTCTGCTTCCTCCGCATTGATTTTCAGCTTGAGGAGCCAGCCCTGTATATCAATATGGCTGACCTGTTCCTGGTCTTTATACTGATCATAAAACTCAGAGATGAAATGAGTCTGGCTCATGCCAAATACCGGGATGAGTGCCAGCAGGCACAATAGAATGAAATCTCGCATAGCATTGAATGGTTTCGGGTGATTAAAATACGGGGTTAAACCCTTGGGATAGCAGGGGCAGGCTTTGGCTGTTCCGCCTCTTCCTTTTCTTCTTTCTGCTCGCCCATTTTGATGAAGTAGTTAATGAGGTCTGAAATCTCAGAGTATTTAATCCGGGATTTCATATCCATAAATACAAAGCCATCTTCATCGCGGACCAGGAGCAATAGGTTTTTGATCTTATTCCTGTTGTCCCGTGCCATGATCCGGACGGAAGAGCCTTCACTGTCCACCTGCAACAGGTCTTCGTACCCATTGTCCTGAATATTATTGACAAAAGCTTTGAGTTCGGACTCCGGCAGGGCGGCCCCCTTTTCAGAAGCCAGCATACGGAACTTGCCAATCTTTCGGGCATAGCGCAGGGCTACTTTGGTCTCTTCGTCTTTCACACTGTTGTAGACAATGCCTCCACCCAGCCACATGACCCAGCCGGGTAGCTTGAAGTTGACTACTCCGGGCTGCTTTTTGTGGGTTTGGTAAAACTGAGCCGTCGTTTTAGGGCTGCTGCAGGAAGTAAAAGCAAAAACTGCTGCACAAAAAATAAGAATGGGCAGTCTCATAGCGGTCGGGTTTGTGGTGGAGTAAACAGCATTGGTGGGGTACAAGACCCCAACCATGGCTCTGACAGACTAATTTACTGTTTTTGCTCGGCAGGCTCTTCGTTATCATCAAACTCGTTGATGAGCCTGGAGATTTTCTCCATATCGATTTTGCCTACAAAGCTCATCAGCACGAACTCTTCCCCACCGCCGACCAGCAGCAGGAGTTCTTCCATAGTGCCGGCGGCGTCTTCCCTGACCAGGAAGTCGACGTTTTGCTCGTCGGCATTACGCACGGTCATGAGGATTTCGTATTCGGTGGTATTGATCTTCTGCTTGGCTTCCTTGTAAAAGCCGGCACCATTTTCCTCTGCGACGAGGATTCGGATGCCCTTGAGGTCGGAGGCCAGATCAATAATAGCGGCGGTTTCGTTATCGTCCATTTCCATAGATTCCACATCCAGCTTACCGAACATGCTCATCAGTTTGGAGCTGATATAGACCACGGTGAAGCGGTCATCGTCGAGGTATTGCTGAAAGTACTTATCAATGGCATTAGCATTGGAGGTCTGCGCTGAGGCGATGCTGACGATGCCCAGCATCAAGGCGGTAAAAATCCACTTTGAGGTCTTCATGATTCAAGATTTACGGATAAACAATCGGATGAGTAGGTTATTCAAAAAAGCGGCTGATCTCTTTGAGGTTGCGCTCAAAGCCCTGAGCAGCCACGTCTGTTCCCTGATTGAGTTCTGCGGAAGCCCGTTTGAGTGCGCTGCTGGTAATCGCAAACGCTTGTTCGGGGTCTTTCACTTCGTATTTGGACCAGTCTACGCCGGCGACTTCCTGATGTTGGGTGGGCTGATAGCCTTCATACATCCAGAAAGCCCCTATGGCAAGAGCTACAGCGGCTGCTACCCGCAATACCCAAGTTTTGGCAGAAAGGTGCCGGACTTTAGCTTCCCGGGGCTCTAGTTCCACCAGTAGTTTGGCGTCAAAGGCATCGCCCAGTTCCGGGGCGGCATTTTGCTCCAGGTACCCAAACAAGGGGCGGTACCCCTTCAGGTCTTCCGGCAGGTCGGTGCGCTGAAAGGCACGCCGGAGTTGGGCTTCTTCTTCAAGGCTTGTCTGCCCTTCGAAGTAGCGGTCTAATAATTGCCGTATCAATTGGTGGTCCATAAGGCGGTTAATTTATTTCGGATGCTCTTCCGAGCTCTGAAAATGTTCGTTTTTACCTGAGCCAGCGGCATTTCCAGGGTGTCGGAGATTTCCTGATAGGTAAACCCATCCACATCCCGTAGCTGCATAGCCATTCTTTGATTGTCGGGCAGTTCCTGCATCAGTTTCTGAATTTGCAGGTAGCTGTCCGAGAGTTCCGCTTGCTGATCGGGCGTATGTGCTGAGCTGCTCAGCCCGTAGGCACCGTCCAGCCCTTCGTTTTGGTTGAACCGAAGGCGGCGCTTGTCGATGGACCGGTTTTTGGTCAGCTGCATGCACCAGGCTTCGATGTTGCGGACTGTACTCAGCTGCTGGCGTTGTTCCCAGACTTTGATCAGGGTTTCCTGCACCACATCTTCTGCCTCCTGTGGGTTAGCCGTTATGCGAAGGGCGACCCGGTAGAGTTTGTTTTTGATGGGCAGTATGTCTGATTTGAATGTTTCCAGGTTCATTACGCTCTCTAAGTAGTTTGACGGAAATCAATTAGACCGTTTTCTCTTTAGGTTTTTGTGTCCCGGTTAACCGGGATCAACTCAGCTTCCAGGTTTTCAACTGTTAATGAAATTTCCCAAAAACTCAAACGCTCTAACTTCTTTTGTTTCCGTCTCTAAGCTGCGTTCACTAAGTTGACGGCAAGGGTTCACGGAAAGTTACAGCCGGGTCGGAAAAAATTTAAAGTTAATATAAAGTCAACCTTTGGCACACCATACAGAGTTGTTATGAGACGTTGTACCTTTGCGCAACGCAGAAAGTCTATTGTGAATCTATGAAGATTGTCGACCGCTTACTGATCAAGAGTTTTATCCCACCTTTCATTGTGACGTTCATGATTGCGATGTTCGTTTTGGTGATGCAGGTACTGTGGCTGTACATCGATGATATAGCGGGCAAGGGGCTGGGGTTGTTTCTCATCCTGGAGCTGATGGGGTATAAAAGCCTCTCCCTGGTGCCGATGGCCCTGCCGCTGGCGGTGCTGATTTCTTCGGTTATGGTGATGGGGAACATGGCAGAGCGGTACGAACTGTCGAGCTTTAAGTCGGCCGGGGTTTCTCTGGCGCGGATCATGCGCCCTATGATTGGATTTGGCTTTTTTGCAGTCCTGGTTTCTTTTTTCTGTTCCAACAACCTTATTCCGGTGGCGAACCTCAAATTCGGATCCCGGATGTACGATATTCAGAAACAAAAACCGGCGTTGCGGCTGGAGGCAGGCATTTTCAATGACGACTTTGACGGGTACGCCATCCACATCGGCAACAAGCCAGGCGATGGAAAACGCATAGAAGACGTCTTGATCTATGACCACACCGATGCCAACAAGGGCAAGCTTTCGCAGATTATCGCGAGTGAGGGGGAAATGTACGCCACTGAAGATGGCAACTACTTCATGATGAACCTGCACAACGGGCATCAGTATATGGAAGGGGATCCATCGGGGTCAGGCAACAGCCGTTCCTACCCCTTTGTACGCACTAATTTTAAAAGTTGGTACAAAGTCTTTGACCTGAGCGAGTTCAACCTCAACCGGACCAATGAAGACCTCTTCAAGTCCAACCGCAGTATGTTGACGAGTGGTCAGCTGGCCGATGCGGTAGACTCCCTGGAGCAAAAAATCCGGCGCCGGGAAGTGGGTATTTCCAATCAGTTCAGTTCCTATTTTGACCTGCTGGAACTAGACAGTACCTTCCTGGATAATCCGGATGAGGAGGACAAGCTCGCCGCAGCGGAAGCCGAACGCATCAGAGCCGAAGAGGAAAAGCTGGAAGCCAAAGCGAGTGAAGCGGCTGAGGGACAGACAGAAGTTACTGACTCCATACCTAAGGCTGAGGCTCCTGACGAAAATGCTGAAACCGGCAGTAAAAAGCCGGCATTCAAACCGGATGAAAAAATCAACCGTAAGCCCGTTAAGTCCTTCGAAGGCCGGCCTATCAAGCAGGTCATAGAGAAGCCGGTGGAGGAATATGAAAGCATCCTGATGTTATTCACGGAATCAGAGCGCCTGCGGCTGGTCAATAAGTCCAAGTCCTTTATCCGCAGTATTCAGGCACATGCCGAATCCGCCACCCGCTCCATCGACCGGCTAAAGGAAAGCCGGGTAAAACATATCTATGAGCTCCACACCAAATACAGTATGGCGCTGGTGTGCTTCATCTTTGTTTTCATCGGCGCACCGATGGGCGCTATTGTCCGCAAAGGCGGTTTTGGATACCCCATCCTGATCTCGATCATCTTTTTTATGATCTTTATTGTACTGACGATTTTCTGCCGGAAAATCGCAGAGTCTTTCGTACTGCCTGCTGCGGTAGCGGCCTGGGTACCTTGCGCAGTGTTGTTTCCTGTTGGGGTTTTGCTGACCCGCAAGGCGATGAATGACAGCAAACTGGTCAACCTTGATCAGTATGCGAATTTCTTTAAAGCGATCTTCAACCTATTCAAAAAACGAAAAGCCGACCATGACTCCGCTGTCTGATTTATGGAGAACGAACCGCTGGTTTTTCTCCGGGATGGTTCAATTTCTTTTGTTCGGAGCTGTATTGCTGTTACTGATGGAAACCGGAGCGTTCGTCTGGTTTTTTAGCCGGCACCGCAGCATGGGGCTGGATTTGCTGTTTGTGAATGGTACGAAGCTTGGCGAACCCATAGGGTTTCTTCTGGCCGTGCTGGTACTTCTGTTCATCCGGTTCAGGCATGCTATTGCTCTTCCTTTCCTGGGGTTAAGTGTGTCGGTTATTTCTTACCTGTCCAAGTCTTTTTTTGCGCATGACCGCCCCTTCGCCTATTTTGAGAAGCTGGGCATTGCGGGGCAGCTCAATCTGGTGGAAGGCATCAAAGTGCATTCCGGCGCTACCAGTTTTCCCAGCGGGCATACGATGGCAGGGTTCGCCCTCTTTGCCTTTATGGCCTTCTGTGCACCGAATAAAAAGACCACCGGCGCCTTATGCTTTATACTGGCACTTATTGTCGGCTTGTCCCGGATTTACCTTACTCAGCACTTTTTTAAGGACGTTTACCTGGGTGCATTTATGGGTGTTGTCATCGCTATGTTTTGGTACTACCTACAATACCTCCCAAAGATGGGCTGGCTGGACAACGGCCTAAAAATGCCCTGGCGGGGAACTTCATAACGCGCGTAAGGGTTCTTTCGAAAACCCAATAGCTCATGCCTGATCTGAATTTGCCCACATTGGAAACCGGGCGGCTCTTTCTTCGTACGCTTAACCCGGCTCCCTTTAAAGCGCTAACTACCAGGTTTGACGATGCGGCGCTGGGGGCTGCCCTGAATTGCCCCACACCAGAAATGTACGCTGGCGTAAAAGAGCGCTTCCTGACCTTTGGGCTGGACAATCCGCGTCTGAGCATGCACAACTGGTTGTTGTACCGTAAAGATACCGGGAAGCTGATCGGTGACTTTTCCTATCATATTATCTTCCGCCGGCACCTCCGGGCAGAAATTGGCTACAGTCTGTACGATACGGAAGACCGGGGGCAGGGCTTTATGCAGGAGCTTTTGCCGGTAACGTTGAAGTTTGGCTTTGAAGCACTCGGGCTGGAACGTATTGAAGCCCTTACGGCGGTTGACAATTGGGCATCCATGAGCCTGTTGCGTAAGTTTGGCTTCCGTAGAGAAGGCTATGCCCGCCGGCATTACCGGTTTGAAGGGAAGAATACGGATTCTCTCAGCTTCTCGCTTTTACGGGAGGATTTTAAGCCTGAACCAGCGCTGTCCCCCGTTGAAAAGTTAGTCCGCGGCTTTGAGCGGCAAGCTATACCGGAAGCGGGTTGGACACATGAGGCGCATTTGAAAGTGGCGCTTTGGTACTTGTTCCATGAGGGAGAAAATGAGGCGCTCTGCCGGATGCGGAATGGCATTATCGCTTTCAATCTATATCTCGGGCAGCAAAACACGCCCGAATCAGGCTATCACGAAACGCTGACTGTATTCTGGATTACCGTTTTGAAGCAATTCCTTGAAGCGCATCCACAGCTAAACTTTGAGGAGGCATTAAGCGAGTTCCTGCGGTCCCCCCATTCGGCATCCGCCTATCCAAAAACCTTTTTTAGCGAAAGTTTGCTACAGTCGGTCCGTGCCAGGTCACGTTGGGTAGCACCTGATTTGCAGCCGCTGTAAAGCAAAAGAGCGCATCAGCTACTAAACTGATGCGCCCTCTGCTATTTTACTTTGTAGCCGCTATTTCTCCGGATTTAATCCGTCTCATGTAGTCTTTATAGGCCCGCATCACATTGGGCATGAGTACATAAAGCCCCATCACGTTCGGGAAACACATTGCAAAGATCATGGCATCACCGAAGTCGAATACACTTTTTGCGGAGATAGCTGAACCGATGACCACGAAAGTACAGAAAATAGCTTTGTAAATCAATTCATTGGTTTTGCTTTCTCCAAAAAGGTAAGTCCAGGCTTTCAGCCCGTAGTAAGACCAGCTGATCATCGTGGACAAGGCGAAAAGGATAACTGCCACAGAAAGAATAGGTGGGAACCAGGCCATTACCGTTTCGAAGGCAGAAGACGTCAGCGTGATGCCATCCAGGTCGCCGTTTTGGTCGCTCAGGAAAGCCTGTTCTGCACCAATGCCGCCGTAGTTAGTGATTACGATAACCAGGGCCGTCATGGTACAAATGACAACGGTGTCAATGAATGGTTCCAGCAGCGCAACAATACCCTCTGAGATGGGCTCATCGGTACGTACTGCTGAGTGCGCAATCGAAGCAGAACCCACGCCCGCTTCATTCGAAAAGGCTGCCCGCCGGAATCCTTGTATCAGCACACCAATGAATCCGCCGTAGAGGGCATCTGCATTGAAAGCACCACCAATGATTTCACCAAAAGCAGCGGGGATATCAGCGTAATGGTAGCCAAGAACTACAATAGCGCCCAGCACATAAATGCCCACCATAAACGGGACAATCTTGTCCGTTACCCGGGCGATGGACTTAATACCACCGATAATGATAATGGCTACAATGACCGCCATAACCGCACCAAACATCCAGGAGCTGTCAGCAATAAAACTCTCTTTTCCGCCGGTTACGTCAATGAATTGCTGTGCAGCCTGATTGACCTGTACCATATTGCCCCCACCAAAGGAGCCCCCGATACAGGCGATCGCAAAAAGCACCGCCAAAATTTTGCCGATAACGCCCATTGCAGGCCCCTTTTCCTTGAAGCCCTTATCGAGGTAATACATCGGGCCGCCGGAAACGGAGCCATCCACGTTATAATTCCGGTACATCACACCCAGGGAGCATTCCACGAACTTGGAAGTCATCCCAAATAAGCCCGCCACAATCATCCAAAACGTCGCTCCTGGCCCACCAACGGATACAGCGATGGCCACCCCCGCGATGTTACCAATGCCCACGGTACCCGAAAGGGCAGCCGTAAGTGCCTGGAAGTGAGAGACCTCTCCTGCATCATCCGGATCGTCGTACTTGCCGCGTACCACGTTGATGGCGTGACCAAAAGCCCTGATATTCACAAAGCCAGTATAAATCGTAAAAATGAGTGCGCCGGTAATGAGCCAGACCAGCACAAAAGGTATGGTGAAGCCCGCTACCGTGATGGGGACGAATACGACGCTCTCCACCACCTGGGTGAGCGGCTCCATCACGGAGTTGATTTTATCGTCAATAGTTGAGCTACCATCTTGCGCCCAGATTGCAAAAGGGGCAAAAAGGCTGAGGATAAAAAAGAGAAGTTTCTTCATGGTTGTGAGTGATTTGCCTTTGCCGGAGAGCCATTTTATTAAGGACCAGCTCAGGCATCTTGCTTGCAGGTGTAAAGTTTGGTTTAAAGTCGTTATCGGTATCTACAAGAAGTTTTTAGAAGCACTTAGTTGATTAATGCCGACTAAGGTATTCGATTATTTTTACTTATTCAAAAGATCAAGCTGAATATTTGGTAGTGCTCAAACCGGTGCATGCTATGTTCTGAGGATGTATTATATTGTGGTTAGGAATCAGTCAGTAGCTTTGCAGCTGTGCTGGCCTACTACGTTAAAAGCACCAATTAAATTGCAACAGCAACCGACAGATCAGGAGTTACTGGATTTGCTGAATCAGGGGGATGAGAGCGGCATAGAGCTGATTTTCAGGCAGTACTACGCCTACATTTGCAAGGCAGTGTATAAAATTATTCCGGATAGCAATCTCGTGGAGGACCTGGCGCAGGATGTGTTTTATGAGCTTTGGCGAAAGCGGGGCCGTATTCAGGTCGCCTCCTCCCTGAAAGGCTATCTTCGGCGGGCAGCTGTAAATAAAGCCCTGAATTACGTCCGGGACCAGCGTATTAAATTTACGGAGGAGGAGCAGGCGCCCGTACAGAAGAGTACAGAAGCCTCGGCTCCTGAACTTATGGCTGCGGATCATTTGCAATCAAGAATAGATGAGGCTATTGATGCATTGCCAGAACGGTGCCGTATCATATTCATTCTCAGCCGGTTTGAAGATATGAGCTACCGGGAAATAGCGGAGCAACTGGAGATTTCTCCAAAGACGGTAGAAAATCAGATGGCGAAAGCGCTGAAGATACTCCGGGAAATGTTAAAATTCAATCCGGGGAAGGAAGCCTGAAATAGGCAGGAAATATCCCGTTTGGGCGGGCAGATGACATTTTGAGCATTATTCGAAAAAAGGAAAATATCAGATAGGGGAGGGCGGTTATGCCTGTGTCCTATTGACGAATGAATCAAATGAGAATGAAATTACCACAATATATATCATTGTTTCACCGGCAGCGAACCGGTCAGCTACGGCCGGAAGATGAACATACCCTTCGCAATCAGCAGGATACCGGGCTGCATCAGGAGCTGGAAGAGCTGTGGTCGGAAAGCCTGTCTTACAAATCTGGTTATGAGCCGGATGTGGACAAGGGATTCTCTCGCCTGAAGCTCCGAATAGAAGCAGACCGCGCGCAGGAGACGCAGCCCGTCCGGCTGAAGTCAACGTCCCGGAGGTGGATGAGCATTGCCGCAGCAATCGCGCTCGTCATGGCGCTGGGTACCTTCTGGCTCGTCAATCGTGGCTCAGGGGCTTCCGGTATGGTATTTACGACCGGCCCGACGGAACAACTGGAGGTCGCTTTGCCTGATGCCTCCGTCGTTTACCTCAATGAGGACTCTTACCTGAGCTTTGATATTGCTGAAGGCACAAGACAAGTTTCCCTCACCGGTGAAGCTTATTTTAAAGTGGCGCCTGACCCTGATCGCCCCTTTGTGATTCAGTCTAACGGAGTGCGTACGACCGTTTTGGGTACGGCATTTAATCTGCGGGCTTATCCGGAAGAGCCCACTGTTGAAGTGGAAGTGACGGAAGGCCTGGTGCGTATGGAAAATGCACAAGCTGGTCAGCAGGTGGAACTAAAGCCGAATGAACGGGGTGTTTTTTCGGCTGATAAGCAAAAGCTGGTGAAGAAACCTGCACCAGAGCTTAATGCACAGGGATGGCACAGCCAGGAAATGGTATTTCGGGATGCAGAGCTTGCCAATGCGCTACGTGAAATTGGTCGGTACTACAAAGTAGAGTTCACGCTTGGCAATGCTGAGCTTAAGCACTGCGCTTTGTCTACCGAGATCAAAGGTGATCCGCTATCGGATTTCCTTCAGGTGCTGGAAACCATCTACGGGCTTAGCGTGGAGCAGGTTGGCACGGCTACTTACCAGCTCAACGGTGGGCGTTGCCGATAAGCTTACGCAATAGGTTCAAGCAGCCGAAGCTCGACCCGGCGGTTGCGTAGCCTGCCAGATGGTGTGTCATTAGAATTGCGGGGATATTTTTCTCCCATGCCCCGGGAGTTGAGCCGTTTCGGGGAAATGCCCTTTCGTTTCAGATATTCCGCCACCGCTCTCGATCGTTTTTCTGATAATGACAAGTTGGTTGCCGCTGCGCCCACATTATCGGTATGCCCGATGATGTCCAGCTGCCTATCCGGATGGGCTTTCATAATCCGGGCCAATTCATCCAGTTCCTGACGGGATGCCGGCGTCAGCTGGGCTCCGCCGGACTCAAACTGAATGTGGTCCAGGGTGATAAATCGCCCGCGCATCAGTTCCTTTAGCTTTTGCCCCTGTAGTTCCAGCGTGGGCAGTTCTTCCACCAGCTCAAATTCCAGCTTTTCAAAGCAGACCGCCTGACGGTTGTTGTAATTGCCGGTGGCGGAGGTTACGCCCCAGTACACCTTGTCTTTGCCCCTGAAGATCGTCCTGACCAGGTCACGCTGTAGCGAAATCACCTCTTTTCCGTCAATACGGACACTCAAGGTGCGGGAGTTCGCATTCCAGTTGATATTTAGGTCATGCTCCCGGCAATCTTCAATGTTGGGTATACGGTTGGGGCCAGCCAGGTTGAAGCCATGATTCACACTGCCGTCCCTGAGAATGGCCACATGGTCTTCCCAGGGGTCGCCCAGGTGCTCATTTTGCCAGGTGTCAATTTCGATGCCAATAGCCGGGTTCAGTCCCGCAAAGCCCATGCCTTCCCCCCGGTAGCCAGTCCGCTCGGCATAAGGGTGGAAAACGAAGACCATACCATCCGCCCCATCCCGGTCCTTACACCCGAGCATGACCCTCAATTGCATGTCAAAGGAAGAATTGAGGCTGATAGCTTTCTTGTACCAAATCGACCCGGAAGCCCAGCGGTAATCAGGGGTAAGGGTAATGCAATTGTTGCCTGATTGGCGGGCATCGCCGTCCAGCCTGAAATCAGTAATTTGGGAAGTCTGAGCAAGCAAAAGGAAACCGGGGCTGAATAAATACAACAGGAAGGTGTAGAGGGCAAGGTGTTTCATAGCTATCGGGTTTTGCGAAAACGAATATGTTGTCAAAACGCGAGATTGCCTGCTTTGGTTTTTTAATCCCTGATTTTAGCGAGTGATGCTTCCGGAATATAAAAAAGCCGCCTGTCTGAAAACCGAATTCAGACAGGCGGCAAAGGTTGAGGCGGGAAGGCTCAATTTAAATGATCATACCCGCACCTACAGTTTCATTTGTCCCTTCGTCTACGAAGATTACGCTGCCGGTAATGCGGTTCTTGCGGTAGGCATCGTAATAGAGCGGCTTGGTGGTCCGTATCACCACACGTGCGATATCGTTCATGCCGATCGTCTTGTCCTCTTCGTTGCGGTGGAGGGTGTTGATGTCCAGTTTGTACCGAATCTCCTTGACAATACAGCGCACCTCTTTGGTGGTATGAAGGACGGCATATTTGCCCCGGGGCTGCAGGGGCCGGTCTGAGAACCAGCAGACCATGATTTCCAGGTCTTGCTCCACTTCAGGCTGATTGTTTTCCCGCACAATCATATCGCCCCGGCTTAAATCCAGATCATCCTCCAGCAGGAGGGTCACTGACATCGGTGGATATGCCTCGTCGACTTCCCCGTCAAAGGTGTCAATCTTTTTGATTTTGCTGGTAAAACCTGAAGGCAGCAGCATTACATCATCTCCTTTTTTGAAGATGCCACCGGCGATGCGCCCGGCGTAGCCCCGGTAGTCGTGGTAGTCATCAGAGTTGGGGCGCACCACATACTGTACCGGGAAGCGGCAGTCAATGAAGTTGTGGTCGCTGCCGATGTGTACATTCTCCAGGTAATATAGCAGGGTAGAGCCGTCGTACCAGGGCGTATTTTCGGACTTGGTCACTACATTATCGCCCTTCAGCGCGGAGATGGGGATGAAGTGTACGTCATTGACATTCAGTTTGTAAGAAAATTCCTCGAAGTCCTGTTTGATTTTTTCATAGGTCTCCTCCGAATAGTCGACGAGATCCATCTTATTGATACACACGACAAGGTGCGGAATTTGCAGCAGGGATGCGATGAACGCATGCCGGCGGGTTTGTTCCAGTACGCCCCGGCGGGCATCAATGAGGATGAGTGCAACGTTAGCCGTAGAAGCCCCGGTCACCATATTCCGGGTGTATTGAATGTGGCCCGGCGTGTCCGCGATGATGAATTTGCGCTTGGGCGTTGAGAAATAGCGGTAGGCCACGTCGATGGTAATGCCCTGTTCGCGTTCCGCCTTGAGGCCATCCGTGAGGAGGGCCAGGTTAACGCCTTCTTCCCCCCGCCGTTCGCTGCTCTCGCGCACCGCATCATACTGATCCTCAAAAATTGACTTGCTATCGTACAGCAGCCGCCCGATGAGGGTCGACTTGCCGTCGTCTACACTGCCCGCTGTGGTGAACCGGAGCAGCTCCATATTATCGTAATTTTCCATTTTGCTTTTGTTTTTCCTTTGATTGATCGATTTGGGAGCTTAGAAGTAGCCTTGTTTTTTCCGGTCTTCCATGGCTGTTTCTGAGCGCTTATCGTCAGTCCGTCCGCCCCGCTCTGTTTTACGGGCAATGGAGACCTCCTTGATGATATCCTCAATGGTTTTGGCCTCAGATTCCCAGACGCCGGTGCAGGTCATGTCGCCAATTGTCCGGCAACGCACCATGCGGGTTTCCACTGCGGCAGCTTCTTCCGGGCGCTTGTGGATGTATTCGCAATCAGCGAGCAGGGTGCCTTCCCGGGCAAAAACGGGGCGCTCATGGGCAAAGTAAAGGCTGGGCAGCTCCACTTCTTCCATCGCCAGGTACATCCAGACATCGAGCTCTGTCCAGTTGCTGATGGGGAAGACGCGGAAGTGCTCCCCGTAGTTCTTCTTGCCGTTGAACAGGTTCCAGAGTTCCGGGCGCTGGTTTTTGGGGTCCCACTGCCCAAATTCGTCGCGGTGGGAGAAGAAGCGCTCTTTGGCACGGGCTTTCTCCTCGTCCCGGCGGGCACCGCCCAGGGCTGCATCGAATTTGCCTTTTTCCAGCTCTTCCAGCAGGACGTGTGTTTGCAGGTAGTTACGGCTGGCGTTGTATCCTTTCTCTTCCACAATAGCACCGCTGTCGATGGCCTCCTGCACAGAGCCAACAATCAGGCGGGCCCCCGTCTCTTCGACCAGCTTATCCCGGTATTCGATCGTTTCCGGGAAGTTGTGACCGGTATCTACATGCAACAGGGGAAAAGGAATATTCGCCGGATAAAAAGCCTTTCGGGCCAGATGCACCATCAAAATAGAATCCTTGCCCCCGGAAAACATGAGCACGGGCCGCTCAAACTGAGCAGCGACTTCGCGCATAATGAAGATGGATTCTGATTCCAGTTCTTTGAGGTGATTGAGATGATAACTCATAATATTAAGGTTATTCGCAATGATTGATCAGTGCTCCGGTTGCAGAGCGCCTGCGGTTATGCTTTAGGTAATTCAATATGTGGTTTCAGGAATTGGAAGACGGCCTCCACGCTTTCTTCCAGCGACTGCTTGTCGGTTTTGATTTCCAATGCCGGGTGGGGCGGTGGCTCGTAGGGCGCGTCAATGCCGGTAAAGCCTTTAATCTGCCCGGCTCTCGCTTTTTCGTAAAGCCCTTTAACATCGCGGGACTCGCAGACTTCCAATGGGGCATTGATGTAAATCTCCAGGAAGTCTTCCGGCCCGATAATCTGACGGGCCATTTCCCTGATTTCCACGGTTGGGCTGATGAAAGAGTTCAGCGTGATAATGCCGCTGTCGAGGTACAGCCGGGCGATTTCCGCAATACGGCGGATATTTTCCTGCCGGTCTTCCGGGCTGAAACTGAGGTTGTTATTAATGCCGCTGCGGATGTTGTCCCCATCGAGCACCTGCGCAAAGAAACCATTATTATAAAGGTAGCGTTCCAAATGCTGAGCAATGGTGCTTTTGCCCGAGCCGGACAAGCCGGTCAGCCATAGGACTTTACTCCGTTGGCCAAGCCTGAGCTCCCGGTCGCTGCGCTGCAGCAGGCGGTCGAAAATAGGGTGAATGTGTTCTGTCAAAACGGGTTCTTTTTGTGCCCGGGACAGCCACCGTAAAGGTGTTGTCTGGAATTGGCGAGTGCTTGTCAGTCTTTAGCTGATGTTGGCCGCCCCGGAATACGTTTAATAATTGACACACAAATGAATCGCAAAGAAATAGGTTTTTTACTATTTGCCCAAACCTTTGCCCGCTTGTGTCTGCCGCCCTCGCTTGTACCGGTGCAAATTTGATAAATTATTTTTAATCTATAGGATTTATAGGAAATTAAAATCACTTATGTCTTCTAACCATTTTGAAACCAATGCCATTCGCGGGCAGATGAAGCGAACAGAGCAACGGGAGCACAGCGCGCCACTTTTCCTGACTTCGAGCTTTGTTTTCCCCGGCCCGGAACAGATGGAGCTGGCTTTCCAGGGCGGTGCCGATGATAACATCTACAGCCGCTACAGCAACCCGAATACCGACGAGCTGATCCAAAAGGTCTGTGCAATGGAAGGTGCAGAGGATGGCTTTGCGCTGGCTTCCGGTATGTCAGCGGTATTTGCAAGTATGGCCGCTTTTTTAAAGGCGGGCGATCATGTGCTGGCATCCCGGGCAGTGTTTGGTTCCACCCATCAAATCCTTACTGAGCTACTGCCGCGCTGGGGCATTACGCATACTTACGTCGATCCACTTGATGTGGATAGTTGGGCGGCGCATCTGCAGCCCTCCACCAAGATGCTGGTTCTGGAAACGCCCTCCAACCCCGGCCTTCAGCTGATAGACCTTGAGGCAGCGGGCGATTTTGCGAAAGCGCATGGCCTGATTTTCAATGTTGACAATTGCTTTGCTACGCCTTATTTGCAGCAGCCCGGCCGGTACGGCGCCGGTCTCATTGTGCATTCCGCCACCAAATGGATGGACGGGCAGGGGAGAGTCCTCGGCGGTATCGTCGTGGGCAAGGCTGACCTTATCGAAGAGCTTCGGTTTTTTTGCCGGCATACGGGACCGGCTATGTCCCCCTTCAATGCCTGGATACTGTCGAAAAGCCTGGAAACCCTCAGTGTACGTATGGATCGGCACTGCACCAACGCCTTGGAAATGGCCAAATGGCTGGAAACGCGCCCGGAAGTGGAAAGGGTACATTATCCGCATCTGGAAAGCCACCCGCAGTACGCCCTGGCTAAAAGGCAGATGAAGTATGGAGGAGGTATCGTTGCCTTTGACCTGAAAGGAGGGCTGGAAGCTGGCCGGCAGTTTTTAAGCCGTATTCAGATGTGTTCCCTGTCTTCTAACCTGGGGGATACGCGCACTATCGTCACCCACCCGGCTACCACGACCCACTCGAAGCTTTCTGAGGCTGACCGGGCATCCGTAGGCATTGGACCAGGTATGATCCGGGTTTCTGTAGGGTTGGAGCATGTGGAGGATATCCGGCAGGACCTGGCGCAGGCACTGGAAGCGTAGCTTTTGGTCTACTTTTTTTGGGCTTGGGCAATAGTTCGCCTGTGCGGCTCGTTAATGCCGTGTTTAGTAAATGACGCCTGGCTTGTCTGTGCGTCTTAAACCTGACACCTCTAACAAACTAACGATTCTATTATGTCAACCACCAATCCAACGCCAAATCCATCCGGCTCAACGCCTAATCCCGGGCCTGGTAAGAAAGATGACGGGCAACAAAAGTTGAAAATTGCAGCGATTGCGACCATCGCAGTGCTGGCCATCGTATGTATTGTACTGGTGATTAGCCTGGTCAACAAAAACAACGCCAATGACAGCCTGACCTACGAGCTCAATGAATCGGAGCAGTTGAAGGCCGAACTGGAGAAGCAGTACTACGAGGCCCTTTCTGAGCTGGAAGAGATGCGCGGCAGCAATGAAGAGCTGAATGCACTCATCGAAGCCCAAAAGGCCGAGCTTAAAGAATCTAAAGACCGTATTGATGTCCTCCTCCGCGACAGCCGCCAACTGGCAGAAGCACGCAAGCAGATCAACAGCATGAATGCTAAAGTTGAGCAATACCTCGCCGAGATCAACCAATTGCGGCAGGAGAATGAAGAGCTTACAGAGCGGACCGCCGCCCTAAGCCAGGAGAACTATTCTCTGAACTCCAACCTCGACTCCGCCCGCATGCGCAATATGGAGTTGTCCTCCGCCCGTGCGGCACTGGTGAGCGAGAAGGAGGCTGTTGAAGCCGACCGGGCACGCCTGGCTAAAAAGGTGAATATCGCCTCCGTAGTCAAAGTGACTAACGTGGAAGCAGAGGGGCTGAAGGTCCGGGGCAATGGAAAGACGGCTTCCCGCCGGAGCGCCAAAAACGTAGATCAGCTACAGGTATGTTTCAATACCACTGCCAATCAGGTAGCGGAATCCGGTGTTGAGGAGTTTCTTATCCGCATCGTCAACCCACTCGGAGAGACGCTTGCAGTGGAATCTATGGGCTCTGGCGTTTTTGTCAACAACGCCAACGGGGAGCAAATCCGCTATACGATGATTAAGGAAGTGGACTATGACCGCGACGAGCAGCGCCTTTGCCTGACCTGGGCTCCGAATGAAGCTTTTCAGGAGGGTAACTACGAGGTGGAAATCTACAACAAAGGCTACCTCGCCGGCACAAGCAGCTTTCAGTTGAGATAGACTGCCCCTAAGCAGTAGAGCAAACTATACAACAGCGCCCGGGCATCCATTCGGGCGCTGTTTTTACTTGTGGGTAAGTGATTTTGAACAATACCCGGTGCAAATTGATTTTTACGTTTATATAATCTGAAAAAGCTTGTATGAGCGAAAAGAAGGAAAAATTCATCAACCCCATTGACCCGGACAAAATTGCGGAAAACCCGCACAACTTGCCCTATGCCCATACCGTTAGCGGTGTGGAGATCAAACCCATCGACAAAGGAAAGGTGAAGGGCCGGGCGGTCAAAGCCATGTATAAGCAGTCGGATATGCAACTGGAGCAAATCCGCAAGCAAATAGAGCTGCTGGCGCAACAGGCCAAGGGCATTCAGGACCGCATCTCCATATCCGAGCAAATCTATAATGCTCAAATGAATTTTGAGCCCCTGATCGGCTTCACTTACCACCTGTACGAGCGACGGGACGGCAGCGAGTATGTGCTCTCCATGGTCAGCCCGGAAGAGTGGGGCCCTAACCCGCCTTACCGCTTTGTAGCCACGGTGGAGCTGTTGGCAGACCATACCTGGGATGTTTTACGCAAGGCGGATGAAACGGCGGAGGACGAAGGGTAAGTTTCCCCTGACGTTCTTGCTGGTATTCGAGCCTTAAAAAAACACTTATGCGATTGTCGATACTAATGGTAGCCTGTTTATTCCTCGCGGGGGCTGTAGTCGAGTGGGAGGGGGACACTTCCCATGAGATGGGCGACCTGATCCGGAATCAGCCTGCTACTCATGAATTTGTTTTCCGGAACGTCAGTGGTGAGCCTGTGGTCATCGATAATGTCCGGACTTCCTGTGGCTGCACAGTACCGGAATGGGACGAAGTGCCCATCGCGCCGGATTCCACAGGCGTTATCGCTGTGACTTACGATGCCCGCGACCTGGGCTATTTCAAAAAGAAAGTCAAAGTCTACTTCAGCAATCAGCGGAAAGCGGAGGTGCTCTTCATTGAAGGTTGGGTGGAAGAACTTTAGTGTGTTTTCAACTGCCTGATCTGATCATATACTGCGATCCCCGCAGCCATGGCCACATTCATAGAGGTATTGACCCCGTACATGGGCAGGTGCATGGTTTGACGGCATAACTCCAGTATTTCCGGTGGGATACCATGGGCTTCCTGTCCGACCACCAAGACGGTTTCCGCCTGCGCTTCCACCTGCGTATAAGGCAGGCTTTGATCCGTGATTTCCAAACCCAAGAAAATATGGTCTTTGGCGAGCGCCTGAGCGCTTTTGAGGTCCAGCACGCTATGGGGTACATAGTCTAAGGTAGCCCGGGCAACCCGCTTCACTTTGCGGTGTTCCAGCAGCTCCGCCGGCCCGTAGAAGTAAAGGTGGGCCAGGCGTGCCGCATCAGCCAGGCGGAAAAGGCTGCCGATATTCCGTACATCGGTAATGCCTGCCAGGAGCAGGCTCAGGGGGTGCCGGTTGGAGCTAATATTTCGGATATAGGCATGCAAGTCCTCCGGGCGGTCATCGTAAAAGGTAGATTGTTTCGGCATAATCGCTGCATCAGTTGGTTCGGAAAGGTAAGGCTTCCTGATTGAAAATTAGGTTGGGCGATTGAAATTGGGCTTCTTAACTTTGGCACTACCACTTGGAAATACGCGTTCTTTTTTCAAGCAACACCTATTTCATGAAAGCCCCGTTATTGATTTTTCTCCTGTTTTTTTGTGGTTCACTGAGCTTCGGGCAGACCGATATTCAGGTGCTGGGCACTGACCGCCCTGAAACGGGTCAGCGAATAGTCTGGCACAACAACGCCTTCTATCTCCTGCTTCAGGTACAAGCCGAGATTGGTGGGGAGAATGCCGTGCTCCTTAAGCTGGATTCGAGTGGCAATATGCTTTGGGCCAGAGCAGTAGGAACGCCCGGGCGTGACCTTGTCAACGACCTGACGCCCCATCAGGATGGTGTCCTGGTCCTGGGTCGGATGGTGGAGCCTGGTAATCCCAATGTGATTGATGATGTTTTTTTGCATTATTTTGAATCCGATGGCACCATTGGCTGGAGCCGCTACTTTGGCCGTACCACCGGCGGGGACGATGAACATGCGGATGCTGTTTTTACAACTGATGCCGGCAATATCGCTTTGGTGATGCATGAGGCCGTAGGGCAGGACCGCCCGGCATACGTCACGCTGCTGCAGGACAACGGTAGTCCCATCTGGGGGACACAGCTTCGTCATGAAAGTCTGGACTGGATTTTTCCGGCACACGGATTGGAGCACGACGGCCGGTTTTGGATTGCGGGGGCTGCTTCTCTTGCGGATGGCACCGAGGAAGCCTTTTGGGTTACGCTGAATACGGCTGGTCAGCCCTTGTCCTGGTATTCTATGACGGTAACGGACAATCAGCCCTGCAGCTTCCGCCAGATTATCCCGCTGGAAGAGGGGTGCCTTTTGGTGGGCACTGTAGGTGCGGATACCCCTGATTTATTACTGGTATGGGCGGATGAGAATGGCAATCAGGTCCTAACCCGGCGTTTCCACGATCCCGATGGGGCAAATTTGCTGGCGGCCTCCGGAGGGTATCAACGGGCAGATGGCCGGGTAGTAGTTGCCGCCAATCGCTTCGAAGCATCTGCTGGGGTAGAGGGTACGGGCCTTTGGTTGCTGATTGAAGCAGATGGAACGCTTGCCGAATGCCGAAGAATTGGGCAGGGTAAGGAAGTCATTCTGCAACTGATCCCCGGGCCCGCAGGCACCATCGCTGCAACGGGTAGTACTTTCCCGGTCGGTAGCACTGCCGGTGATGCCGCCTTTCTGCAATGGCCGGAAAACTGGTGGGAAGCCCCGGAAAATTGCTTGTCCGTATCCGGTCAGCTGGAGCCGGCGGCTATAGCCTGGAACAGCCGCTCCGGTGGGGCATTCACGCAGCCCTGGCTGGCAGAAGCCAATCATCAGATGGTGGATGTGCCGTATTTTCCGGATGAAAAATCCCCCCTTTGCTGCCCGGATAAGGATACACTCTATGCTTCCATCTGTGCAGGGGAGGCATTTGAAGGCTTCACTACAGCGGGTACGCACCGTTACCAAATTGATAGTGCGGGAGATTGCGGGCTGGACCGGCTTCTGGTATTGGAGGTAAAGGATACAGCGGAGGTTCTGGGGCTGGAAGTGCAAGCCTCGGATTGTGATCAGCCGAATGGGGAAATTCGTGTAGCGGCGGTAGGCGATAGCCTTCAATTTAGTTTATCGGGCGGTCCCTTTCAGGCTGAGCCACAGTTTGAAGCCCTTTCGCCCGGTGTTTATACCTTGGCTGTGGGATCGACCAATGGTTGTACGACTACGGTGGATTCGGTTGTTGTCGCTGCAGATTGCCCGGTTTATCTGCCCACCGCTTTCTCCCCCAATGGTGACGGGCGCAATGATGTACTTCAGCTATATACCCCCTTGTCCGGAAATGCTGAGGTCCTGATCTTTCAGGTGTTTGACCGCTACGGTGGGCTGGTTTACGAAGCTGCGGGCCCCTTGTCAGCAGTGCAATGGGATGGGCGGGTAAACGGGCAGCTGGTTAATCCGGGCGTCTATACTTGTGTAGGGCGCGTACAATTGCCCCTTCGGAAAGTAGAGATCGCTCAGGCAGTCACGGTGACGCCTTAGACCGTGTTGGGACTTTAGTAATCGGTCTGCAAACTACACTTTTTTGCTTATACTTCGCCCCGAAAATCCTCATCCGTACGGACTCCGGTTTTCGGCTCTTGTCTAAACAAAAAAATTGTTAGTTTTCGACTAGAAGACCAAAATCCCAACACGGTCTTAAAAAAATACCCGGAGCGGCCAAAATGGCTGCCCCGGGCTTGTTATTGCTAGCTTGTCATCATTATGCTTGCGGTTAGCCCATGTAAGGATAGCGGTAATCCGAAGGCGGATTAAAGTTCTCCTTGATAGAGCGGGCAGAGACCCAACGGTAGAGGTTGATGATGGAACCTGCTTTGTCGTTCGTACCCGAACCTCTGGCACCGCCGAAAGGCTGCTGTCCGACCACTGCACCGGTAGGCTTATCGTTGATGTAGAAATTACCTGCCGAATGGCGCAGGCGCTCGATCGCCTTGTGTGCCGCGTAACGGTCGTTGGAAAATACTGCACCGGTAAGGGCGTAAGGAGAGGTGCTGTCCACGAGGTCCAGCGTTGCCTCAAAGTCCTCATCTTCGTAAACATAGATGGTTAGTACCGGGCCAAAGATTTCTTCCTCCATAGTGGTGAAGTGCGGATTGCCGGTTACGATGACCGTAGGTTCTATGAAGTAGCCTTCCGACTTGTCGTAGCCACCTCCAACGATGATTTCGGCTTCATCGCTCTTTTTGGCGATTTCGATGTAGTTGGCAATTTTGTCGAAAGCCCGCTCATCGATCACGGCACCCATGAAGTTGCTGAAGTCCTCCACGGTACCCATTTTCACCGTTTTGATATCCCTGATCAGGGCTTCCTTTAGCGCAGGCCATTTGCTCTTAGGCAGGTAGGCACGGGAAGCCGCGGAGCATTTTTGACCCTGATACTCATAGGCACCGCGTACCAAAGCAGTCACCACCTGCTGTACATCAGAGGAAGGGTGCATAACCAGGAAGTCCTTACCGCCTGTTTCGCCAACGATGCGAGGGTAGCTGCGGTATTTGGGCAGGTTTTTGCCGATGGTTTGCCAAAGGCTTTGAAAGACTTTGGTACTTCCGGTGAAGTGCAGCCCGGCGAAGTCCTTATGTTCAAAAATAATATCACCGGCGACAGGTCCGTCTACCAGCACCAGGTTGATGACGCCATCCGGCAGACCGGCGGCTTCCAGTACTTCCATCAGCAGGCCTGCGGAATAAATCTGAGTTTCTGCAGGCTTCCAGACGACGGTGTTGCCCAGCAAAGCCGGTGCACCGGGCAGGTTGCCGGCAATGGCGGTGAAGTTAAAGGGCGTGATGGCAAAAACAAAGCCTTCCAGCGGCCGGTATTCCACGCGGTTCCAGATTGCGGACTCGGGCTCGCTCAGCGGCTGATCTTCGTACATCTCGGTCATGTACTGCACATTGAAGCGGAAGAAGTCGGCGATCTCAGCCACTGCCTCAATTTCAGACTGATGGGGTGTCTTGGACTGCCCCAGCATCGTGGCCGCGTTCATTTTGTAGCGGTAGGGGCCGGAGATCAGATCCGCAGCGCGCAGGAAAATGGCAGCGCGTTCCTGCCAGGGCATAGCCTCCCAGGCCGGCTTAGCTTTCAATGCGGCATCAATGGCCATATTGACGTGCTCCGGGCCGCCTTTGTAGTAATGGCCCAGGGTATGCTTTAGCTCATGCGGAGGGTGCATGGCAATTTTGGTGTCAGTTGTGATTTTTTTCCCGCCGATAGTCATGGGGACATCCCGCTGTTCTGCCTTCATGGCTTTGAGCGTCTCCTTAAGCGCTTCCCGCTCGGGCGTGCCGGGTGCGTAGCTCAGAGAAGGTTCGTTGACCGCAGGTGGCGGCGTGAAATATGCATTAGCCATATCACTGGTTTTATCGGTTATGTAATTTTGGCGCGAAGTTAGGGGTTTCCCTTTGCTATTAAAAATGGATCAGTAGGCCGTTTGGTTGAGGTAGGTCCGGATAAACAAAATGGTATCGTATTCGCCTACATAAACTTTGGTGTCGCTATCGACAGTTTGCTGCAGGCTGGCTTTGTATTCCTTGTAAATAGACCGTACAGCGGCAAAGTTGATCTGGGCACGGCCTTCACCGATATAGAGGGTGCTTTCATCCTGAATGAGGCCCATGTCCCCGAAGATTTCAATCAGCAGGCGGTATACGGATGCTTTCTCTTCTGCCCGCCAGGCGAGGTTGATGAAGCCACCGTACTGGCTGATGTAGTTGCGCAGTTTGGTGATTTTGGTATAAAACTGCTGCCCCAGTTGCTGAAGCTCGGTCTCCAGTGCTTCAATTTCAGCATTGGCTACCTCCAGCAGGGAGTCCCGCTCCTGCAACTGGGCGGCGAGCAGGGCCTGATCGCCCGTTGCGGCATCCAGGACGGAAAGGCGTTTGAGTTGTTCCACCAAAAAGTCTGAGGCGTCGGCAGCCTGCCCCGCCTGTGCGGTAAGGCCTGACCGGGTGATGACCTCCTCCAGGCAGGGGCCATCTGCTACCGGGCTTGTAAGAAAATCGGTATTCTGAAAGAGTAAGACCACCGCCGCTACGACCTCCAGGATAAGTGCGGTGAAGAGCGCATTCAGGTAGTTTTCCTTGATGGTTTTTATGACACCTGTAATTCCCAATAGGGTGATGATCGCGGTGAGGGAGAAGATGATGATGAAAATCCAGAACAGTGCTTCTTTCATAAAGGGGCAGTAGTTTTTATCGAAACTACGGAAAAAAATACGAGTTTTGCCAGATAGATATTAATCAGATACCACATTTTCTCCGATATGGAAAATCTCGTTGACCTGCTACAGCGTCGTGCAAAAGAGGCACCTGAGTTCACGCCTTTCACTTTTTTGAGAGATGGCGTGTCTGATGAGCAGCCACTGAGCCATCGTCTTTTTGATGAACAGGCCCGGTGTGTAGCGGCTCATTTGCAGGCACGGGGGCTGAAGGGGGAGCGGCTGCTGTTGCTTTTTCCGCAGGGGATAGAGTATCTGATTGCCTTATTTGGTTGTTTCTACGCCGGTGTGATTGCCGTACCTGCCTACCCGCCCCGCAATAACCGGAATCTGCTGCGGCTGAAAGCCATTATGCAGGACTGTGATGCCAGGTTTATTCTGGCAGACGAGAAAGGGGTGGAGTATATGGAAGGCATGCAGGAAGATTTTTCTGCCTACACCTTTTTGCCTATGGAGGAATTGATGGGCATGCCTGCTGAATGGGTGCCACATCAAGTTAGCCTTGAGGATGTTGCGTACCTGCAGTATACTTCTGGCTCCACAGGTGACCCCAAAGGCGTCATTATCCGGCATGAGAATGTCATGGCGAATATAAGCGGCTGTATGCAGACGCACATCCCTAATCTGTCCAGAAGCGTTTCCTGGATACCGATGTATCATGACATGGGGCTGATTTCCATGTTGACCTATTTGGTGCAGGGTGGGGTGGAGTGCTATTTTATGTCTCCGGTTCATTTTATACAGCAGCCGATACGATGGCTCGCGGCGGTAAGCCGGTATCAGGCTGAGTTTACCCTTGGGCCCAATTTCGCCTTTGACTTATGCTGCGAGAAAATCACAGACGAGCAGCTCGAAGGATTGGACCTCAGCAGTATCCGTAGTGTGGTTTCCGGCTCGGAGCGGGTGCGATGGCGGACCATTCAGGCCTTTTGTGAGCGCTTTGGCCCGGTGGGATTTCCCAAGACAGGCTTCCTGCCTTCCTTTGGATTGGCGGAAGCGACCCTTATCGTAACGACTTCTGCCATCGACCAAAAAGCTAAGGTGCATTACCCGGAAACCAGGCAGTCTCTGCTGGCCTGGGACGATGAGAGGCTTCAGGGCGCTAACCCCGAGCAGGTGCAGGTCAGCAATGGGAATCCCGTTAATGGGGCAGAGGTGGTGATTGTAGATGCCGAGACTAAAGCACGGTGCCCGGAAGGTACGGAGGGTGAAATATGGGCGGGTTACCCTGGTTCTATCGCCTCTGGTTACTGGGAACGGCCGCAGGAAAGCAAAAAGACATTTGAAAATTATACGGCAACCGGCAAAGGCCCCTACCTCCGCACCGGTGACCTGGGCTTCCTGATGGATGGGGAGTTGTTCATTACCGGACGGGAAAAAGACCTGATTATCATCCGGGGTGCTAATTACTACCCGGATGATATTGAAGAGGTGGTCGAACATGCCCACCCCGCCTTGCAGGACAATGGCTGTGCGGCTTTTGCCATGGAGCAGGCGGGCAGCGAGCGGCTGGTCCTTGTACAGGAAGTCCGCCGGACCGAGTGGCGCAATGCAGACGAGCAGGAAGTGGTGGACGCCATACGTCAGGCGGTGAGCGAAGTGTTTGAAATACAGCCCTACGCGATCGCGCTGATCCGGCCTATGAGCCTGCCAAAAACCTCAAGCGGCAAGGTACAACGCTATGCGGCCCGGGAGGATTACCAAAACGGCGCCCTTAGGATAATGCACGAGTGGATTCAACCTGAATCAACGGCTAGCAGTGCAGGTCCTGTTCCGGAGCCGGGAACGGCTGAATTTGGCGTACCGGCTATCGTGCAATGGCTGCAGCAGCAGATTGCCGAAAAAGTAAAAATGCCGGCAGCTCAAATCAAAGCCACCGACCCGGTCAAAGCCTACCCGCTGGAATCCGTGGATGCGGTCTTTATCTCCGATGAGCTATCAGACTGGCTGAAGCTCCGGCTTACTCCGGATACTTTCTGGGCGTTCGATTCTATACAGGAGCTGGCGGAGCATCTGTTCAAACAATATCAGGAAAACCACGCCTAAGCAGCAGCCATGTTATTCACATCCCTGGATTACTACCTCTTTTTGCCGATTGTTGCCCTGGTGTTTTTCCTGACACCGGTGCGCTTCCGGTGGGCGTGGTTGCTGGTAGCCAGTTATTATTTTTACATGGACTGGCACCCCTGGTACATCTGGCTGATTGTGGGGTCCACGCTGATCGATTACACAGCTGCCCTGCAAATAGAGGGGGCTGCCAACAAGCAACGAAAAAAGGCCTGGCTATGGCTCAGCATCGTGGCCAATCTGGGGCTGTTGTTCACCTTTAAGTATTTCAATTTTTTGAGCGGGGAGGCGGCTAAAGTGGCCCGCCTGTTTCAGCCGGAGTTCGAAGCCTATCACTTGGATGTACTCCTGCCTGTGGGAATTTCCTTTTACACTTTTCAGACGATGGCGTATACCATTGATGTGTACAAGGGCTTTGCGAAAGCGGAGCGCCACCTGGGGCGTTATGCGCTGTACGTGAGCTTTTTTCCGCAGCTGGTGGCCGGGCCTATCGAGCGGTCCCGGGATTTACTTTCCCAGTTTCATTTCAACTACCAGTTTGAATACCAGCGAATTGTGGGCGGGCTTCAACTTATACTATGGGGGCTGTTTAAGAAGCTGGTCATAGCTGACCGCCTGGCGCTCTTTGTGGACGAGGTTTACGGGCACCCGGCGCAGTACGAAGGGTTTACGGTATGGCTGGCTTCGGTATTCTTTCTGTTCCAGATTTTCTGTGATTTTTCTGCCTACACGGATATTGCCATTGGCAGTGCGCGGATACTGGGCGTGCGCTTGTCGCAAAACTTTGAAAACCGGGTATACGTCATTACCTCTTTCAATAAGTTCTGGCGGGGTTGGCACATCACACTGACCAACTGGTTTCGGGACTACGTTTTTTTTCAGCTGACGCCCATGGGGCGGGGCATGGCGTGGATAATCGTCGCCACGGTCATTTCATTCACCCTGAATGGTATCTGGCACGGTGCGGAGTGGACGTTTCTGATCTGGGGCGGGCTCAATGGGCTATTTGTTGCCCTGGAGTCGTTGCTCTCGAAGCCTGCGGACAAATGGCTGAGCCGGATAGGGCTTTCCAGAGGCAAGCCACTGCGCTGGCTGGTTGATTTCGCATTGTTTTTTAATGTTGCCGTAATAAGTATCATTTTCTTTCGGGCAGTAGATGTACAAACAGCCTTCACCCTGATCAGCCAGCTTAGATTTTGGGAGCCTATACAGCTGCATTTAAGCATTACCGATGTGATCGATATATGGGAGTTTGCAATTGGGGTCGGGGCTTTATTGGTGATGGATGGGTTCCATTGGTTACTCAGAGGACAGCGCATTGATGTATTTCTGAGTCAGCAGGGCTGGTGGGTACGGTGGGTGTTTTATCTATTTTTGTTGCACGCCGTATTGTATCTTGGGATGCCGCCGGATCGGGAGTTCATTTATTTCGATTTTTAGATTCCGGTATTCTGATTGACTATTTTCAAGCAATTTACGTACGGACGGATATTCAAATAGCACTGCTGGTATGACAGAGACAGGAACCGACCAAAGATCAATAAAAGCAAAGCTACCAGAGCTGGCTCTGAAAGGGAGCCTGATCCTGCTCGTTGTTTTTTTGCCTTACCTGTATTTACGTCATTATGATACGATGCGTTTTGATTTGGATTACAGCAAGTTCACCCACAAAGCGGAGCATCTGATACTAGGTGTCTCCAGAGCAAAGGTCGGACTGGTTCCTGAGGTACTCAAAGAAGAGCTGCAGCTGGACGGCGAGGTATTGAATTTTGCGTTTACTGGTTTGGTATCACCCTATGAGGAACGTTATGTAAAACTGGCTATGCGAAAGGTTAAAAAGGCTGGAAAAAATCAATCCGGGCTGTTTATTCTTTCCGTTAATCCAGGCAATTTAACCAAGAACACAAAAAAAAATCGCAACCCTCCACCCATTTATAAATTATTTCTGGTCAATGTTTCTCCCAATCCAGATTATCTTTTCCGGAATATTAATAGGACGGAGCCTTTTCTGTTCAGCCTCTTGGCCGCTCCGCCTGAAGAAACGCCTATGTTTGTTGCCCATACTGATGGATGGGGAGAGCGGACTCGCTCTTCTGCTATACCGGACGAGGAGATTTACAAGAAATACAGCGCTTCAATAGGAGACCGGGGATTGTCCCGGGAATATCTGGAAAACTTGTGCAGGCTAACTCGTTATCTTAAGGACTACGGGGAAATAGTATTGATTCGTATGCCTGTTAAGTCCGGAATGGCAAAGATTGAAGACGAATCAGTTCCCGATTTTAATCAACAGCTTAGCGAGCTGGCAGCCTCTTGTGGTGCCGTTTACCTTAACTATTTAGATTCCGGGGGGGCGTACGAATTTAGCGACCCCCATCACCTGCTCAACACCGGCGCGCGCAGCTTTACGCTCAAGTTATCTGAAGAACTGAAAACGCTGGGGATTCCCGGGGAAGCAGATTAAGCAGGTCCCTAAGTCTTCCACCACCAACCCCAACGCGTCAGTGCCACTGTCGCTGCCAGCGATAGCCCGGTAATGAGCACACCCCGAAGCAATCCCGGCAGCGCGTTGCCATTCATACCCTCCACAAAGCCGGCCAGCCCGGAAATTTTTAAGATCGGCCACACCAGCAGCCAGGGCGCTACGTAGGCAATCATCGGGTTGCGGCCAGTGTGAGTTAGCCACTGCCAACCCCGTGCCCGGTAGTGGTCAAGCAAGAGGAAGAAGACCATAAACAGGAAGGTGGACAGCCCGGCAGTCACGTAGTAGTAGCTCATTGTGGCGTGATCCTTCCGAATGCCACCTTCGTAGGGCTCAAAAGCCATACCTATGATTAGGAAGGCACTGCCCCAGGTCAGCAATTGGCGCAGGAAGCGGGCGGTGGTAGAGCCGTCCTTTCGAAGCAGCAGGGCTGTAAGAGTCAAAATGCCTAACTGCAGCAGGAACAACGGAAAACCCCAGCGGCTAAATAGACCAGTAAGAGATAAAATGACCAGGGCGACCATCAGCCATCCGGTAGCGGTCAGGGAGGAAGAACTACTGCCAGCCTCTCTTTTGGCAGCATAGGCTTGTGCCAAATCACCCACAATGGATCCGGCAAGCACGATGTGCAGGTACTGTAAAAAGCTAAAATTGAAGAACCAGGGCAGGGGAGAACCGTTCCAAAGTACAGCGGTCCAGTTGTCGCCGGCAGATTGGCTGAGGCGAAGGGCGAGCAGTACTGCCAGAATGGCCAGCCGGGGCAGCACGTTGTTGCGAGTCAACAGCCAGGCCACTGCGCCAAAGAAAGCAACGTTGGACAAAATCAGGATGATAATATCGGTCCGTTCCAGTGATAAGTACCGGCTGTCGTCAGGCTTAGGCTCACCGGGTAGCAACAGCAGGTACGCAATGGCCAGTAAGAGCCCGAGGGTATTAAAGTGTTCGTGGTACTTCCACTTCCGTATGCGCGGGTGCGTGCCATAGATGGCAAACAGCAGCACAAAGCCCCCCAAAGCAAGCAGTTGCTCCACGGTACCCGGGCTGCTTGTCATATACTGCGGGATCAGATGCTGGTAGAACAAGGCAAAAAAGAACAACCAGCCCCATCGCTTGAAGGCCTGCAGGACGATACGCCATTCTGCCACCCCTTTCCCTAACCGGCTGCGCAGGGAAAACGGGAAAGCCATCCCCATAGCAAAAAGAAACATCGGAAAGACCAGGTCCACCCAGGTGATGCCTGCTATGCCGGGATTGAACTGATGATCAGGAGGCGGTACCTGCGCGTGGTGCATCCATGCGGGCAGCACACCACCGTGCGCAATATGTCCGGACAGAATCATGCCGATAATGGCCAGCCCACGTAGGGCATCGAGGGCGGAAGACCGCGCGGGAGTCGTCGTTATGCTCAATTTTTGGACTAAAATAGTAAAAAAGGAGGTTGTAGTTTATCTACTTCAGCCGATTCTCAAGCACCACAAACGGGATACCCTTCTGCACCCAGCCTTCTATTTCTCCGCGATCCGGAACAACTTCAAAGGCGAGGGCTCCCAAAACCAGATCCTCGTCCCCATCTGAGTCGATATCGGCACTGTCCATGACGATCCATCTTCCAAGCTTGGATTGTGGAAAAGTGGAAGCCCGCATGGTCCAGCCGCCCTGATTTTCAAAAAAGACAAAACCGGCCTCCGGCTGCCGCTTGAAATCCGGGAAAAAAGAGATCGCTGCCAGGTCCAGGTCTCCATCCTGATCAAAATCCCCTGGTATGGCATCGTACGCGCCAGGCAGGGGCTGAAAAAAGGCTTGTTCAAACCCCAACGCTCCATTATTTTCGAATAGATAGATACCATGGTAGGGCTTCAGCACAGGCGGGTAGTCGGCATTATCGCCAGCCGTGTAGAGAATGTCGGTATGCCCGTCCTGATTATAATCGAGCAAACGGAAAGTGCTTGAGCCGTAGGAGGCCGGCAGGCGAAGGATTGACTTTTCCCGGAAGGTGGCATTGCCCTGATTTTCATACAGCCAGAACCCCTCATCGCCCTGCCCGAAGAGCGCCAGGATATCCGGCTGCCCATCCCCGTTAAAGTCCTGAATGGCGGTTTTGATGGCGCCGGGCTGCGCGCGCAGGGTGTGTGGGGTAAAGGTGCCATCCGGATGTTGTTCCCACCAGGCCAGCCGCCCGGTCCATTTGGCAAATTCGGCAATCACCACATCCATACGGCCGTCCCCATTTAGGTCGGCATAGGCACTATGCACGGGCCGTTGCAGGCTGTCGATGAGGATTTGAGGAGGCGACCCACCGCCTTTGGGCAATTGAAGCAGAAAGCCTTCGGGCGCATCGGTAGGGGAGAAGGACCCCATGACCGTCAGGAGCAGATCGGTGGGGTTGTCCTGCAGGCTGACCGCTCCTTCCCGGACTTTCGCCTGTTGCCGGAGATTTAGATTTTGGTCGAAGACCATCAGCCGCTGCTTGTTGGCATCGCCTAGGTATAGGCCTCCGGGGAAGGCATCGATCAGGGTGGTGGATGGAGGGGAGAGGAAGTAGTCGGGAAAGCGGGCCTGAAAAAGTGAGGTAGTGTCCAATGCTAATGGAGCAGACAGGTCCCATACGGCGGGGGCATTTTCCAGGTAAAAGCCCTGAATAGCCAGCCAGGTTGCCGAGTCAATGAGCGGTTGTTCGGGAAAAACCCGGCGGGCTTCCACCGCCTGCCCTCCCGGTCCGCTTTCAATCATTTGCTGACGGGTGTCGGCATCCGGATAATGCCCCAGAAAGTAGCCCATGCGGGGCAGGACGTGGGTTTCCCAGGTTGATTTGGGCAGGAGCTCCGGCTCCGGGTATTGATGGCAGGCGGCGCAGTGGATGCGGGCCCATTCCGCTCCGGTGAGATTAGATTGGGATGGCCCGGCAGTGGGCCGGCAGGCGTGAAAAACAGCCAAAGAACCAACTGAAAGCAGTAAGGAAAGCAGGTAGCCGCGCATTTTTCCGCAAAGGTACAGGGCTGGAGGTTAACAGTATGTTATTTCTTGGAATACACCGAAGTGAAGGTTCAGAATTAGGGCTATTGATAAAAAAATATAAAAAGATGAAACATCGGGCCCGCCTCCCCGTATTACCTCATATCCCTCCCCCCGGTGAATCTCGAAACACAGCCTCCCGCACAGCACCATGAAAGCACAATTAAGACAAACATTAGCACTATTGGTATTCGCTGTACTGGCTTTTTTGGCCGGCTGTACCAGCGAACAATTGCCGAATCCACTGGACACCCGTTTGGAGCGGCGGTTGGTGGAACTGTCACCGGATGGTTCGTTGGATTACTTTCGGTTGCCCGATAGTGAAACTGAATTAGGTGCCGTTCCGGCAGGAGTGGGTAACCCATTAACCAGAGAAAAAATAGCATTGGGCCGGATGCTCTTTTTTGAGACCGGCCTGGCAGCCGATGCCATGCATGAAGGCGGTAAAGGCACTTACTCCTGTGGTAGTTGTCATGTACCCACTGCCGGATTCATGCCCGGCGCAAAGCAAGGCATCGCAGACGGAGGCGTAGGGTTTGGCCAAAACGGGGAAAGTAGAGGCAAACTCATTGACTACGCCGAAGAAGAGCTTGACGTGCAAGGCGCTCGTCCACTCAGTGTGCTCAATACAGCTTTTGTTACCAACTCCACCTGGAGCGGTAAGTTTGGCGCTAATCACGCCAACAGAGGCACGGAGCACGCCTGGGTGGGCGACGCCGAAGTCAATGAACTGGGCCTGGATGGGCTGGAGGCTCAGATTATCGAAGGGCTTGCCCTGCACCGCATGCGGGTGACCGTCGGCTGGCTCGACACCCTGGGCTATCTACCGATGTACGATGCTGCCTTTGCGGATTTCCCGGAAGGGGACCGCTATTCTCCGCTCACCACTAGCTTTGCCCTTTCCGCTTACCTGCGGTCGCTGACCACCACGGAGGCGCCCTTTCAGCGCTGGGTGCGCGGTGAAGAGAACGCCATGAGCGATCAGGAAAAAGCCGGTGCAATGGTCTTTTTCACCAAAGCGGGCTGTTACCGCTGCCATAAAGGTGCCGCCCTGAGCAGTAACGAATTTCATGCCCTCGGAGTGCGCGATCTGTGGGAATCCGGCGCTTTTGCTACCGGCCCCAACGACATCCGGAACTTTGGGCGGGGCGGGTTTACCGGTTTTGAGGAGGATTTCTACAAGTTTAAGGTGCCTCAGCTCTACAACATGAAAAATTCACCCTTTTATTTCCACGGCAGCAGCCGGCATTCCCTGCGGTCTGTTGTGGAATACTTCAATGAAGGCGTACCCGAAAACGACCGGGTGCCGGAAACACAAATTTCTCCCTTCTTCCACCCGCTGAACCTCACGGAGCAGGAAATTACCGACCTCGTGGAATTCCAGGAGCATGGCCTTTACGACCCTAATCTGGACCGGTTCGTGCCGGAAGCCGTCCTGTCGGGCAATTGCTTCCCGAATAACGACCCGCTGTCTCAGGAGCAGTTGGGGTGTAATTAAGAATTTTAAATAGGCTTCTACAGCCTGGATATAATTGCAACTATACGCAATACGAAGTGGTCACCGACGATAAATGTCGGGATCTTGGATTTGCGACATCGGCCACTGACGAAGCGTAGCTTGTCAGGACAGGCGCAAGCCACTTCTCAGCGTAAATGCTGACCCTCCTGCCTTTAAGGTGGCCAAAGCCCAAAGGCGGCGAGACACGGGCAAGCATTGAGTAGGTTTGCTATGGCAAACCACTTAATCGTCAGTATATCTTGGGAAGGTGGCCTTCGGGCTGCCTTTTTTGTTTTTTCTGTAATGTGGCAAACCTGGGGTGCGTCTGCCAGATGCAAGTATAGTAGCCTAATCCATTCACTCTCATGCCGGGAACTCTGGATGAAATAGGCAATGTTGTCACATTTATTGTCTCGCCTTATACGCTGGGATTTTCGAATGAATTATAGGGAACTGCGCGCCATTACCATAGAGCGGTAGAGTAAAGATGTTAACACAACGACCTTTTTAGACTGAAAAACCGTTATATTCACAGTACTAAAAAATTCATACAATGAACTTACAAGCTGAAAAATTACAGCTCATTGAATGGTTGGTAAGCCTACAAGATCATCATGTAGTAAAGAGATTGTTGGAAGTACAGCGCAGCAGCAAAGCTAATCCTGAAGTAGCCATTCCCGGGCTGCCGGTTACTACTGAAGAAACAGATACTAGTATAGCAGAAGCTGAAGAGCAAATAGCCAGAGGCGAGTATTATACTATTGACCAAGTCAAAAGTCAGGCTGCACAATGGCTCAATACAAAGTAATTATCACAGGTCAGGTCGTGAATAAATACTAAGCAGACAAACAGGGAACTCTGTTTCATATGTTCCATGTTACTTGCTTTAGAAAGAGAAGAAATGACCTATCAAGACCTTCAATCTAACCCTGACCTTTTACTCTACGACTGCATCACCGGCAGCCGCGCCTACGGTACCGATTTGCCCACCTCCGACACCGATATCCGCGGTGTCTTCATCCTCCCCCAAGCCGAGTTCTACGGCCTGCACTACACCCCGCAGCTGTCGGACGAGACCAACGACACGATCTACTACGAGCTCGGCCGCTTCGTAGAACTGCTGGCCAAGAACAACCCCAATATGCTGGAGCTGCTCGCCACCCCACCGGCCTGCATCCGCTACCGTCACCCCATCATGGACCACCTGACACCCGAGCTCTTCCTCTCCAAAAAGTGCAAAGACACCTTTGGCGGCTACGCCTACGCACAGATCAAAAAAGCCCGGGGGCTGAATAAGAAAATCGTCAACCCTATGCCCCGGGAGCGGCAGACGCCTTTGGACTTCTGCTACGTGCTCAGGGGCAACGGCTCCGTCCCCCTCCGGCAGTGGTTGGACGACAATGGGCTGGAGCAGTCCCGCTGCGGCCTCTCTGCCATCCCACACTTCCGGGAGGTCTACGCCATTCATTATGATCCTACCGGTAATTTTGGCTACGCCGGCATCCTCCGCAAGCCCACCTCCAATGATTTATCGCTGAGCAGCATCCCCAAAGGCGCGCCCATCCTTGGCTACCTCCACTTCAACAAGGACGGCTACGCCACTTACTGCAAAGACTACAAAGCTTACTGGAACTGGGTGGAAGAGCGCAACGAAGCCCGCTACCAAACCAACCTGGCTCACGGCGCCGAGTACGATTCCAAAAACATGATGCACACCTATCGCCTGCTGGAGATGGGCATCGAGATCCTGCGTGAGGGGGTGATCCGCGTGCGCCGGCCAAACCGGGCCGAGCTGCTGGACATTCGCCGGGGGAAGTACGATTACGATACCCTGCTCGGCATGGCAGAAGATAAAATGGCGGAATTGGAGGAGGCTTACGCCCAAAGTACGCTGCCGCCGGCGGTGGATATGGAGCGGGTGAATGGGGTTTTGGTAGAAATTAGAGGGCAGTGGTATAGATGACTTTCGATACCACCCTCAGCGAAAGATAATAGAGCAATTAGAAATCTGAGCTGATGGAGACCTGGAATTCGCTTTAAACCGAAGAATATGTTCAAAGAACTCGAATTGCAAGGGTTGTGCAATACGGCTGAGTATGCCATCACTTACGGTAAAAGCTACTTTAGCATCCTGATCTCGTTCTTTAAAGCCCGCTCAAAGGTAGGCAAATGCGTGATAAAAAAATCGTTCATTGCAGGCCAGTCTTCCTCCCGTGCGAGGCTAAGCCCATCATTCTGATACTTGATACGGCTCATTTTTTTGTCGGACAGCCGCTCCCAGCCTAATGGGTGTCCGAAAACAGCCTCGATGGCTGACTTCCTGCCAAATAGCTGATCAAAATAGCGCTTATTCCGTGATTTGTCGGATGAACCAATGGTTAACTCCAAACGGGCGAAAGTATTTGCTATAACAAAGGTAAAGGAGAGGCCGCTTACTCCCGCGCCTGTACTTAGCCAGTGATCCTTAGTGGGGTTGACGTTTGCGAATAGCTCAGTTCCTTCGATTAGGGGTAACAACTGTCGCCAATACCTTCGGCGTAGGCTGAACCGGCTGGGCGCTGTTTTGTCTTCTGGCGTGGCGTACTTGATGAGTAGTTCTTCTTCCAGATCAAAGCGCGTGAGCAGCTTCTTTAATACCCGAAATTTACTGCTACTATCTATATTGCTTTCAATGAAATAGCCATTTGTCAATTCCTGTGGAGTTCTGAATTCGTTTGGATTCTGACTGATTTTTAGAATTTCACCTTGTGCCAGTATAAGCTGTGGGTTTTGCTCGAATAGTTTAGCTATGACATGGAAGTATATCTGCGCGACGTGATACTGTTCTACTTTGGTGTCTTCAAAAATAAAGTACTCAAGCTTCCGGTTACGTGGGGATTCGGCCTCAAAGATGTTTTGCTCTTCCGTTTGTTCCGCAGTTGGAAGATCGACTTGCGGCGATGGCCAAATATCGAGGAAGCGCTCGATGATGAGCTGAAGGCGTCTTTTGTAGGTGTCCACGTCCCAGTGGTCAATCTCTTTTAGGTACTGATTGAGCCACAGCCGACTGTACTGATAGCCCTGCTCGCCGCCCTTGGTATTCATGTGTTTTTTCTCCTGAAATCGTTTATTGCCCAGCGCACCATTATTGCCCGACAGCGTTAGGTTGGCAATTGTATGCAGGTATTTCTGGCTAAATAACAGGTAGGATTCTTCGGATAAATCCTCCCGCCAGGCTTCGTGCGGAGTGCGCGGGAAGATGTGCTCAACGGTAATGTGCTCATTGTTGGTATCGACGAATTCCCGATTATTATGGTTCTCGAGGAGCTCAAAAAGGTAGTTACGATTCTTGTTTTTGATGTTGTACAGGTCGCGATCCTGAAGGGCATTACGGACTTCTTCGTCTGTAGGGAAGCGGGAGTTCCCCCGTTTCTTGAGCAGCGCTACGGCTACGGAGTCGTAGTATTCTTCGGTATCTACGTCGGCGTAAAGCGTCATAAATACTTTGTTGAGGGCATTCGTAGGGAGGCCCACGATGAAGCGCCGCCAGACATAACTCTGTACCAGTTTGAGTATTTCCAGCAACTGAGGTGTTTCGAGCCGCCCGTTTTCCACGTCTTCAAATAGCTGCAGTAGAAAAGGATAGACTACGTTGATTTCCAGCGTCTTGATACGGAGCAATGCTCTCCGGATCGCTACATCCTCTTCTACCTCCGGGTTGACAAACTTGCGGTAGTGCATCGCTAAAGACTTCATGTCTTCCAGGTCTTGCATGTAGACTGAATCTTGTTTGTGAGGGTAGCGCTTTTTGAACTCGTGATAGACCTTGCTTTTATTGGGAATCTTCTTGTTGCGCAAGGTTAAATAATCGCGAATAAAATCGGATACCAGCGATTTCTGCCGGGTCAGATCACGGGCGTTTTCTTCAATGGGGTTCCAGATGCGGGCAAAGAGGCGTTGCTGTTCGGCAGGCTCCAGGTCCATGAGGATGAAATTCCGGATCAGGTCCGACTGAGTCAGGTCCAGGCCCGTGGAGTTTAGGCTCTCGAAAATGCGTTGTGGATCGTCCTTGCCTCGCTCCAGCGAGATTTCCACGAAGATAAGGCGCTGTAAGCCTTCCAGAATGGTACCGAAGTTATCCGCGTTGATCCGGCTACGGAAGTACCGGAAGTTCTCTGTCACATTAGAGAAGCCCAGCCCTTTCTCTGTCTCCAGCAGGATGGCTTGAAAAGCTGCTCCGTTAGCATCCGTTTGCTTGAGCTTGAGCTTGTGGGCTTCCCGCTCAGCGTACTGATTGGTCAGATAGAGGTTCATGATACGCTCAAGCCTCTTTCTCCTTCCCCGCCTGCTTGGCGAAGCGGTGTAACGCAGCATATAGGATATTAACAGTAGTAAGCCTTTGCTGACCGTCGATGATCACCAACTCCTTGACCGACCCAGTAGTGAAGGCATTCTCATACACGAATACGATACTCCCAATGAAGTGTGTCCCTTTTTCGGCTTTGCCGATTGCAAGAATGTCATCGAGCAACTGCTTGCATTCACTCGTGGTCCAGTCGTAATTGCGCTGGTACACCGGAATGACGAATTGCACCTCCTGGCTCTTGAGGAAATCGTTGATCGGTAATTCGTTAGCTTTCATGTTTGGTATTTAAAAGATTGTGTTGGGATTTCACCTTTTTGGGTTGCATTTGCTAAATATAACGCAAAATGCCCTGCCCTGCAATGCCGCTTTACTGGAGTTACCAATATTAATTCCAGGCATAAGCACAAAACAGAAAACCCGCCAAACATGCGCATTCCGGTGAAACCAGAAGAGGCGAGGCGGGTTTTGATGGCTCAAATATACTGGTTTATACAATAAGCGCAAGTTGACCACATTGCCGTCATTTATGAGAAAGGATGAAGCGTTTAGAATCCTCAGTTGAAGGAGAATATGAAATTTGCTATCTTGATTTATGATGTAGGATTAAGACCAAAAAATAGAGTATGGTAGCTGACCAAAAAATTAGAAAGGAAATTAGGGCTAGAGTAGAAAAATACCCTCTGAAAAGCTTGAAAGCTTGCTGGAATACGTTAAGGAGTTGGAATTGTCAGATAAGTCATCAGAGCATAGTGTGCTCAGGTATTTTGGTGCCTGGAGTGATATGGATGATGAACTTTTTGAAGAGTTCACAGCGCGTCTGCCGGAGAAAAGACTACAGGAATCAAGAGCGCACGACTGAAAATGGATAAAGAAAATCGCCTTTGATGGGGAAAGCCGGACTACGACAAGCCGGTCTTTATTGCTTTTGTCTGTATGTGTGGGTGGTATTACAAATAAACCTTCAGCACTACACCCCAGACACCACCGCCCGCACCCAAACCCCCAACACCACGTCCCGCCGCCCGGCCGCATCCTCCAATGCCGTGCACAAACCCAGCAATTCCTCCACCGCCCGCACGATGGCGTGCTGCTCGGGGAGGGGCAGGGCAGTGTTTCAAAGGCCGTAAGCCCGCTGCTCAAGCGCGCATCGACGAGCAATCTGCTCCGCTAACTTTTCGAAGTCAGTATAGACTTTTCGCACCGCCTGTATATGGGCGCCTATTGCCCCGTCAGCAGGCTTGAGGAGGAAAACCCTTGTCGGGCTGCTTCTGCTGTACAGTTTCCCACTGTGTGGCAGGTTCGCCGCTGCCTCGCCCCAACCCATCGTCTGGCTACAGTCCATCCGATGGGTTGGGGCGATAGCTATTCGATAAAAGTACGAACCACTTTTATTGGGTAGGCCGCTTTTGAAAAACGTTTTTGCTTTTCAGCATCTTAGGTTGCCTCGAAAAGGGTTGTTTTGCTTCCGTCAGAGACGGGTGGGTGGTCGTATGGAGTCCGGAGACTGCATACATCTTTAAGCTAAAGGAAGAACATTTTGGACATTGGAGCAGGTAGGATTTAATTAGGAATCAATCCCTCACCAGTTCCATATCTCCCAAACGTAAGGTGCACTATCCACTTCCATACGACAGCGCTCAGCATAAGCAGTCCAATTTTTCGGCTGAGTATGATTGATGGGCACATCAAAATGTACAGGGTCCTGCTTTCTGAAATCACCACCCCATCTGATTGACTTATCCGTCCTTACCGCATCGATAAAGTCTGAGATGGCAGCAGGCAGCTGGTCCAAGTTACTTCTCCTCAGGTCCTCTGAGAAATACTTCTTCCCGTTGTAGCGGATATTGACGTCTATGGCGTAGCCGACAAGATGATTTGACCGGCTTGCAGGATTGACAACCGCCCTGTCTACTTTTTGCCCCTGCTTGCGATAGCTTTGGTTAACCACTAAGGTGACATGCTGAGCAGCAGCGTAGGCTTCTAGCCGGCTCAGTGCTTCCTCAAAGCCCTTATGTACCAATATCTGTTGCCCTCTAAATCCCTTTATATGTTCCGACTTAAACGCAACAAGGGTTTCCATCTTGCCGGTGTTGAGATGGGTATAAAACTGATTGTGAAAATATACGTACCAAACTGCTGCAACCGAAAACAGTAGTACTGCCAGAACCCTGTACCCCTTTTTTCCCATATGATTCTCTTTTGCTTAACTCGACCTCTTATACTAAAGATATACAACAGAGCTGCATATTACTCTTTGGGTCCCCCATACAACACCCCAATCGGATACCGCTCAAAAAACGCCCCCTCGCCCAGCTCCCGCCGCTCTCGTCCGATATGCTGCTCAAACTGCGCTTTGAAATCCGCGTAAGACTCGAATGTAGGGCGCTCTTCTTCCAGGAACTTCATAAGCTGCTCCGTAAGGGCACCCGCCGCCATCTTGACGGCATAACCTGACAAGGCCCCGGTGAAAGGAACGGCGACCGGAGGTAAACCCGGCACAGCAAGGCTTGCACCAAAGCCAATAGCGTACGAAAGGCTATCAGAAATCACCGCCCCTGCCCCGGTTTTGATGACAGAAGATTGGGAATCCGTCAACTGCTTTTCCGTATCCTGATGGGTGAGGAGCATGTAGAAATCCAGCATAATGCGCTCGTAGTCGGAAAGCTGTGCTTCGCTGAAGAAAAACGCGTTGAACAACTGATACTGCTCCACCTCAAACTGCCCGGCCTTGATCAACTCCCCCAGCCCCTGCTCGGCTTTACCGGCTTCTGCCATACGCAGCAGGCGCTCAAAAGCTGCCCGCAGCTCCGTATCCTCATACTGATCGAGCCGCTTGTCTACGATTTTTTTGGTTAGCTTGGGGGCAGACTGTACCGTAGGCTGTAGCTTGTCTTCGAAGAGCTGGTCAAAAGTACGGTAGTTGAGCTCTTCCAGTATTTTATCATTGATGCGTTGCTGGTCTTCCGGGCGGATTTTCCAGAGCTGGTGGTAATAGGGCTGGGCTTTGGGATTGGCAATGCGGAGCTTCTTGCCGGTCTTTACCCCCTTGGCAGCATAGCGGAAATCAGCAATCCCCTCAGTGAGCTCAAAGTACTGGGCTACGTGGAAGAAAGGCTTCCAGAACTGCGGCTCGTCTAAATCTAAGTACACCGTGGATAGACCTTCTGTAAAACGTTGCTCTTTTGCTTCCCGCTTGAGCAGGGCTTTAACCTTTTTGGTTCTGCGATCATAGTTTTTTAGCACTCGGCACACCCATACCGCCATATAAGCCGCAGGCAGGTATTGTTCTTCCACCCGCTCAAAACAGATCAGCGCTTTTTCGTATTCCTCCGTAAAAACAAAGAGTTGGCCAGCGTAGTAGCATTGTAACACGCCCTCTGTATCCAGGCGCTGTGCACCACCGCTAAGCCGCTGCCAAAAGGTAGGCTTGGGTTGCAAATACGTAGCCGCTATTTCTAAAGCGGGCTCCAGATAAGGGGCCTCCGGCTCATGAAAGTCATAACAAGCTTGCAGCTGATAGTAGGCAATCATCAAGTCTAACCCTTCCTTTTCGCTTTGGCTTTGGTTCAGATACCTGAGCGCAACGGAGGGGTCTCCCATGAAGTAGTGGATTATACCAAGCCATAATTGCCACTGCGCTTTGGAACCCAAAGGTTTTTTTTGGGTTAGGCTTTGCCATGTGATATAGGCATGCAGGGGTGTTGAATTTTCCAGCGTAGTTTGAAAATACTTTGACCAACGCAAATACTGCGACTCCGGCATATAGGTACGAATGATACGGTGGGAGAAGAAGGGATGAGTCTGAAGCTTAGAAAAAACTACGAAACAGTTATAAGCAACGACAACTTGACCTAAGCTCTCAGCCCGAATGAAGCAGCGGGCGGCTTGGGAGCCTTCCTGAAGGTTATCATAAACAATGCCCAGCCCGTTCCAAGGGTAGGCGGAGTTGGGGTCTAACTCAATGGCCTTTCGGAAGGCTTCGATGGCTTTGTCGTAGTCTTTGAGGTCGTCGTAAACATTGCCTAGCCCGTACCAAGGGGTGGCGTTTTCTGGGTCTAGCTCAATGGCCTTTCGGTAGGCTTCGATGGCTTTGTCGTAGTCTTTGAGGTCTTTGTAAACATTGCCCAGCCCGTTCCAAGGGGCTGCGTAGTCTGGGTCTAGCTCAATGGCCTTTCGGAAGGCTTCGATGGCTTTGTCGTAGTCTTTGAGGTTGGCGTAAACATTGCCCAGCCCGTTCCAAGGGGTGGCGTAGTCTGGGTCTAGCTCAATGGCCTTTCGGAAGGCTTCGATGGCTTTGTCGTAGTCTTTGAGGTCGTCGTAAACATTGCCCAGCCCGTTCCAAGGGATGGCGTTTTCTGGGTCTAGCTCAATGGCCTTTCGGTAGGCTTCGATGGCTTTGTCGTAGTCTTTGAGGTCGTCGTAAACAATGCCCAGCCCGTTCCAAGGGGCTGCGTAGTCTGGGTCTAGCTCAATGGCTTTTCGGAAGGCTTCGATGGCTTTGTCGTAGTCTTTGAGGTCATAGTAAACTGCGCCTAGCCTATGCCAAGCCCAAGCATCCCCCTCATCAACATCCAAAGCCTGCTCGCAGTAGCCCTTAGACTCTTCCAGCCTACCCAACCGCCAGCAAGCACTAGCCCGCCCTACCCAAGCATCGACATAACCATCATCCAGTTCCGTGGCTTTTTGATAAGCAGCCCCCGCCGCTTCGTAGTCTTCGGCTTCGTACAAGCGCTCACCTTCCTGATAGTAGTCCTCCGCTGTCATAGGGTATAGCTTTGCCCTAAATATAATGCAAAATGCCCTGCCCTGCAATGCCGCTTTATTGGAGCTACCAATATTAATTCCAGGCACAGGCACAAAAACAGAAAATCCGCCAAACATGCGCATTCCGGCAAAACCGAAAGAGGCGAGGCGGGTTTTGATAATGCAAAAATGCTGTTATATACGGATAAGTGCAAGTTGGCTATAATGCCGTACTCTGCAAAAGAGGATCAGGCGGATAGAAATCCGAATTTAGGCGAATATGAAAAAAATGGATTGCAATTAATCACTTATTACGCGATCAACAGTGGGCTGGACTGGTTAGGAATTTGTAAATTTAGGTGTTTGCTTGTTTTATAGTGTACCATCAAGTGCAATTACCGAAAAACCAGCTAAATCATGCCTGAATTCGAATGGGATGACCAAAAGAACGAATCAAATAGAAAGAAGCACTTCATTAGTTTTGAAAAGGCGAAAGAGGTCTTTGAAGATGAAAATGCGATTGAATTTCAGGGGAACACAACATCAGAACTACGGATTTTGCGAGTTGGAAAGACTTTAAGCAGAATATTGATTGCTGTTGTTTATACAATAAGATCGACTGCGGTCAGGATAATTTCAGCGAGAAGTGCAAGCAAAAAAGAAACAAAATCCTATCTTAAGCATAGTTTGACTAAACAGTCACAGGATGAAGATGAAAGTTGAAGAGGCAATTGAACTTGCCAAGAGCGACAAGAGCTTAGAAGGAATCACGATTGAGGACTTGAAAGATGCTCAAGTCAAAGCGGTTGATGCTTTGATCTTGGCCGAAAAAGGGATTGTGATACCCGAGCAAAATATTTACTATGATGATGCAGATATTGCATATGATCCAGATTTCGATGATGTTGAATGGAGCGACCGACCTATTCAGTTGACATGGGAAGAGAAAAGGGCGTTAGCCAAACAATTCGCTGAGCATGAAGACGAAATATCAGTCAAAATAAAGATTACGGATAAGGAAATCCGTAAGTGGGTACACGATAATTATGATAAAATGGGCGTCATCTTAGAGCATTTTGTGATCGATATCTATAAAGCAAATAAGATGATGAAAGAGTGAATGCCGGATTCAAGCAATCTATGCAAAAGCCAGACCTTACTAAAATAGCCTTTTGGTACCTGCGTCAGTATTTGGGGAGTGAATGGTATATCTGGCTTCAGCACTACCCCCCAGCCACCACCGCCCGCACCCAATCCCCCAACACCACGTCCCGCCGCCCGGCCGCATCCTCCAATGCCGTGCACAAACCCAGCAATTCCTCCACCGCTTGCACGATGGCGTGCTGCTCGGAGAGGGACGGGAGGGGAAAAAGCTTATTTAAAATGTCGTTTCTAGAAATTCCAGGTATTGCAATTCCCACTTTTTGATCTTGTATATTTTGATAGTCACTTTTTAAAAATAGGTATACATAGGAAACAGGCATCCAAAGGTTTCGTATAGCCATTAGCTGTCTTCCTATAGCGACTTCATCTTCATGCAAAATATTGATCTTTCCTACACCTGAACCTTTTACGGTAATCAGAATATCTTCATTCTTGGCGACTACTTTCGGCTTTTCCGTCCACTTAGAGAAAACGGGGTTTAAGTCGCCGAAGTCAGATGGCCCCGTCAAATAAGGAATCCCGTCTTTAGAATCGTTATAGTCGACGGCTACTATATGATGTCCAGAAATTAGTTCAACTACCTCCCCCAACCGGCACCAAACCCACCCCTCCGGCACCCCAAACGGCACCTCGGCCGCATCCACCTGCGGCAGCGGCTTCTCCTTTTTGATTTTCTTCGCCTTCACCAGGGCTGCCTTTTCCGCCTGTATGCGGGACAGCAGCTCGGTGGCGGGCTCCACATCGGGCTGCGCTTTGCGCCATTGAGCGGTGAGCTTGCCCTGTACGGCCAGCTGCAGGATGGCGGCGCGCAGGGATTGTACATTGCCCGTCTCATCGAAGAAGGTGCGGAAGTGCGGAGACAGGGCCTCCCAGGCCGGGCCCACCGCCGGGGCGGTGGTGAGGCGGCGCAGGGCGGCGGTGGCGTAGTCGACCTTGAGCTGTAGTCGGGTCTCGGTGCGCTGCTGTAGTTGGTCGAGCTCCTGTAGCAGGGCGTCTACGGTTTGGACGATGGCTTGTTGTTCGGGTAGGGGTGGGAGGGGGATTGTTAATGATTCCCATTTCCTCTTGTTTATAATTGGCGTTGCAGAGCCTCCTGACTTTTCAACAACTGCATTTTGAAAGTATGAAGCTTGGCACGCAATTTTTATATAGGACGAATTATTTATGACGGGCGTTAGAGTATTAATTTGCTGATTGCAACTGACATCTCTATCTGTGATATTACACTTTCCTATACTACCCCCAATGCAAACCATTAATAAAGAGCCATTAGTTATCAACCTACCTTTGCTAAGGCCCTTTTCAGATAGCCCTTCCTTAGGATAGCGCATTTTTTCATTGGAGATATGTGCAGGACTGATGAAAGGTATATAATCTCCAAAGTAGCTTGATTCTTTTTTGGGAGGAGTACTCCCTGTTTGTGTAAATCCAGTTTCTTCGAGATGACACCAAACCCACCCCTCCGGCAATTCAAACGGCATCTCCTCCGCACGCACCGGCGGCAGGGACTTACTCTTTTTAATCTGCTTCGCCTTCACCAGCGCCGCCTTTTCCGCCTCAATGCGGGCTAGCAGTTCGGAAGCCGGTTCCACATCCGGATTTGCCTTCCGCCACTCGGCGGTCAGTTTGCCCTCCACAGCTAATTGCAGGATGAGGCTGCGCAGCTCGGGCAGGTTCTCGGGGCGCAGGCTGAGCTGCGGGAAGTATTGGAGCAGGTAGGTCATGCTTGCAGGGCGTTTTGGAGTACGGCTACGATTTTGTCTTGCAGTTGGCGGATGTCTTGTTCGGCTTGCTGGTATTCGGCCAGTAGTTCTTCGGGCGTGCCCAGGTCATCGGCTTCCTCGTGTGGGTTCTTGATGTCGAGGTTGTAGTTTCGGTCGATGATGTCCTGCAAGGGGACGCGCCAGGAGTGCTTGTTTTCCTCCCGCTGGCCCCACCAGGCTTTTTCCGCGTCAAATTCCTTGATGTGGATGGGGCGGGTTTTGTTGTAGCTCTTCACCCCATCCGGGTAGGGGTGCTCGTAGTACCATATCTCTTTGGTCGGGCTGCCTTTCTCAAAGAAGAGCAGGTTGGTTTTGATGCTCGTGTAGGGGTTGAAGACACCAATTCGGCAGGCGCACGATGGTGTGGAGGTTGCAGCGGGCCAGCAGTTCTTCCTTGAGGCGGGTCTTGACGCCTTCCCCAAATAGGGTGCCATCGGGCAGGACCACGGCCGCTCGTCCGCCATCCTTCAGCAGGCGGATGATGAGGGCGAGGAAGAGGTCGGCGGTCTCTTTGGTGCGGGATTTCTGCGGGAAGTTGGTCTCCGTACCGTCTTCCTCTACCCCGCCAAAGGGTGGATTGGTGAGTATGATGTCGACTTTGTCGTTCGCGCCCCAGTCGCTGTAGGGCTTGGCCAGGTAGTTACCGCGCTTGACGCCGGGCACTTCAAAGCCATGCAGCATAAGGTTGGTGGTGCAGAGCAGGTGGTGCAGGGGCTTTTTCTCTACCCCGCGTACGGTTTGTTGCAGGGTTTTGCGTTGGCTGGGCTTGTTGATCTGCTTGTCGAGGTGGTCGATGGTGCAGGTGAGGAAGCCGCCGGTGCCGCAGGCGGGGTCGAGCACGGTTTCGCCCAGTTGGGGGTTGAGGATGTCGACCATGAATTGGGTGACGGCCCGGGGCGTGTAGTATTCCCCGGAGGAGCCGGCCGATTGCAGTTCTTTCAGTATGGTCTCGTACAGGTCATTGAAGAGGTGGCGGTCTTTGCTGCTGTTGAAGTCGATCTTGTCGATTTCGTTGATCACCTGCCGGAAGAGGGTGCCGTTCTTCATGTAGTTGTAGGTGTCCTCGAAGACAGCGCGGACGATTTTGGCTTGCGGGCCGAGGTTACGGTCGAGTTCCTTCAGGGTGGGGAAGAGCTCGTTGTTGATGAAGTCCATGAGGGCATCGCCGGTGAGGCCTTCGTCGTCTTCGGCCCAGTTTTGCCAGCGCAGGGGCTCGGGGACGGGGCTTTGGTAGCCGGGGTTGAGGAGTTCCCACTCGGCTTCCTGGTCGGCGAAGATTTTGAGGAAGAGCATCCATACCATTTGGGAGATGCGTTGTGCGTCGCCGTCTACGCCGGTGTCTTTGCGCATGATGTCGCGCACGCTTTTGATGATGGAGGTGATACTGCTCATTGTGCTAAAAAGTGTGCGACCTCGCTGAGGTCGGTTATTCTAATGGGTGTTTTTTTGACTGATGTGTGACCTCTATGAGGTCGGGTTTAAGCTTGGTCTTGGGGTTACAAAGGTATGACTTCTCCGAAGTCAGGGGCGAAGGGGCTAAAGCATAGGCCTTTTAACCAGAGGCATTTCGGTCACGCGCTTTTGTAAAGTTCGGCTTCGAGTTCCCGTACGGCGGCGTCAAAGGCTTTTGCGGAGCCGAAGGCGCGGACGAGTTCTATGGGGGAGCCCATTTCATTGAGCGGCTGTACTTGCAGCACTTCGCGTTTTTCGAGCGGGAAGATACCTTCTGCTTCGTATTTTTCCAAGAGCTTGTCAAGTACGTCTTTGGCCAGCCCGCTGTATTTCGCGAAGTAGTTGCGTTTGCGGACGCTATTGGCCCGCTCTTTCCGCGTCAGCGGCGGCTGATCGAAGGCGATGTGGCAGATGAGGTCAAATTCGTCCAGGTCTTGCCCGATTTCCTCCCGCAGGGCTTCGATGAGGACGCCCTGCTCGGCCAGTTCTTTGACCAGGGCTTCCTTTTGGGGGCTGCTGTGCCATTTTTGCACGAAGGTGTCCAAAGAAGTAAACTCCCGGCGGACGTTTTTCTTGGTATAGTCCCGCAGGGACTCGGTGATGAGCTTGCCGTCTGCGCCGTAGTACTGCACCCGCTCGTGCGCCAGGGTGACCTCCACGTTGTTGATGTGGAATTTGCGGCGCTTTTCCGGCTGGTCTTTGATGCTGATGTCGGGCCGGCATTGCGCCTTCCGGGCAGCTTCGGCGGCTGCTTCTACTATATCCTCTACCACATCCGGTGGCACTACGTCCTCCTCCGGTCCTGGCTCGTAGATCTGCACGGGCTCCCCGTCGAAGTCGGGGTCGGCAAAGAGATTGGTGGCTTTGCGGAAGTCCATAATAGTGAAGTAAACCTTGCCTTCGGCTTCCCGTATGCGCGTACCCCGCCCGATAATCTGCTTGAATTCGGTCATAGAGCCGATGTTGGCTTCCAGCACGATGAGCTTGACCATTTTGGTATCCACGCCGGTGGTGAGCATCTTAGAAGTGGTGGCAATGACCGGGAAGCGCTCCTCCACATCCATGAAATTGTCGAGTTCGCGCTTGCCAATTTCATCGTCTCCGGTGATTTTTACCACGTAATTCGGGTGCTTGGCCACGAGGTCGGCATTCTCATTGATGAGCGCCTGCCGCATGCGGTTGGCATGGTCGATATCTACGCAGAAAACGATGGTTTTTGCGTACCGGTCTACCTGTTTGAGGTAATCCGAAATGCGCTTGGCCACCACCTGTGTCCGCCCGTCGATGACGAGGTTGCGGTCGTAGTCCTTTAGGTTGTAAATGCGGTCTTCCACCTCGTAGCCGTACTTGTCGGTTAGCCCTTTGGTCGGTCGCCAGCTGTCATCCACGGAAGTCGACACTCGCACCACCTTGTAGGGGGCTAGGAAACCATCATCAATGCCCTGTTTTAGCGAATAAGTGTACACCGGCTCACCGAAGTAGGAGATATTGGAAATATCGCGCGTCTCCTTGGGCGTAGCCGTCAGCCCAATCTGCGTAGCTTGGTCAAAGTAATCCAGCACCTGCCGCCAGGCCGAGGCCTCCGCCGCGCTGCCCCGGTGGCACTCGTCGATGATGACGAGGTCGAAGAAATCGCGGCTGAATTCCTTATACGCATTCATGGACTCCTCCTTGCCCGTCAGCCCCTGATACAGCGCAAAGTAAATCTGATAGGACTTGTCGATGCGCCGGTTCTTGATAATGTGCATAATGTCATTGCCGAAAGGCGCGAAATCCCCGTTTTTGGTCTGCGTCAGCAGCGCATTCCGGTCCGCCAAAAAGAGGATCCGCTTTTTCACGCCCGACTTCCACAGCCGCCAGATGATGTTGAAAGCCGTGTAGGTCTTACCCGTCCCGGTCGCCATAACCAGCAAAATCCGGTCCTGCCCCTTCGCTACCGCCTCCAGCGTCCGGTTGATGGCAATCTGCTGATAGTAGCGCGGGCTTTTGCCACTCTCATCCTGAAAATAGTCCTGCGCCACAATCTCCTACGCTTTGGGCTCCTCCAGCCCCTTATGCGCAAGGTACTTCTTCCACAGCCGCCGCGGCGAAGGGAAAGCTTCCAGGGGAATTTCCTGCTCCCGTGCCCCATCCGTCACCGTCTTATCGTGAAACACAAACGCATCTCCGTTGGAAGCAAACACAAAGGGGATATCCAGAATCTTCGCATACTCCAGCGCCTGTTGCATGCCCGCGCCCACCGATTTGTTGTTGTCTTTTGCCTCGATAATCGCCAGCGGCAGGTTAGGCTTGTAGTAGAGGATGTAGTCGGCCCGCTTCCGCCGCCCCCGCGTATGCATACGCCCCTGTACGATGATGCGCCCGTCGGTGAAAGTCACTTCTTCACGTACCTGACGGCGCAAGTCCCACCCGGCCTGCTGCACGGCGGGGGTGATGTACTGGGTGCAAATGTCGCGTTCGGAGAGGTGTTTTTTGTTCATGTGGCGTCGCTTGTGTGGGGGCTAAACATTGTGGGGTAATGATACGGAATTTTGGGGAGATGGGGGTGCTTCCTTAAAACTTAACCCCCAATTAACCCCAAACCCCGTATTTTAGCCTCAAAAACAACATGTACCGCCAATTTTGCCTCCTGACCTTCGCTTTGCTGATAACGGTAGCCGCCTACAGCCAAAACTGCACCTCCGACACCCTGCGCATTGATACCACCGCCGGGCCCCACCCCTTCACCAGCCTGCAGCTGAATAATGACAACTGCCAGTTCCAGTTTGCCATCGTCACCGACCGGACCGGGGGGCACCGCCCGGGCGTATTCATGGACGGGGTACGTAAGCTGAATCTGCTGCAGCCGGAGTTTGTGATGTCGGTCGGGGACCTGATCGAGGGGTATACGAAGGATACGGTGGAACTGCAGCGGCAGTGGGAAGAGTTTACCGGCTTTACGGCCCAGCTGCAGATGCCCTTTTTCTATGTGCCGGGCAATCATGACATCACGAACGAAGTCATGGAGCGGGTGTACCTGGAGCGCTTTGGGCAGACCTACTACCACTTTATCTATAAGGATGTGCTGTTCCTCTGCCTCAACTCCGAAGACCAGTACCGGGGCTCCAACCGGGGGACGATCTCCGATGAGCAATACGAATACATTGAGCAGGTACTGGCCGAAAATGAGGAGGTGCGCTGGACCTTCCTCTTTATGCACCAACCGCTTTGGATCCTCAAAGATACCGAGCGCTGGGTGGATGTGGAGAAGCTGCTGGCCAACCGTAAGCATACCGTTTTTGTGGGGCACCATCACCACTATGTGAAGTACGAGCGTAATAACGGGCGCTATTTTATGCTGGCGACCACCGGAGGCGGGAGTGCCCTGCGTGGCCCGCAGCTGGGTGAGTTTGACCATGTGGTGTGGGTGACGATGACGGATGAAGGCCCGGTGCTGGCGAACCTGCTCCTCGATGGGATTTGGGATGAAGATGTGGTGACTTCCGAGTCCAGCGATTTTGTGAAAACCATCACCGCCAAGCGCCCCATCCGCGTGGAGCCCCTGCTGATGGACGGCGCTGGTTTTGAAGAGGCACAAATGGTGGTCAAAGTCTTCAATGATCAAAACGTGCCGATGCAAGTGAAGTGGGGGCAGCAGTTCAGCTGGGGACTGACCGGTGTGCTGAGCGCGCCTGGAATGACGGTAGCGCCTAACTCGGTGGACACCCTGCTAATCGACCTAAAAGCACGCAAAGGCAAAACCGAACTATCGAACCTTGAAGCCCTGCCCCTGAAAGCGGAGGTGAGCTTTGACACCGAAGACTTCCCGGACCTGTCCATCCCTTTCTCCTTCAATCTCCGCCCGGCACAGAAGTATCAGCTGGAGCAGGCACCAAAGCGTGTCAAAGTGGACGGAAAGCTGAAGGAATGGGCGAACCTGCCTTATACGCTGCAGGATCTGCCCGGCGAAAGCCTGAACGCCCGCTTCAACCTCGGCTATGACGACGACTACCTCTACATCGCTGCCCGGGTGGAGGACGATCAGATCATGGTCGATACCGCTGAGGTCTCCTGGCAGCAGGACTTCATCGGGTTTGTGATGAATGCCGAGCCTACTGCGGTTAGTGCCAGCCGGACCGGGCAGGGGTGGTACGAAAATTCCATCTTATTCACAGTGGCACCGGAAACGAAGGAACTGCCCGCCTCCATTTTCTATGAGGATAAGTTGCCGGAAGGCACCGAATACCGCTGCAAAGTGGAGGCTGAAGGTGTTTATGTTTTGGAGGCTGCCATCCCCATATCCTACATCACAGAACGGCAAGGCGACCATTGGCGCTCCGTCCGCTTTAATATGGTGGTGCAGGACCGCGATGGCGGAAAATCCGAAAATGGCTGGCCGCGCTATCAGTTTATGCCCGACTGGCGGGGTGGGGAGAATTTTGTGGGCTCAGGGCTGTTTTTCCGCTAGACATTGATAATTGCATAACGAATTGAAATCAACCATTTAAAAACGAGTTGGATGCTAATCCAGCATCCAAAAAATGTACGTATTGATGAGCAATTTAGCTGTTAAAGCCTATTTTTTTGTTGGCCTGTTCCTTGTCGCGTTGAGTGTTGAGGCACAAGAAGACCGAATTTATAAAGTTCCAAAGTTTGCTGAAGAATGGAGCAAGCCTTCCAAGCATCCGGACCGCATCGTACTGAATTTTACGGAAGACCCTTCCACAGCAATCAGTGTGACCTGGCGCACCAGCCCTCAGGTTACGAAGGGGTACGCAGAAGTCGCGCTGGCAACTGCTGCTCCAAAATTTTGGCGCAATGCCATAACAGTCGAAGCGGAAACGACAACAATGGATGCCTCCATGGTGGAAACCGCAGAAGTCGTTTCAAACTACCATTCGGTGACCTTTACCGGGTTGATTCCGGATACCCTTTACGCTTATCGGGTAGGCAATGGTGAAATCTGGAGCGAATGGGTACAGTTTCGGACCGCCTCGGCAACACCAAAGCCCTTCTCTTTTTTATATGTGGGTGATGCCCAAAATTTCATTCTTGAGCTTTGGTCGCGGCTGATTAGAGAGGGCTATCGCAAGGTGCCCGATGCAAGCTTTATCATACATGCCGGTGATTTGGTCTCGGAAGCGCATAGTGAGCAACAGTGGCACGAATGGTTTACGGCAGGGGGGTGGATCCATCGGATGCTGCCTTCGATTCCTCTAGTGGGCAATCATGAATATGAGCCCTACACCGCAGAGGAGGATTACAACGATATCGAGCATTTATCCATGCAGTGGCGGCCACAGTTTACCCTGCCAACAAACGGGCCCGATGGCTTGGAGGAGACAGCCTACTATCTGGATTATCAGGATATGCGGGTGGTGGTTTTGAATACCAATGAAAAGCAGGAAATTCAGGCAGAGTGGCTGTCTTCCGTTCTCGAAGAAAGCACCGCAAAATGGAATGTGGTTACCTTTCACCACCCCCTGTATTCTGCTTCAGCAGGCCGGGACAATAAGGAATTGAGAGACCTCTGGAAGCCACTGTTCGATAAGCACAAAGTGGATATCGTACTACAGGGGCATGACCATAGCTATGCCAGGGGACGTGCCCCAGCCGACGAGTCCCAAAACCTGGTAGACGGCATGAATGCCCGCGATTCTTTAACTGGAACGGTCTATGTCGTATCAGTTAGTGGCGGAAAAATGTACCGGCTGCGCCCTGATGCCTGGGAAAGCTTGGAAGGAGCAGATCGGGACCGGGCTGCAGAGAATACACAGTTATTTCAGGTGATCAGAATTGATGGCGACCGATTGTCCTTTGAGGCCTACACCGCCACGGGAGAATTGTACGATGCTTTTGATTTGGTGAAGAACAAAAAGGGAGGCAGTAACCACTTCATTGACCGACAGGGTGAGGCGATCCCCGAACGACGGCATGAGAATACGATTAACTACAGAGACCGGCTTCCGGACTTCATCAGGGACCTGCTCATGGAAAGGCATCCCGGGTTCGTATTCGACAAGGTCCGGTATGTGAAAGACTTTGATTTCCATGGCTTCTACGTTGAGATGGAACAGTATGAGAAGGATATTGACGTCGAAATCAAAATCGATATTTCCGGAGAAATCCTGGAGGAGGTGATTGATGAGGATTAGGATCGACTCAAGCCGGCAGATTTAGAGATGCTATGTTTTGTGCGTAACAAATTGCACTTTTGGATAGCCTGGCAGCATTTGCTGTTTGTTTCTATTAGATAAGCTGGAGCAGAGCGGGAAGCTCTACCCCCCAGCAGCTATATCGCTTAAATGCAGAAGGCTGGCCCCGGTATTGATGGCTAGTGGGTGTATATGATCTACGGTATCACTTTCTATTTTGTGCAATTTGTTAAACTACTGCTATGTTAGCACCTCCTAGATGAACTCACGGATTTGATCAGGCGTGATACACTTAAAGGATGCTTCGGGATAAGCACTCTGCCACGGTGTATAGCTGTTACGATATTTTTTTGGATTCCACTTGAATTCAAAGCCGTTCAATTTACCACCGGTTTCCTCAACGTAGTCAATTTCTGCGCCAGTGTGGGTATTCCAGAAGTAAGTATTTGCAAATTGAAGGGTATAGCTTAGATGCTTTTTGCGTTCAGCGATCAAAAAGTTTTCCCAAAGGCTTCCCTTGTCCTTCCGCAGATGGATGGGGCTGAAGTCATTGATAACTGCATTGCGTACGCCGAGGTCATAAAAATAAATCTTGTTCATTTTTGTCATTTCTTTACGCAGATTTCGGCTAAAGCCCCCGAGCCGGAAAAGGACAAAACCCTTTTCTAAAAGGTCAATGTAGTTGTTGATGGTATCTCTGTTGACTTTCAGGCTTTTGGCTAGTTCCTGAATGGATACGAACTGTCCCATCTGGTAGGCCAGCAATTGGACCAATTGGTTGAGTTTTTCAGGATATCGGATATTGCCCAGCGCGAGTACATCTTTGTAAAGGTAAGCCTGTTTGAGTTCGTTCAGGTATTGTATTTTCCGCTGTGCCCCTTCTATGGTAATGGCTTCAGGGTAGGAGCCGTAAAGCATTAACCCTTCAAGCTTTGCGACGTTTAGCCCAGAAGAAACAGGGTTATGCTCTAACCATTCCCGAAAGGAAATGGGGAATAGCGTGTAGGTCCAGGTACGCCCGGTCAGCGGTTCTGAGATCCGATTGGCCAGGTCCAGGGACGATGAACCGGTTACGATGACACGCTTCTCCGGCATGGTGTCGTGTATGATTTTCAGGTTAATACCGATATCAGTGATGCGTTGTGCCTCATCAATAAAGAGCAAATCCGCTTCACCAATGAACCGTTTGAGCGCTTCAGGAGACCGGCTGGACAATACGGAGAGATCCTCTCCACTATCGGCATTAACTTTGAGCGTTTTAAAGCTTAACTTTTGAATGAGTTCATTTATAAGCGTCGTTTTGCCAACCTGACGGCTGCCGTACAGAATGATTATTTTATTAGAGTGCTGAAGCTCTTTTAAGAGGGTTGGTGCAAGGGCTCGGGCGATCATTTTTATTGTAAAGATAAAAAAACAGCACAAATTACGCGATTTCCAATGGTCAACCATCGCAAATAGCGCGATTTGCGATGGTTTAGACACTGTACCCTTTTGCCTCTCTGCTCTGCGTGCTTTGCGCCCCCCGCTCCGCGCTCTTTGCGTGAACCCCAAAAAAACCTCCCCAAAATTCCGTATTTTTCACCCTGAACCAACCACCTGAAAACCGCATGCACTACGAACAAGCCAAGGAACGCCTCATCAACGGCAAAACCCGCGAGGCCATAGACATGCTCCGGGAGCCGCTGGAAAAGACCCCGCTCTACGATGAATGGATGATGGTCCGCGCCCGATACGAGACCCTGCGCGAGCGGGAAATGAAAGGCCTGCTATCGACTGCTGAGGCCCAACTGGAGCACAACCGGATCAACGATGCGGTCCTCCGTCTGCTCGATAATGCTGAGCAAAAAGAAGAGGTGCCGGTGGTGCGGCAGCAGGCAACGGCTTCCACCGCCCCGTCCAAACAAGGGCTTCCAAAATGGGCCACCATGCTGATCGCAGCAGTAGTCGCTGTGGGGGCGCTCATTTTCATTAGAGGGCAGTTTGGGGATGCTCAGGAGCCTGCGGCAGCAAAAACGGAGCGGGAAATTATACCGGAAACCGTAGAAAAGCCGGAGTCTGCAAGCGTCACCTCGGAAAAAAAGCCCGATACCAAACCCAACCGGGTAACACCTGAAACCAGGGTCATCGTGCCACCCAACCGGTTGGTAGCAGAAACGAAGATCAATAAAGAAGCCAGCCGGGTGCTCTCGGATGTAACCAGGGAAATGCCCAAAACAGACCTGAAAAAAGTGGTAACCCTGGAGCCGGGCGCGTTGATCGCCAAGTATGATGTCAGCAAAATCTCCGGGAACCGTGACCTGCCCTTCGAAATTCATACCCTCAGCCACACCCAAAACATGATTCTGATGGAAATGACCCTGACCAACCGGACAGGCAAACCGGTGAAGCTGGGCGAAATGGAATTGCTGCATACAGGCGACCGCTCAGTGGGCAAAAGCCAAAGCCTTAACGGGACGATGCTGGAAGCAGGGGATAAAATGACGGAGACCTTCAGGTTTGCCTGGGCTATTCCCGGCGAGCTCCGGGCCTTCCGGATGAAGATGGGTTACGCCATTCAGGGGGGCGATGGCATCCGGGCCCTAAAGACGGATTTTGGGCTCTACAAGAAAATTCAATAAAAAAGGATTGGAAAGCAGCTAATGTGCTTCCCAATCCTCCTTCAGGATAATCTTTTCTATTTGGCTTATTTGCCTTTGGCAATCATCTGGTCCACTCCTCCGGTAAACTGCTCTACGGTAGGGGTATAGCCGGTTTTGCCAAGTGCTTCTATTTCGTAATTGCCTGACTCTTTGTTGCGGTTCAGATTGAATACCCAGATGGTAGGGTAGCCGCGCACGCCAAAGCTCTGCTGCAAAGAATAGTTCTGCTGACGGATTTCTTCCGGGATTTGCTTGCGGCGTGGGAAGTCCAGCTCCAGTAGTACCACATTTTCATTGGCCCACTTTTTGAAATCCGGCTTTTGGAATACAGCGGCATCCAGGCGTTTGCACCAACCGCACCAGTCACTGCCGGTAAAATTGGCCAGGATGGGCTTGCCCGTCTCTTGTGAAACCTTGTAGGCTTCATCAATATTCACCAGCCATCCGGCTTTGGTTGCTTTGTAATCATCCTGTGCGCATGCGAAAGTGCCCATGAGCAGGAATGCAAAAAGAATGCTGAATTGTCTCATAAATGTATTTTCGGTTTTGAACTTCCTGTGCGGTTTACTATACAAAATTACAATATTACAAAAGAAAAGATGCATTCCACACAGTTAGCGTTGTGTTAAGGCAGCGACATCCTGACTTGTAAATGATTGGGAAAGTAATTATTGACCCGGTTGGGCAGCATCTTGCCCCAGCCAATGCCCCAGCCATCGTAACGCATCAGGTGCCAGCCTTTTTGCCCGGGCCGGGCAGGGAGGGCTGCTTTGCGCAAATAGTCCAGTGCGGTGTCTTTGTCGAGGTCCGCTACGGGCGTATCCGGGTGCAGGTGCAGGGATAGGCTCAGGGCGTGGTCCGGTATCAGGTGCTTGCCTTTCATCAGGCCCACCGGCGTGCCCGGGTCTAGTCTGGGAAGGCTTTGTGATAAAATACTAAGTAGTGGAAGTGCGCCTTCCGGCACGGCATACAGTTGACCCTTTGGGGTGGTAAGGATATTGAGTTGGGCTTCAGGGTCGAGCCAGGATAGGGCCGCCTGCTCAGTGGCCTTAGGCACTTTCGTGAAATAGCGCAGTGGGGCCTTTGTCGACCGGTTGGTTGCTTTTCCCTCTTTGCGCAGCACCGCCAGGTAGAACCCTTCGCTGCGGGTGCGGTGCGGGTAAAACTGATACCCCAGGCCAGTAGGCATAATCCCCCAGTCTTCCGGCAAATCAAAAGGGACGGTCTCAAAGCCCCCTTTTTCGAGGATTCGGGCCACCTGATCGTCGTTTTCCCCCTCATTATAGGTACAGGTGCTGTAGATGAGGATGCCACCCGGCGCGATGAGGGGCAGCGTATGATCAAGGATATCCTGTTGCCGGCTTTCACAAAGGGCCACATTTTCAGGATTCCACTCCTTTGTGGCATCTGGCGTTTTGCGGAACAAGCCCTCACCGGAGCAGGGGGCGTCCACCACCACCAGGTCGAACCGGCGCGCAAGGGGTGAAAAGCGCTCACTGCCCGCATGCGTTGCAATCACATTGGCCCGCCCCCATTTCGCCAGGTTCTCTCTAAGAATGGCGTAGCGGCTTTTAATCACCTCATTGGCCACCACGATGCAATCATCGGAAAGGGCATTGAGGAGCACGGTGGTTTTGCCGCCCGGTGCACCGCAGAGGTCAAGCGCGGTCCCGAATTCCTGCTCCTGCCGAAGCTGCTCCACCACATAAGCCAGGAACATCGAACCGGCTTCCTGCACATAGTAGCGGCCGGCGTGAAAGTGTGGGTCTAATGTGAAGGAGGGGCGTTCCGGCAGATACTGCGCAGTGCGGTTCCAAAGCACAGGGGAGCCTTCATAAATGGGCGCTTCCGTTTTGGCCCGGTTGTAATTGATGCTCACCGGAGCCGGGCTGTTGAGTGCTTCCGCAAAGGCAGCCCAGTCAGGCCCCAGTTGGTCTTGCATGCGTGCTTCAAAAGCAGCGGGTAATGCCGGCATAGTTTATGATTGAGCGGTAAAGATATAAAGTACTATCTTTATTGCCTACTCATACTTCACAAGGCATGACTTCCAACACCATCGCTGTCATCCCTTTCGTCAACCGCAGCCCGGACCCCGACAATGAATACTTCTGTGACGGCATCACAGAAGAAATTATCAATGCGCTGGCCCGTATTGAACAGCTGAAAGTAACCTCCCGTACCTCTTCCTTTCAGTTTAAAGGACAGGCCATGGCGGTGAAGGACATTGCGCAACAGCTTGGCGTAGAGGTGATTCTGGAAGGCAGTATCCGGCTCTCCGGGCGGAAAGTCCGAATCATGGCGCAACTGGTGCAGGCAGGAGAGGATTTCCATTTTTGGTCGGAGACCTGGGCACGGCAGCTGTCCAATTGGCGAAGTACCTGGGTGCAAAAGTGACTGCGGTTTGCAGTACCCGCAACCTTGGCCTGGTGCGCGCTCTGGGAGCTGATGAGGTGATTGACTACACCCGCAAGGATTTCACCAAAGGCACGGAAACCTATGATTTTATCTACGATACCGTGGGCAAAAGTTCTTTCAACGCCTGTAAGCCTGTGCTGAAGGACAACGGGCAATACCTCTGCCCGGTGTTGGGGCTGCCACTGCTGCTGCAAATGATGAAAACCAACATTTCGGGTGGTAAGAAGGCGGTTTTTGCAGCTACCGGACTGCGATCGGACGAGGAGCTGCGGGATATGCTCGCCGAGCTCATCGAAATCTACGCAGCCGGTAAGCTCAAAATGGTCATCGACCGGCAATATCCACTCGAAAAAGTTGCGGAGGCCCACACCTATATTGCCGCCGGACGTAAAAAAGGCAATGTGGTCATCACCTCTGCCGAATAAATCCAACCCTTCAAATCTTTAAGGATGAACCCCGAAAAATATTCCAAAAGTTGTATTTTGTGCCATTGGTGCATTCTATTTGAAAGCGCTCATTTAAAGTACAGTCAGGCCGTTCAATTTAACCCTTAAGGCTAATGAAAAACCCCATTTGCTATTTATCTTTCCTATGCTTTCTCGTAGCTTGTTCAAAACCGGAATTCCGCAAGGGAGTCGAGTCTTACGAGAGTACCTATTTTACCCGGTTCGATGCTCCTCTTTATGGGGTTGACTTTCTACTTACCGATGAAGAATCTATAATTGTTGCCGGAGCGGAAGCGCCGTACGGGCTTGTTAATGCAAGGCCTATGGTGCTGAGCGTAAACCAGGGAAAAGAAATTTCCTGGATGACCCTCTTGCCGGGGGGAAGGCAAAACCGCTTTAGTTCAATGAAGCTAAGCAGCACTTCGGAGAGTGATTACTTGCTTTTCAATAATGCCGAAAATCCGGATAATGAAACAGAAAGAGGGCTTAAGTTTTCAACAATTAACGAAATAGGGACTATCACTAGGAGCCATACTTTATATGAGGACGATAGGGAGCTCCAAAGTTCATCGATGGTGCAACTGACTGATGGCGATTATATGGTACTCAGCGAGAACGCAGAAGGGAATAATATAGAAAACAACTTGCACTTAAGCAGAGTTTCCCCGGAGGGAGATTTGATTTGGTCGAAGCTTCTTGAAAATACCACGGTCAGTATAGCAGGGCCACTGCTTTATTTTCCCGGGCAGGAATTCCTTATGGGGATATCAGAAAAATCATTAGGCTTTCCTGACGTTGAGGTTCAGTTGTATAAGTTTGATTTGGAAGGTAATTTAATCTGGCAGGAAACGATTGTAGAATCAGGACCGGTTTACCCCAATTCCGCCCGTATTGTAAGCGTGCAAGATGATGAAATCATGGTTAGCTTTTCTTCTGGAAACGATGTGGTGTTGATAAGAATGGATACCGCTGGAAATGTAATTTGGGAGCGAAAATTGGAAGGAGAGCGTTTGGAGATCTCTGTAGGAGGGATTCAAACACTTGATGGTCATTATCTTTTACTAGCGAATACCTCTAGCTATGGGAATGGAGAATTTGATGTGATGCTTACAAAAGTTGATCGCCAAGGTGAGATTATTTGGGATAAGGTTTATGGTGGCACTGAATCTGATGCAGCTTTCAAAGTAGTAGAAAAGGCCAATGGCGATTTGTTAGTGCTTGGCAATGTCAATAGAGAGATTACTGCTCTGTCAGAGACTAATTTGTTTATTCTTGAGACCGATAGTGAGGGGAATCCAAAGTAGCAAGCTTCATAAATCCTGTATGAGAACAGATATTATTAAAAAAAAGACCTAAAGAATACCCCAAACTGCACAGCACAGCCTGGGGTATTCTAAGGGTTAGTTTGCTTATAAAGGCTTATTCATCTGATCCGAAAAGGTCGAATTTAACGCCCATGTTGAATCTTGGACCGTAAAATTCTACCTGCATAGTGCGGGATGGAATGCCCTGGTAGAACCGAAGCGGCTGGTTGATCAAGTTATTACCTTCAAAGAATAAACGGAAGCTAGGTGTGAATGCATAAGAAGCATTAACATCCAGGAAGGTTTGCTGATCATAGTAACGATCTTCAAAACTATCCCCACCCAATTCGTCAATATATCCACTTGCGTGATTCAGGGAAACCCGGACTACCAGCTTTTCAGTTTCGTAAGACAAGGAAGCATTGAACATGTGCTCGGCTGTTCCTGGCAGGCTGAGGTCATCCTCCTCACGGCCTTCAATACCTTCCGTAGTGGAGGTGGTAAACGTGTAGTTGGTGAATAGGCCAAGCCCTTTCCATAATTGTTTCTGGAAAGACACTTCAAATCCTGCTACCGTAGCAACACCACCATTTTGTGGGGTGCTAAATTCCAGGTCGTCACCGAATTGAGGGTCAGCAAAATTCTGCAAAGTCTGCACATAAATGAAGTTATCCAGGCTCTTGTAAAAACCGCCTACGGAAATCAGGCCGATGGTTTCATAGTAATGCTCCGCCATCAAATCAAAATTCATTGCGGTAGTAGGGACGAGGTCGGGATTACCTCGTGCAAGCTCTTGATCCTGTGGGCTAAACTCAGCGTAAGGAACAAGGTCAAAGTAGTTGGGCCGCGCGATGGTATTCGTCCATGCTGCTCTCAGTATGGTATTTCGGGTGAAGTCATACTTGAGGTGGATGCCCGGAAGAAAGTTTCCGTAGCCATTTGTCCGGCTGTCTACGACAAACGTTTCTTCGTCCAAATCGAAAACATTACCGGTATATTCCAAATCGGTGTATTCGTACCTCAAACCAAAGATACCTGAAAACTTATCGGTGAATTCATGATCTGCCATGACATAACCTCCATAGATGCCTTCGTTTGCAGTGTAGTTGCTGGGGACGTACTCCGATGGGACATCAGATTCTTCAAACAGCTCAGGGTTGGTCAAATCCAGTCCGCCCAAAAACTCTGGCGTGGCGAATTCCCCAATTTGGTACTGGCTACCGGCTAGGTAGTCGGGGTTGCTTTCGTCTCTGAGTGGCACTTCGCCCATAGTCTCGAATCCGTCTATTGGTTCGTATTCGAAGAAGTTATTCGTTCTTGACTTATCCTTGATACGGAACCTGCCACCAAATTTGATAAGCCCGTTGTTACTGTAGGGCATGCTGAAGTCAAGACGTCCGTTGTAATCGATATCTTCCGTATAATCGTAGTTTTCTGTAATCTCATTCAGCTCCAATCCTCTGTTGTCCATTCTGTTGGTCAGGTAGGCAAAAGGTTCCATCGGGTCTGAAACGTCAATGTCAACCATCTGGTTTCCTTCCCGGAAACTGATGTACCGCTCGTTGGGCCTTTCTTCCGAAGCTTTGGCGTAGGTTAAATTCCAGGTGGCTTTAAGCTTATTGAACAGGTGCTCACCGCTTACGGTGTAGTTGATCATTCGCTGATCTTCGAGCCTTCTTGACCGAACCCGATCGCTATCCAATCCGCCCTTAGTTTGGAACTCTACACGAGCAGGTGCGGTAAACTGTCCGGGGCCAGTCCGGGTGAAGTCGCCATCCTCGAAAGCATCCTCAAGCCTGCTTACGCGCATGCGGAATCTGTTTTCCCAATCATCCCTCCAGTTATACATACCGGAAAAAGCGATACTGTGGTTGGCATTGAAGTCGTAATCCAGGTTAACAGAGGCACTGCGCCTAACCCTTTGCACCAAGTATTTTCTGATATCAAATTCGTCAATTACGGCTCCTTCGTCGGTATCTATCCAAACCGCTTCCACGTTGTCAGACCCATAATCAATATTGTTGTAGGACCCGGAAACGATAACGCCCAATTTGTCATTTAAAAATCTGTTGCCTGCAATAATGGAGCCTGTCCAGATCGGCTGCTCGGTAATGGGGCTGTACCCACTTGCTGCTGTACCGGATAACCTGAGGTCACTTGGTGCTTTTCTAGTGACCAGGTTTACAGAACCCCCAATGGCATCTGCATCCATATCTGGCAGTACCGCTTTATTCACCTCAATGGTCTGGATCATGTCCGCAGGAATAAGGTCCATCTGTACCCGGCGGTTGTCTCCTTCCGCAGAAGGGATACGCTCACCGTTCAGGTTCACGGAGTTAAGTTGAGGTGCCATGCCTCTGATAATGATGTCGCGGGCTTCTCCCTGGTCATTTTGCATGGTAATGCCTGGGATACGCTTCATAGCGTCCCCAATGTTGGCATCCGGAAATCGTCCAATTTGATCCGCAGCTACGATGTTGGTAATGTTAGAATTTGCGCGCTGCTGGTTGATGGCTTTGGCCTGTCCTTTGAGGCGGTCACCCAAAACAAGTACCTCCGCTCCGGAAGTCACCCCCGGGTTAAGCGATACGTTCAAAAGTGCAGTTTCTCCTTTTGAGACCTCTACCTGCTGGTTGGAAGTACCATAGCCTATGAAGCTAATGGTAAGGGACTGGACTCCGGTTGGCACATTAAACAGGGTGAAGTCACCATTTACATTGGTAACTGTACCGTTAGACAAATCATCTAAATAAACGCTTGCCCCAGTTAAGCCCAGGCCAAGTTCATCCGAAATGGTTCCACGGATGATGCCTGTCTCGGATTGCGCAAATAGAAAAAAAGGTGCAAGGCACCATAAGAGTGTTAGGTTGGTGTTTCGTTTCATAATTAATAGATTTTTGACCAAGATAGAATCCATGCTTTCAACATACCTGATAATGAGTATTATGTTATGTTTACCTTTTTGTAAATTCTAGTATGCTCAGAAGAGGAGTTGTGTTAATTTTATGTATAGTACACTCTTGGTCTACCAGCACCATTGTATCAATCCGGCTTCAAATTAGCCTCCTGCCAAATCAATGTGCTCACCCATTCAACCAGGCTATTCACTCACTTACAGATTTTATTTCCTACCACAAAATAGCTACCTTAAAGGCTCACTAAAACTAAAACCTATGCAACTCGGAGCCTTTTCATTAAGCCTGAGCGTCAAGGACCTCGAAGCTTCCAAAGTTTTCTATGAGAAACTGGGCTTTGAAGTGTTCGGTGGAGATCAGGAAAAGCACTATCTCATCATGAAAAACGGCGACACCCTGATTGGACTATTCCAGGGTATGTTTGAGCAAAATATCCTCACTTTCAACCCGGGGTGGGATGCTAATGCGCAGGCCTTGGAGGACTTTGACGACGTTCGTGCGATTCAAAAAGCCCTGAAAACTAAAGGGCTTAAACTAGTACAAGAGGCCGATGAAAGTACCGAAGGCCCGGCGAGTATCGTTTTGGCAGACCCGGACGGGAACACGATTTTAATTGACCAACATGTTTAATTCGTTTGTCCGACTTTGTTTTTTCGCCCTGCTGCTGCCCTTTTGGGGTAGCGCACAGGAAGACTTCCTTCGGGGTGCGGATTTGTCCTATGTCAATGAAATGGAAGATTGCGGAGCCGTCTTAACTCTGAACGGGGAGGCCCAAGACCCCTACGCTTTGTTCGCCAATGCGGGCTGTGATATCGTCCGCTTACGCCTCTGGCACACGCCAAGCTGGTATGACACCCTCAACGCCGGGCAGCGCTACAGCGATTTTGAAGACGTTTGCCGTTCAGCAGAGCGGGCGAGGGCAGCGGGTATGCAAATCCTGCTGGACTTTCACCTGTCTGACTTTTGGGCTGATCCCGGCCGGCAGTGGATACCCGCCGCCTGGGCACCGGTGGCTGATGATCTGCCGGTACTACAGGACTCCTTGTACAACTATATTCACAGCAACCTCATGGCGATGCACGAGCGCGGGCTGCTTCCGGAAATGGTACAGGTGGGCAACGAAACCAACCGGGGAATTCTATTGCCCATCGCCGTGAATGATGCAGGCTGGGTGCTCGACTGGGACCGTAATGGTCCACTTTTTCAAACCGGACTACAGGCGGTGGCTGATGTGGAAGCCGCTACCGGGCAAAATATCCGCACTGCCCTGCACATTGCCGGCCCCACTAATGCCCATTGGCTGATGGAAGACTTCACCGATCACGGTGTCACGGATTTTGACATCATCGGGCTTTCGTATTACTGGCAGTGGCACATGCCCGCCACTATTCAACAAACGGGCAGTATGATCAGTAGCCTCCGGGAAGCCTATCCGGATAAAGAGGTGATGATCTTCGAAACCGGATACCCCTGGACTCTGGACTGGGCAGATGAGGCATCTAATATTCTCACCACCGCCCATCCGGACTACGCCCCGATCAGCCCGCAGGCCCAAAAACAATGGATGCTGGATTTGGATGCAGCAATCCGCAGCAATGGTGGTTCCGGGCTTTTCTATTGGGAGCCGGCCTGGGTGAGTACGGATTGCCATACGCCCTGGGGGCAGGGCTCGCACAAGGAGAATGCTACCTTTTTCGATTTCAGCGGAGCCGTTTTGGACAATGGCGGTATGGACTGGTTTGGGGCAGCAACGACATCCGTCGAACCCCAACTCATACAGGAAACGCCCGCTATTCAGCTAAATTACCTGGGGAACCGTACCCTTTCGGTTGAAGTGCCGCCCGGTCTTCCCGACAGCCTCACCTGCCAGGTGTTCAGTATTGATGGCAAGGGCGTGGCAAGCTATGCTTTAGCACAGGGGAGCAACACCCTGCAATTGTCTGAAGTGCCGCCGGGGCAGTACGTGGCTTTGGTGCAGGCGGGGCGGTCGGTTTATTTGACGCGGTTGATTCCCATACGCTAATCTGCAATTCAGCCACCTCTGAGTGCAATTCAGCCAGTTGTTTTTGCCCAAACGCTGCATAACCAGCAGTTTTGGATCAAAAGCAACCGAGATGAAACCGACATTTTTCCTTGCTGCATTTCTAATCCTGACTACCGCCCTGCACGGGGAGTCCATCCTGGCCGGGCGGGTACTGACTGGCAAAACGGAGCCGGCAGTAGGAGCGAACTTGTACATCAAAGGCACTTTTGATGGGACTTCCACAGATGCGGATGGACAATTCCACCTGCCTTATCTGCCTGGCGACAGCCTGACGCTTGTGGTGTCCTACATCGGTTTTCAGCAGCTTGAGCAGCTCATTCCAACCGGGAAAGACAGCCTGTGGCTGGAATTCCGCCTGAAGCCGCAGGCAAGCGAACTGCAGCAGGTCGTTATCTCTGCAGGTGCTTTTGAGGCGAGCGATGAGAAAAAAGCGGTATTGCTGAAGCCCATTGATATCGTCACCACGGCGGGCTCCAACGGCAACATCGTAGCTGCCCTCAATACCCTGCCGGGCACGCAGTCCAATGCCGAAGACGGGCGCATATTCGTACGCGGCGGTGATGCCCATGAGACGCAGACCTTTATTGACGGGCTTCGGGTGCCCAATCCTTACACGAGCAATGTACCAGATTTACCGGTCCGTGGGCGCTTTTCCCCCTTCCTGTTCAAAGGGACTGCCTTTAGCACAGGCGGGTACTCTGCCGCTTATGGCGATGCCCTTTCCTCCGCCCTGGTTTTGCAGACTAAAGACCTGCCGGAAGCTTCCGTTACAAGTTTGTCTATGATGACTATCGGCGCAGGAGTGAGTCATACCGAGCGTTGGGAAAACAGCGCACTTTCGGCTGGCGTGGACTATACCAATCTGGGACCTTACACCCGGCTCGTCCCTCAGAATATCGACTGGGAAGACCCGGTCACGGCACAGGGCGCACAGGTGGGCTTCCGCCAAAAAATGAGCAATGGCGCCCTGCTCAAAGCACAGGCCAATGCACAGTGGTCGGGCTTCTCCATGCGGCACCCCCTGCCGGAAAACCCAACTGAACAGTCCCTGCTGAGCCTGCAAAACGATAACTACTACGGCAGCGCCACTTATCACCAATTGATTAATGAAGAATGGCAGCTGGATGCTGGCCTTGCCGCCGGATACGATAGTGAGCGCATAGATCAGCGTTTTTCGGTTGACCGGTCAAACGCCATGATGCAGGGCCGCGCCGTTGCCATCCGCTACTTTGAAAACGACTGGGCGCTGAAGCTCGGAACCGAGTGGATACACAGTGACTTTGAAGAGCACTACCAAGACACAGAATCGGACATCCAAAGTGCCTTTCAGGAAGACTATATCTCGGCCTTTGCAGAAACGGAAGGTTATCTGGGCGAAAAAGTCGCGCTGCGGGCAGGCCTTCGGGCAGACCGGTACAACCTGCTTGACGCCAACCGGCTGTCCCCACGCCTTTCCCTGGCCTACAAAGCCGGTCAGGGCGGACAGTTTGCCTTTGCCTACGGACATTTTTACCAGGCGCCACAGCAAGACTGGCTGCGGTTTACCCAAAACCTGAGCCCGGAGCGGGCAGACCATTTTCTGGTCAATTATCAGTACCGAAAAGGGGGGCGTACGATCCGGGCAGAGCTTTATCACAAGGAATATCAAAACCTGGTGCAGCTTCCTGCCGGCACTCCCTGGCTGGCAGAGAACTCCGGTGAAGGCTACGCCCGCGGGCTGGACCTCTTCTACCGGGACCGGGTGAGCATTCCCAACGGCGACTTCTGGGTGTCCTATTCTTACCTGGATACGGAGCGCCACTATGAAGATTTTCCGGTGGCTACCACGCCTGATTTTGCGGCAAAGCACAACCTGTCGGTGGTCTACAAGCACTGGATTCAGGAGCTGCAGACTAATGTGGGGCTGACCTACACGCTCGGCAGCCCAAGGCCCTATGATGATCCAAATACCCCGCGGTTTAACGATTTGCGTACCCCCACTTTTCAGGACCTCAGCCTCAACCTGAGTTACCTGACCGAGCTGTTCGGGCATTTCACCATCGTGCACGCCTCAGTGAGTAATGTACTCGGGTTTGAGCAGTCCTTCGGGGAGCGGTTCGGCAATCAGCCGGACCCCAACGGGCGGTTTACTTCCACGGCTATCCGCCCGCCGGCCCCAAGGTTCTTTTTCGTGGGCGTCTTTGTCTCCATAGGCGAAGGCAGCACCTTTAGCAACTAATTTTTTACATCATAAAAATCCAACTATCATGAGAGCTTTAATCTTTCTTTTCAGCTTAGTGCTTTCTCTTTCCACCTTCGCACAAAACGACCGGTACACTGCCGCCATGGAAAAAGCAGTGGGCGAGCTGCAAGCGGCCGAGCAAACCCGGGATTTTTCCGCCCCTGCCAATACCTTCGAGCGCATCACCGCTGCCGCACCGGAAGGCGAATGGTTGCCGGCTTACTATCAGTCTTACTGCCACATCATGCAAGCGGTAGGCGCCATGCAGCAGGGCAAGCCGGATCAAATCACCGCTTTCCTGGAAAAAGCGCAGGGCGCATTGGATAAAGCCAAAGAGATCTCTCCCGAAAATCCGGAAATTCTCGCCCTACAGGGTTATATTTACACAGGGCATATCTGGGCGGACCCTATGGGCAATGGCCCAATGTACAGCCCGCAGAGCGTAGCCGCTTACCAAACAGCTATCGAAGCCGGGCCTGATCATCCAAGGGCTTACCACCTGATGGGCATGCACTTGTTTTATATGCCTGCTATGTATGGCGGCGGACCGGAGCGTGCGGTATCCTATCTGGAAAAAGCAGCGGAACGGTTCGAAAGCTACGAGCCTGCGTCGCCAATGCACCCGGCCTGGGGCAGCTATTTCAATCAACAACTGCTGGAACAGGCTACTGCTAAACTGGAAAAAGAAGAAAAGTAATGCCAAGTAAAAGCGACAACTGGACGCGAGACCTGAGGTGGAAAAGCCTCCTCAAACAATTCCTGCTGGGTGGGGGTGCCATCACCCTCACCTTCGGCTGGTATTTGCTTGCCGAAGGGGAGTGGGTGGAATTTTTGTCCAATTTCACGGTGAACGGTATGCTTTGGGTGCTCATTGGCGTGGGCAGCGGGATGCTGGTTCAATGGCTGGATACCAAAATACCCTGGCTGGAAGCTCCCGCTAAACGTGTGGTGGTCAGCCTGGTCCTGATGGTGCTCTATTCGCTCGTTGTGGCCATGCTGGTGCTTTTCCTTTATGCGGGTCTGGTTTATGGCATCGCTCCTTTGCAGGCTTTGAAGAATGTGGGCTATACCTTCCCGCTGACGGTAGTGCTGATCACTTTATTCGTGGGGACTTTCCTGCATGGCCGCGGCTTTTTCCTCGCCTGGAAAGCCTCATTCAAGGAAGCCGAGGAGCATAAACGGGCCGCCCTGGCCGCCAAGTATGAAGCCCTCAAAAACCAGGTCAATCCACATTTTCTGTTCAACAGTTTCAATGTGTTGTCTAACCTGGTCTATAAAGACCCCGACCTGGCTGCGGAGTTCATCCAACAGCTGTCTAAAGTGTACCGCTATGTTCTGGAAACACAGCAGCAGGAGCTGATTTCACTGGAGCAGGAGATGGAAATGCTGAAGGCCTACCTCTTCCTGTTGGAAATCCGCTTTGGAGAATCACTGAAAGTGGAGACCGCAGTGGACGTAGAGCCAACCGATGCCGTCGTGCCCCTGACCCTTCAAATGCTGGCCGAGAATGCGGTAAAGCACAACATCGCTTCCAAAAAGCAGCCCCTGCACCTGTCGATCACCCGGCAAAATGGCACGCTAACGATCAAAAATTCCCTACAGCTAAAGGGAAATCAGCAGACCTCCCTGGGCGTAGGGCTGCCTAATATTCAGGAACGCTACCGCTATCTGTGCGGGCAGTCCCTGGAAGTGGAAACGGCTGATGGTGCCTTTTCTGTGAAAGTCCCCATTCTTCAACTCAACGAACAGTAATGCGTGTACTTATCCTCGAAGACGAAGCACTTGCGGCAGAGCGCCTGCAGCTGCTGTTGGAAAAGCTCCGGCCGGAGATTGAAACCCTCGCCATTCTGGATACCGTGGAAGATGCAGTGGGTTATTTTAAAGCGGGCGCACAACCTGATCTGGCTTTTTTTGACATACAATTGGCGGATGGAGCTAGTTTTCAGGTATTTGAATCGGTAAAGGTCCCCTGTCCGGTCATTTTCACGACGGCTTACGATCAGTACACGCTGAAAGCCTTTAAGGTCAATAGTATTGACTATTTGCTCAAGCCGATTGGAAAGGGCGACCTGGAGCAGGCGCTGGCACAGTATGAAGATTTGAAGGAGAAATTTGGGCAGCCTACGGTTCAACTACAGCAGGTGGAGCAGTTGTTGCAATCCATGCAAAGGCGATACAAAGAACGCTTTGTGGTGAAAACAGGGCATCAGTTCCTGAGCATTCGGGCAGAAGACATCAGATATCTATTCACGGAGCATAAAACGACCTGGATTCGCCATGCAGATGGCAAAAAGCATGCGCTGGAGTATACCCTGGAGGAACTCGAAGCCCTGCTTGATCCAAAGCACTTCTTCCGGACCAACCGGCAGTACATCGTCCATATTGAGGCGATTGACCAAACGACGGTTTATTCCAATGCCCGTCTGAAAATTAAGCTGCAGGATGGGGAAGAGACGACAGTAAGCCGGGACCGGGTAAGTGATTTTCGGACCTGGCTGGGCGGGTAAAGCGGTGCGTGCTGCTCTACAGTTGAAATTAGAATGGGGAAACCAGTTATAATGCTGATTCCCCCATTTTCTTTTTATCCTTCCTTCAACACCTCGCGGGAGATGACCAGTTTCTGAATCTCAGAAGTGCCTTCTCCAATGGTGCAAAGCTTGGCATCCCGGTAGTATTTCTCCACAGGGAAATCTTTGATATAGCCATAGCCGCCGAAAATCTGAACAGCCTCATTGGCAATCGCCACGGAAGCTTCAGAAGCGTAGTACTTGGCCATGGCGGATACTTTGGTTACCCGCTCGCCATTGTCCTTCATGCGCCCGGCTTTGCGGGTGAGCAGCTCAGCTGCCTGGATCTTAGTCGCCATATCAGCCAACTTGAAGCCGATGGCCTGGAAGGAGGAAATCGGCTTGCCAAACTGCTGCCGCTCCTTGGAGTACTGTACGGATGCCTCGTAGGCGCCTTTGGCAATGCCAAGTGCGAGAGCGGCGATGGAGATCCGGCCGCCATCCAGGATTTTCATGGACTGAATGAAGCCATCGCCTACCTCACCGAGAATTTGGCTTTTGTGCACCCGGCAGTCATTGAAGATCAGTTCTGCCGTTTCGCTGGCGCGCATGCCCAGCTTGTTCTCCTTTTTGCCGGCTTCGAAGCCCGGTGTGCCCCGTTCAATGATGAAGGCGGTCATACCGTGGCTATCCAGTGGCTCGCCGGTACGGGCAATGACAACAGCAACGTGTCCGGACTTACCGTGGGTGATGAAGTTCTTGGCGCCGTTGAGCACGTAGTAGTCGCCATCTTGTTCTGCAACCGTCTTCATGCGCCCGGCATCACTCCCGGTATTGGGTTCTGTAAGGCCCCAGGCACCGATAAATTCGCCGGTAGCCAGCTTGGGCAGGTACTTTAGCTTTTGCTCCTCATTACCAAACATCAGGATATGATTGGTGCACAGAGAGTTGTGGGCAGCCACGGAAAGCCCAATCGATCCGCACACCTTACCGATTTCTTCGATCACGGTGATGTACTCCTGATAGCCCAGCCCGGATCCGTTGTACTTTTCTGGCACCAATACGCCAAGGAATCCATACTGTCCCATTTGCTGGAACACTTCTACCGGGAATTCCTGGGACTCGTCCCACTCCATAACGTGAGGACGGATGTAGTTTTCAGCGAAGTCGCGCGCACTTTCTTTAATGAGCTGCAGATTATTGATGGTTTCAACACTCATACAAATAACGATTTGAGATAATTTGAGAATTG